>JALSLV010000108.1 GCA_026988115.1 Lysobacterales bacterium | reverse complement strand
CCTGTTAGTTGATTGAATTTTATCTAACAAGGCGAGTTTTTAAAAGCCTGCCACACTCATTGTTCCGCTACGCTCCACAATGAGTGTGGCAATTATTTAACAATAACGTTGTGAAACTATACAACTATGCATTAAAGAATGATCACAAAGTGGGCTTAATTCATGTTGATGACTATTGTGATTCTGGGGTGATAAAAAACGTTTATACAAAATTTAAAAACAGTTCACTCACATCAGCAGATGTTAACTACTATTATGAGGCATGTATTGATACAAAAAAGTTGCTTAAGGCGATATATCTAGCCAAAGATAGGAATGAGATTTTAATTATTGAGGGAGTTTTTATTTTTAAAACCAAATTGAGAGAAGTATTGGATTTCAAAATATATCTTGATGTAGATGAAAAACAGGCTTTTAATCGCTTTATTGCCAGAAAGAAGCTTAGTGGCTATGAAACTATTTTCAAGGATATATGGCTTGCAGCTCATAAGATATATTGCTGTGAAGTGAATCCAAAAACCTTTGCTGATTTGGTAGTGTCCAATGATTTTCTGCAACCCAAGATACAAGCCTATAACAAAAATAGGCAATGGATTGCAAAATCAATTGCTCCGTTACAGAATTTGCAACCACTAGTATAAACCCAGCGATATAATACCGTAACTCAGGATTGCAAGAAAACTTTATATCAAGGTGTAGCTTGAAGTAAATGGTCGCTCCATTAACAAGAGCTATACTGCAGAGATAAGGTTTTCTTGCAATCTCTAACTTAATGAGATATAAAAGAAAGATCTCCTTGTATTAGTTCATCACTTCGATATTTGTGCCTGACCGAGAAAGAAGTAATCTACTACTCAAAAGCTGGATTTACGCGTATCATCCTTGATACTTGCCCACTTCCATGTGGGTTTTCATGAAAAAATATTCCTGATGTTTTTTTCACGTTAGCCGCGTAGCGGCAAGTATCATGGAAGATACGCATAAATAATGAAATATTTTGCTTCAAACCAGACTTTCCCTCGCTACGATTCCTTTCTGGGTCAAGCACTAAATAACTTTGTTGAAGTTTTTCGATAACATACCCCATTCTACACATGGTTTTTTGTCCAGAAGTACCGTCATTCCTGCCTACGCAGGAATGATGAGTAATTTTCAATCAAAAGACGTTAATTCTCTTTTTCCAATCGACTCACGTTACGATAAGCCTTGGGCAATAAACTGCCGCGTTTGGCGCGATAACCCAAGAAGTTCTGTAAATCATTCCACTTGATGCGGATATATTTTTTGCCTACCCATACGAGGAATGATTGGTTTTCACTGAGCACTAACATATCTACCATAGTTTCATCACCAGCTTTCAATAACTTCGGCGGAATATTAATCATCTTATTGCCTTTGCCTTTGGTTAAATGCGGCAATTCATGCACAGGGAAGGCCAACAAATGTCCTTGCGAAGTGGCACAGACAATAAAGTCTTCATCAATATTATTGACAACTTTGGGAGGTAATGTTGTAAAGTCTCCTTTGGGCACGGATATAGCGTGTTTTCCAGCTTTGACTTTGGAGTATAAGTTTTCCATTTCGGTAATAAAACCATAACCCGCTGAGGATGCCATTAACAATAGGGTGTCGGGTTTTTCACAAATTGTTGCAACAAATTGCGAATCTTCTGGTAGCTTAAACTTAGTGGTTAAGGCCTCACCTTGTCCACGTGCTGATGGCAATGTATGTGACAGTAATGAAAATGCTCGCCCATAGTTACTCAAGAAAACGGCATTAAGATTGGTGCGTCCATAAGCATGATGTGCGTATTCGTCACCTGATTTAAAGTTTAACTTAGTGACATCAATATCATGTCCTTTTGCAGCGCGTACCCATCCGACTTTGGATAAAATAATGGTATTGGGTTCGTTTGGTACTAAGGATGTTTCATCAAAGACTTTAGCAGCAACTCTATCAACAATGGCTGAACGACGTGCATCGCCGTGTAATTCTGTTTCTTCCATGATTTCAGTTTTGATAAGTTTTTTCAGCTTAGCACGAGACATCAGAATACTTGCGATTTTATCACGTTCCGCCATCAATTCCATTTGCTCGGTACGAATTTTCATCTCTTCAAGTTTTGCTAAATTTCGTAACTTGGTTTCTAAAATCGCTTCGGCTTGAATTTCTGACAGTTTAAATGTTTCAATCAACGTTTCTTTGGGATGATCTTCTTCGCGGATAATGCGAATCACTTCATCCAAATCCAAATAAGCAATCAATAAACCTTCTAAAATATGCAAACGTGCATCGACCTTATCAAGTCTGGTTTGCAAACGTCTGCGAACGGTCTCAGTTCTAAAGACTAGCCATTCGTGCAATATCATCTTAAGGTTTTTAACTTGTGGACGTTTGTCCAAGCCAATCATGTTAAGGTTGACACGAAAAGATTTTTCTAAATCGGTAGTCACATATAAATGACTCATTAAGCCTTCATAATCAATGCGATTAGAACGTGGAATAATAACTAATCGAAATGGGTTTTCATGATCAGATTCATCACGTAAATCCTCAACCATCGGTAGTTTTCTGGCACGCATTTGGTTGGCAATTTGTTCTAAAATTTTTGCAGGACTGGCCTGATGTGGCAAAGCAGTGATTATAATATTTTTATCTTCACGTGTATGCACGCAACGCATACGAATACTGCCTTTGCCTTGAGTATACATCTCAACAATGTCTTTTCTGGGCGTAATAATTTCCGCAAAAGTTGGATAATCAGGACCTTGAATATGCTGGCACAAGTCTTCAATACTCGAATCAGGGTGATCCAACAACTGAAACAAGGCAGCCGAAACTTCACGTAAATTATGCGGTGGCACATCGGTTGCCATACCAACAGCAATGCCCGAACCACCATTGAGTAAAATATTGGGTAAGCGTGCAGGCAAAAATACAGGTTCTTGCAATGTGCCATCAAAGTTAGGTTGCCAATCAACCGTTCCTAATGGGACTTCTTGCAATAAAGATTTGGAATAAGCCGTTAAACGTGACTCGGTATAACGCATGGCAGCAAAGGATTTAGGGTCATCGGGTGAGCCAAAATTACCTTGACCATCAACCAATGGATAACGGTAAGAAAAAGGTTGCGCCATCAACACCATCGCTTCATAACTGGCAGAATCGCCATGCGGATGGTATTTGCCAATCACATCACCAATGGTACGGGCTGATTTTTTATGTTTAGATTTGGCAGATAAGCCGAGTTCGCTCATGGCAAAGATAATGCGTCGTTGCACGGGTTTTAAGCCATCGCCAACAAAAGGCAAAGCGCGGTCTAAAACAACATACATGGAATAATCTAAATAAGCTTTTTCCGCGTATTCACCCATCGGCATGATTTCAAAATTTAAGATTTTTGACATTAATTATAGAGGTTAAATTTAATTAAAGTCTATTTTACACGCATCAGCAAAAGAGTGTATAAAACCTCGTAAATTAGGATATAAAAACTTTTATGTAACCATATCAAGATTGATGCGTCTTAATAGTAATATTCATAGGATATACTTTATAATGCCCATAAAAAAAACTTTAGTTGTTAGCATTTTTATTTTACTTGTAGGCTGTCAATCAACATTGACACCACATACCAAGAAAAGTTATAAATCATCTGAAACAATTCGCTCGTCTAATGAGGAGTTAAATCAAGTTGCTTCGTTAGAAAACGGGCAATTCAAGTACTCGGTTCAAGACTTCTTTAGCCGTCCAAATCTCAGTTCATTTAAATTTTCACCTAATGGAAAGTATATTTCCTATAAGAAAAAGGATAAAGATGGAAAAAACCATGTGTTTGTAGAAGAAATTGAAAGTAAAAAAGCACACATGGCAATTGAAGAAAAAGATCAACAAATAGCTGGTTATGGCTGGGCAAACAATAACCGACTGGTTTATGTGATGGATCAAGGTGGTGATGAAAATTATCATTTATTTTCTGTAGATAAATTTGGCGGTAAGTCAATTGACCTGACTCCTTATCCTGGAGTACAGGTTTCTATACTTGAGAGCCTAAAGGAACAAGATGATTATTTAATTATTAGTTTAAATAAAGATAATCCAGAAGTTTTTGAGCCATTTAAAATAAATATTACCAATGGAGAGCTTGAAAAACTCTATGAAAATACTGACCTTGAAAATTTCATTGATGTTTATTATTTCGATAAGAATGCACAATTAAAAGCTATTGTTCAACAAGTCGATGGTACAGATAATGTTTTATCTTATCGAGAAACAGAAAATCAACCATTTAAAAAAGTTGTAAGAACTTCATGGAAAGATGTTTTTCGGGTTCTTGATTTTAATTATGCAACTCCCTATCCGCATGATGCTTATGTTTTGTCAAATTTAGAAAATGATAAGAGGGAAATAATTCTTTACGATTTGGCTCAAAACAAAATGATTGCCAAAGTATTTACTCATCCAGATTTTGATGCTGAGGATGTTTCCTGGTCACACAAAAGGAATTATGAACTTGATTCCTATAGTTATAATGGCATTAAACAAACTGTTGTTCCAGTTAGTTTAACTTATCACAAATGGTATAAAAGTTTTGATAAGCAATTTGCCGATAAAGAAGTGGAGATAGTTAGTAAAACTGAATCTGAAGATAAAATTCTTATCCATGTTTCTAGTGATAAACTTTTTGGAGTTTATTATGTTTATGATACACAGAAGGATAATTATAAAAAGTTGGTTGACTTAAAGCCAGAATTACATGAAAAAGACATGGCTGAAATGCAAGCCATAAAATTTATTGCAAGAGATGGTCTGAGTGTACACGCTTATCTGACACTTCCAAGTAAAAGCACTCAAAAGAAAGTGCCGTTGATTGTTAATCCTCATGGTGGTCCATATGGAGAGCGAGATAGTTGGGGGTTTAATTCTGAATCTCAGTTATTTGCTAGTCGAGGATTTGCTACCTTACAGATAAATTACCGTGGTTCTGGTGGCTATGGTAAAGCATTTAAACAAGCAGGAAGTAAACAAATTGGACGTAAAATGCTTGAAGATTTAGAAGATGGTGTTGCGTATGTCAAAAGCTTAAATCTTATTGACGATAAAAAAATTGCTATTTATGGTGCAAGTTATGGCGGTTTAGCAACATTAGGGAGTCTTGTTAAGACTCCAGATTTATACGTATGTGGAGTAGATTATGTCGGTGTATCAAACTTATTTACTTTTTTTGATTCGTTTCCTCCATACTGGAAACCATATTTAAAACAAGTGTATGAACAATGGTATAACCCAAACTTGGCTGAGGATAAATTAATAATGAAACAAGTTTCACCAGCCCTTAATGTTGATAAGATAACAAAACCTCTATTTGTTGTACAAGGAGCCAACGATCCACGTGTAAAAATGAGTGAGTCAGATCAAATTGTCAAAAACTTAAGAAAGCGTGGTTTCGATGTACCCTATATGGTTAAAGATAATGAAGGTCATGGTTTTGCTCATGAGGACAATCGCATAGAATTGTACCAAACAATGTTAGGTTTTTTTGCAAAACACTTGAAATAGTTTTTTAAGGAAAATCTATTTTACACGCATCAGCAAAAGAGTGTATAAAACCTGAAGGATTTAGTTGGATTATTTATTCAAAACCATTTTCAAAGACTAGGGCAGAAGGGTTAAGTTCGTTCCAAATTAAGTTTCGAATTTGAGGCAGGTTATTTCTTATTGAGCTGTGTACAAGGGTGCTTGGCATATAAGCTTGAGGAATTTGTTCGTTATAAATTGCCATGTAAGTAATCATGCCCGCTAAAAAATACAAACTGGCACGACCGTGAGGTGCGGAGTCTTCATAGGTTTCACTAAAAGGTAACTGTCCTGGAATAATTTGAGTGATTGTTTTGCTAATTATTGGCCCAACAGAAATCATTTGAATATCAAGAGTTGGGCGAGACAGATGCATTTGAGTGAGGTAATCAGACCACCATGTGTGAAATGTTCCTAATGTTTGCTGGTGGAAATCATTGACTTCTGTGGCAGTAGGCAACGTTGGGGGATAGGCATTTGTTAAGTCCATTTCGGGCCAGTTTTCGTAAATGTAAAATTTTATACCACTTTGCTGGGTGTTAACCCAATCAAATATAGTGCTAGTGGATTGGATTACTGTTGTGGTGGCATCAAGTGGATGAGGGTCATTGACCCCTTGGTATTGAATAAAATTCGCAGCGGTAATTAAGATGGTGTTTATGTTTGCTGCTGAAAAAGGTTGGATGGTATCATCCCAAACCGCAGGAATATTGTTATAACCCCAATTAGAAGCAGGCGGTAAATTATCGTGTGTGGTTAAAAAACCATACTGACCACCTGTTGCAAATGTGTGTCCAGCAAATAAAGCAATGTCATTAATCCAATGTAAAATCGTGGTTTCATCACTGGGTGTAGGAATGGCGGGAGGTCGGTGATCAATTAGACTATGACCAAAGGTGTAAAGGCGTACATCTGTGGCTAATGAAGAAAAGCTTAGGCTCAATAAAAACAAAATAAATTTTTTCATGATTGAGCCTCAAACGATTTAGCAAAGATAAAAGCATGAGCACTTGGACCGTGTTCGCGTAAATAATCCAAGCGTTCTTTGCCTTCTTCGACTGTGGGGATGTGACCTGCAGGAACCCACCACAGGGCTTGGTGTTTTTGTGCGATTTTGTTAAACCAAGCCTCGCGGTCTTGAATAAGTTCCACATGTGCGGTACGGTAAACAAAATTTTTGAGTGAGGCTATGTCTTCCCAAATGCTCATGTTGACCAATAATAATGGGTCGTCAAACACACGAATGGCTGTTGAATCGCCTTGTTCAGATTGCGGCCGCCAAATAAAACCATCGGCATCATCGGCTAAAGCGTTGATTTCCTCTAAACGATTAACAAAGCCCTGCATAACAGCGGTATCCATTTCATCTTGGGCTTGGGCGATATTGATTTGTGCGAGGTGAAAATTGTTCATAGTGACTGTGTCAATTGATAATTAAATGTAGTATAACAGAAAATGTTTGAACCATTTAACTCTAAATTAACGCGCAATAGATACAATACCGATTGGGAAATATTTTGGTAACTATGCACACAACTAGCGATTATTATTTAATCAACCACAGTCAATCTAAAAGGAATTTTATTACTTTTTTGGTTTCTGTTTGTTTGTTGGTTTTGTTGTTGATGGTGCCTGTTCAACTGTATGTTCAGCAAAAGCAACAAAAATTAATTGCGTTGGAATTAACTAAAGCCACTCCAGTCTTGAAAACAAAGCCCGTACAAAAAGAGAAAAAACCAGTTCAAAAAGCACCCATGAAGCCATTAACAAAACAAAAAGAAGTTTCTTTTAAAAAAGAAGCACCAAACAAACGCATAAAAACTGAAATTAAAATCGTAAAGTCCACACCTCAAAAGCAAAAGCCAAAACAAAGTGAAGTCAAACCTATCGAATTGCCATCGACAGCGGTTTTATTGAACACCATAAAAAACCGACAAAACACGGTAAAATTAGGCAAAGAATTTCAAGCCAAAACAGGTCATGAAGAAGACTTTGTCTATAAAAGTGTTGAACAAGCACAAATGTTTAAAGAGTTTAAACTTATCAATGAAGAAGTCGATAAACCCGAATACGAAATGAACTTTTACGCAGAAGGCATCGAAGGCAGTGTCGAGAGATTTATGGACAAAATTACTTACAAAAAAACGTTTACTACAAGGTTTGGTACAAAAATCCAGTGTGCCTCAGTTGCAATCGTTATTACTGCTTGTGGTTGGAAATAAATGCCTAACTCTGACGAGAAATAAGGTACTCAGCTAAAAACTTTAAATAACTGCTATCGCCAGGTAAATATTGCAATGCTTCAACTGCTTTTTTTGAATGATTAAGTGCCGCTTGTTGTGAGGCATCCAATCCCATCAGCGAAGGATAGGTGGATTTGTTGTTGGATTCATCCGAGCCAATGGGTTTGCCAATCATCTCTTCATCACCAATGACATCAAGCACATCGTCAATGATTTGAAAAGCCATGCCAAAGTTATAAGCATAATCGCCCAAAGCCTTGTTTATGCGCTCAGATTTTTTGGTTTTATCTTGAGCATACAACAAACCAATCATCTCAACAGAAGCCGCAATTAAAGCCCCTGTTTTTAATAAATGAATTGTGTCCATTTGTTGTTTGTTTAACTCTTTGTTTTCAGACTCTAAATCCAGAGACTGACCACCTGCCATGCCATAAGCACCACAGGAAAAGCTGAGTTTGCGAATCAATTTAACCACAATACCTGAGTTGACCTCGGCAAGACTCAAGACTTCAAATGCCATCGCTTGCAAGGCATCCCCCGCCAAAATAGCGGTCGCCTCGTCAAACTTGACGTGGCATGTCGCCTTGCCACGGCGCACATTGTCATCATCCATAGCAGGCAAATCATCGTGAATCAAAGAATAAGCATGAATCATCTCAACACTGGCTGCAATATAATCTGCACGTTTTATATCCATACCCAAAGCCTCAGCGGTTGCATAACTCAAAAGAGGACGAATACGTTTACCACCCGATAATAACGAATAACTCATGGCATCAATCAAACGGTTGGATTCTGCGTAGTTTTTCGCTATAAAATCTGCAAGAAATTTATTTATGCGTTTTTGGTAATGCTTGTTTTTGTTGTTGAAGCCTTTATTGTCCATGTGTGTGGTTGTTTTGTGCGTGGTGGAATAAGAAGGTTAAACGTTTTGCAATTAATCCGCTTTAATGCCTGACATAAGTTTTTCAATCTTAGCCTCAGCATCAGCCAAACTTTTTTGGCACTCGCGCGTTAATTTAACTCCTTTTTCAAAGAGTTTTAAGGATTCATCAAGACTCAACTCTCCGGATTCCATTTTTGATACAATGCCATCAAGCTCTTGAACGGATTTTTCGAATGTTTTGCTGTTGCTCATGATTTTTCCGATAATTATTTTATAGTTGGTATTTTAACAGATAATAAAAACAGTTAACAATGAGCTAATAACAATAAATAAATTATCAAGAGTTTTGCAAAGGTCTGTTATCAACAATATCATAAAATCGATGCATTAAATATAAGGGAATATTCACAATATTTCCATCTTTACGAAGATTTCTTAATGTTGTTCTTGCCAGTAATGGTGGATTAAATTTATCATCATAAACTAACAAACTTTTTTTCTTTTTTGATATCCCCGCTTTAACCTCTAAAGGATAAATATCTAATTCATAAGGGATAATAAAGTCAACTTCCGCTTGATTTTTACTTGTCCAATAAAATAATTTTTTGTTATTCATTGGAGCTAAAAATGTAGCAATCAAATTTTCAATGAAAGCCCCTTTAAATTCTGTAAATAGCCTTTTGTCTTCAACTAAGATACCAACAGGTAAATTAGACATTGCTCCTAACAAACCAACATCTAATAAAAACACTTTAAATACATTCGCATGAGAGTATGCATCAATAGGGATTTTAGCAGTGGTAACATTAGTTGATTTATAAACTAAGCCAGCATCCTCCAACCACATAATAGCACTCTCATATTCACGACCTCTAGCACTTTTCTTTATTGCAGAGAAGATGAATTTTTTATTTTCTTTTGCTAACTGGCTATGAATTTGATTCCAAATTGTTGTTATTTTCATTACTTCATGCGCCACAACATGTTTTGAAAAATCCAATAAATAAGCATCTAATATTTCCTTTTGAATAGCTCTGACTGATCGAAGATTTTTGCTAGAACAGAAATGTTTAACAACCTCAGGCATGCCCCCAATAAATGTATAATTTTTCAACAAATCAACCAGTTGTTGATGTATAGGTTCAGGAATTATTGCTAAGTTTTCAACTTCAAAATTTACATTATCAATATAATGCCTTAACTTATGTTTGCCAATTGCATCTAAAAATTCACAAAAACTCATAGGAAATAGGTCTAAAAAGTTAACTTTACCAACTGGAAAGCTATTTAACTTGTTAAGTTTAATACCTAAAAGAGAACCTGCGCTAACAAGATGATAATCATTAGCGTTTTCATGAAAATACTTCAAACTATTTAAAGCCTCGGGGCAAGCCTGAATCTCGTCAAAAATGATTAAAGTGTCATTAGGTAAAATATCGATATCTAACATTAAACCAATCTCAAGAATAATTCGATGTGGGTTCAAATCGTTTTTAAATAATTTAGAAGCTAAAGGCATTTCTTCAAAGTTCAAATAAGCAGTATTTTGATAATGCTCCACTCCAAATGATTGTAAACTCCACGTTTTACCGACTTGCCGAGCGCCTCTCAATATTAACGGTTTACGTCTATCCGACTCTTTCCATTTAAGTAACTCTATAGATATATCTCGTTTCATAATTAATTAGACTTTATATATTAGGCTTAATAATACAGGGATGCAAACTGACAATCACGAAAAACATGGGTTAAAAGTGAAATAAATCACGTATTTCATATGAATAATGTAATTTGCAAACTATCGCAAAGGGTATAAAAAGTATAATTCTCCACCATATTACTAAAGTATTCTGGTACATAATAGAATCACAAAATGTAAGTTTTGGAGTTATTAAACGTAATTGTTGGAGTTAACTAGTGTAAATATTGGAATTTAGTTAAGTAAAATTTGGAATATGGTTACGACTATACTTCTAAAATTGAGTCAAAAATTGTTAAGACTGTTAATAAAGTATCTGATTTACTCTTAGGTCTGATGCTTCTCAAAAAGCTTCAAAGATTCATTAAGGCTCAACTCATCCTATTCCATTTTAGACACAATGGTATCAAGCTCTTGTATTGAATTTTTGAAGGTTTGTTCTTTATCAAAAAGTATTGTTAGGAAAGCAATTTGATCCATTTGACCCCCATTTTTTATTTTGGTAATAACCACTTGATATTATGGTAGCATATATGCTATCATTTGTTTATGAATAATATCGTTGTAATAGATACTAGCGTTATAATTAGTGCTTTAATAGGTGAAAAAGGCCCAAGTAGAGAGGTGATAAGAAGATGTCTAAAAGGCCATTTACAGCCTATTATTAGTAATGCATTGTATTCAGAATACCAAGACGTAAGCAAAAGGCAAAACATTACTGACATATGCCCATTGACACGGGATGAAATCCAAGACTTACTTAATGCCCTTTATAGCATCTCTCGATGGGTTTCAATACATTACCTTTGGCGACCCAATTTAATTGATGAAAGTGATAATTTTGTGATTGAATTAGCGATTGCAGGTAATGCTACAATGATAATAACCAACAACACCAGAGACTTTAACAATTCAGAAATTAGTTTCCCTGAATTAAAAATAGTCACACCAGAAATATTATTAAAAAGGTAAATAAAATGGCAACACTTACATTAAGAATACCCGATGACAAACACAGCAGATTAAAATCACTGGCTAAACACAAAAAAATTAGTGTAAACAAGCTGATGGAAGAACTGTCAACACAAGCACTAGCAGAATTTGACAGTGAAATTAGATTTAAAACACTTGCCTTAAAAGGCGATAAAAAAAGAGGCCTAGAGTTATTGGATAAACTTGACAAGGCATTTGGAGCTAAAAGGGTGCTGACCCCTTAAAATTGGGGAGGCAATGATGGTGCCAGAACAAATACAGGTAGCCGCTACAACCCTAGCACAGATAGTTGGCAAGCAACCAGTATCGACAGCAATATAGCTACTGCTAGAGATTTTCATACAGCGACTTGGGATACTGTCAACAATCAAATGATTGTTTGGGGAGGTTTTGATGACAGTGGCATAATCAATACTGGAGGACGATACGACCCCAATACTAATAGTTGGAAATTAATGAATATGATCAACAGTCCAGAAAGTCGATATTATCACACAGCTATTTGGACAGGCTCTGAAATGATGGTATGGGGAGGTCGTAACCTTGTTGAAATTAATTCACTCGGTATTTATTACCCATTTGTAGATTTAATTTATAACAATGGCTTTGAATAGAAAAGAAGTTTCCGCAGATAAGTCAATGAGAAAATGTCTTTAAAAGTGAATACTAACAAAGCTGTCAGGAAATTGGGCTGGAAGTAAGTCAAGTGACCTGGCAGCAAACGCACTCAAGATATTTTGCTTATGCTATTGTGTGTACCCTTGATAAAAATAAAAGAGGTTAAAGAATGATCCATGCGGTAACACAAAGATCATAAAGAAGACGCAAAGGATAAAAAAAGGCGTCGTCATTGCGAGGAGGAACGACGTGGCAACCTCTAAGGGAACCGTGGTTTTATTTAAAACAGCTAAGGAACACAGTTTTTGATCTTGCTCTTAAGTTGCTGATAAAAAGAAAGGAACACAGAGATTCGCAGAGAGCCGCAGAGTGACACAGAGATTTTTCCTTCATTAACTTCATATCCTTCATGGTAAGCTTTCGCTTTTGATTTTGTTCTTAAGTTGTCAATTATCTTGGGTTCTGGGCTTCAGCCCTGCGCTTTTATGTTTTAAATAGAAAGTATTATTGGAAAAGTGGTTAATTCTAATAAATTAAACCTTACACGGCTCATAAAATCGCAACAGGGTAAATTTCTATAAGTGATTGAAGACAATAAGAAAAAGGGTGCTGACCCGAATGCTGCTAAGTTAAGCCGCTTTTGCATACTTGAAAACCGCATGAAACCTAGATATTTAGCAGTTTTATAAAAAATCAAAACCATGTTAAGAATCCTTAACTTAGAGCCATTCGGTGCTGACCTCTTAAAGTTGAACCCAAAAGGGTGCCGACCCCTTTAAAGTTAAACGAATTGATCCCTTTTTGCACTTCTTTGTTCTTTGGCTCTATTGATTCTTATAGTCTTTACAATATTTGATTATTGAGCTACAATGTAGCTACAATTATTGAGGATTAATTATGACAGCAAATGCAGTAGTACGCGCAAGAATAGATGAAGACATTAAAGAAGAGGCAACAATTGTATTGGCAAGTATGGGTTTATCAGTTTCTGAAGCCATGAGACTGATGTTAACACGTGTGGCCAGAGAAAAAAAATTGCCCTTTGAACCATTAATACCAAATGCTGCAACAATAGCAGCTATGAAGGAGGCAAGAAAAGGCAACTTAAAATCATACGACAGCATTAATGATTTAATGGAAGATTTAAGTGCGGAAGATTGAAAGAACCAATCGTTTTAAGAAGGATTATAAGCGTGAGTCAAAAGGACAATATGCGTATGTTTTAGAATCTAATTTTGTGGATGCGTTGAAATTGTTATTGGCTGATGAGCCGCTTGAGGCAAGACATAGGGATCATGCATTAACAGGAAATTGGGTTGATCACAGAGATTGCCACATACGACCAGATTTAATCTTAATTTATCGAAAACCAGATGATGAAATTTTGCAGCTTGTGCGTCTTGGTTCGCACAGTGAATTAGGCTTGTAGAAAGTATTGTTGGGAATGCAACTTGACCCCCCAGTGTAATGGATTATCATCACACCTTTAAAGAAAATCAAGGGCAATAGCATCACGCAAAGACTTTAAAGACCTGAAAGAAGGCGCAAAGTCGTGCAAATATTATCTCGGGTTCAGGGGGATTAACCTTGTAATTATTGCCTATATTTAATCAGTTTTGCTGGTATCCCTACGGCAATACCGTATTCTTCAATTTCTTTGTTAACTACTGAATGGGTACCAATGACAACACCATCATTTAATTTGGTACCAGGGGTGATGCTTACATGGCTTCCAATCCAGACATCATTACCAATGAATAGTTTTTGTATAGTATCTTTTTGGCTGCGAATTAATTGGCTTTTATTAATGCCGTGATTTGAATCACGTATAATGCAATAAGCTGCTATTTGACAATCGTTACCAATTTTAATAGAATCTTGACTAACAATATAGGTGCCTTTACCAATATAGACATTGTCTCCTATAATGATTTTCCCTTTTTTTGCATAAATTTCTGCACCATAATCAATACAACAATTCTGACCAATTGTAATATTGCCCCCATCAATAGTTCGAATTGACTTATAGGATTTCACAACGGTATTAGCGCCAAGTTGAATTGATTTTGAGCCTAGTTTAAGCATAACAACTGAACATTTGTTTGAAAATCTTCTTAATGAATATACAATAAGGCTTTCTATTTTTTGAAAAAGTGTTTTTATAATTAGAACCATTTATTAAATTGATAATAATACCATACTAACCAACTATGATAAAACAAAAATTAAAACCTTTTACACCTAAAATTGTAAGAAAAATTTATAGAGGAGCCACAAACTATTTTAAACGATTATGGCGTTGGTTGGTTATTCTCAAACAGATTCGAGGTGTTACATTCTTAGATCAAATGAAATTAGTGTTTTCAGCGCTTTTATCTCCTATTACATCTTTGAAGTCACTGTTGAAGTGGCAAAATCCAGTTTTATTATTTGATACAGGTGTATATGTTAAAGGGAATGGTACTTTTAATGTGCGAAAATATACAGATGATCTTTGGCATATTCTTCCAAATAGGGAGGCAAATGTATATAAATGCATAAAAGAGAGGTTAACTATTGGTTCTGTTTTTGTTGATGCAGGTGCTAATATAGGTGTTTATTCAATTTTAGCAAGCTCTATTGTGGGAGATGAAGGAAAAGTTATTTCTATAGAAATGATTCCATTAACAATAAAACGTTTAAAAAAGCATATTATGATGAATAATCAACAGAATATAAATATTATTGAACAAGCTTTGTCGGACACAAAAGATGAAACAATTGTTGCCAATGTTCCAAATAATAAGTACGGGATGGCAAGTATAGAAATAATACATAATGGTATTGAAACTGAGTCAGTAAAAGTTATGACCACGACTCTTTCTCATGTGCTAGCAAATGTTGATAAGGTTGATTTAATGAAAATGGATATTGAAGGTGCTGAATTAAAAGCCCTGCAAGGTGGAGAAGATGTGTTAGATAAAGTAGAGAATATTATTTTTGAAACACATACGCAATTAGCTGAAATTTCTAGTTTTCTTACCTTGCATGGATTTAAATTAATGAAACTTTCAGGTAGAGATGTTTTAGCTTACAAATAATGGTGGGATTAGATTTGGATGTAATTAATTGTCCATCAACAACGTTATGAAACTATACAGTTATCTATTTATAAAATTAGAAAAACTCTTTGGTAAAAATGATAAAAATAAACCAACAATGATACGTTTATCAAATATCAGTAGTTTGTTGACTTTGATAGCATTGATTAAAGCACTTTTTCCCTTCGTGTAATTTTTTTTTATTCTAATATATTCCCAACCTTTGAGTTTATATATTTTACCTAGCACTATACCTTTATATTGCATTAATTCAATGGGAAAATCTTTATGCAAAAACAAGTCCTGTCTGTAGCGGACATTGTCTTCTAGCATCCTTTCGATATTTCCTCCAATATTGTAAGTGTGGTCACGCATTATAACCAATGGCTTGTCTATGAAATCAAATTTATACTTCATTGCAATTTTGAAATATATAGCTTCACCTTCCGCAAAGTAAGTCTCATCAAATGGATAGGTTTGAAAACAAGATTTTCTAACCAGTGGTGAAATTGGATAAATAAAAAAAGGTTCAAGCAATAAATTTTTAAGTATCCAGCCACGTTTCATGTCATTATTTGTTTTTGTTTCGGTTATTTGACCTGTATCTTCAAAAAAACGGTAGCCACCAGAATAGACAACGCCATATTCATTTGATAGTTTATTAAACTGATTAATTTGCAGTTCTGTTTTTTCAGGTAAATACCAATCATCTGAGGCAAGTAAACTAATGAATTTTCCTTTTGCTAGTTTTATTGCTTGGTTTAATCTAGCGGATTGTTTTTTATTATTATTGTTTAAAATAATAGTAATTCTGCTATCAAATGATAAATTTCTTAATACTTCATGAGTATTATCTGTTGACCCATCATCTATTATAATCAGTTCCCAATTATTATAGGTTTGATTTTTTACACTTTCAATAGCATTTTCAATATATTGTGCATGGTTATAGGATGGTATTATGATAGTGACTAGTGGCTGCTTATTATTCATAAGTTTTTATTTGTTGTTTTATTTTTTTGATTGCAAAGATTGTATAATAGAGAGCAATTATAAATTGTATTATTGTTACCATTAAATTTTCAATTGAAAAATAATGTAAGCTAACTAATAGAACTGAAATAACGATAATGCTACTTATTAGTTGTATGTTCTTTTGAGTGAATTTAAATTTTATTTTTGAGGATAAAAAAATAAAAACAAGTATAAAGTTCAATAAGTAACTCGCAAGAAATGCAATGCCTGTAATATCAAGCCCAAATGACTCAAATCCAAACAGTAAAAATAAAAGATAAACGGCAATCCATTGTATTTGTAATAATAGAGAGATTTTAATGTAGCCATGAACAATTAAAACATATCCCAAAATCCATGACATTATTTTAAAAATGTCCCCAATTAGTTGGTATCTCAGAATTGAAGAGGCTTGATTAAAATTTTCGCTGTATAAAAGAGGAATTATAAAAGGTGCCAGAATGTAAAGACCTATAAGTACAGGAAAAATAACCATCAGGAGTAAATTAATTTGTTTGTTAATCAGTTGATTAGTTGCATTTAAGTCATTTTTCAATTCAACGAGTCTTGGGTAATATTCAACGCTTAATGCACTTAAGAATATCTCAACATATGACATGGATATTGCCCATGATGCAAAAACAATACCTGTACTAGCTAGTCCTCCATATTCCGTAATGAGTGACCGTGCGTAAAAAATGCCAAATTGAAAAATTAATGAAACTATAACTAAAGCCATTCCTAATTTAATGACATTCAAAATATCAATAAAGCTTTTCCGTGTAATTATTTGTTTTGGTTTACCAAGGGAGTCTGATTTTAATCGACTAATAATAAATGCAGGAACTGGAAGTATGAGTATTATATATATAATGGCATCTTCATGAAAAAAATAAAGAAGTACAATGGTTGATATTGTAATGATAAAACTTGAAAAAAGTCTGATTTTAGCAATTTTTTTAACTTGCCTTAATCCGTTTAACCAAGATTGCCAAAATAAGGATAAATTAATTATAACGGGAACGAATGACATTAATTGAATATCAGGTTGAAAAGAGATGTCGTCAAATATTTTTAATGCAATAGGTTTACTAAATAGATAGATAATTAAACCACTAAGCAGCCCAGTTAGTAATGCCATACGTATCAATAAAAACTGTAAAATTTGTAATTGATAATGATTTTTAGATGTATTGGTTTCAGCGACAGCTTTTACTACACTGCCACCAGCAACAATTCCTCCTAGTGATAATAGAACATTATAAATAGATTGGAAAAGGCTGAAAACCCCCATCCCTGAGGTGCCAATGAGGATAGCCATGACTTTTACTTTTATTGTGTTAAGGATAATGTTTATTACTGTAGTTGATGACATCAATGCAGTAACTTTTAGCATTCGCCTCATTGTTTTTTTCTCATCCTAATTAATTTTGCTGGAGAACCTGCAACAATTGAAAAGGGTGCGATATTTTTTGTGACAACACTATTACTTCCAATAATTGATCCCTCACCAATAGTGACTCCTTTAGTAATAATTGTATTTGTTCCTATCCATACATTATCACCTATATTTACATCGCCAGTTGTATAGCCTTGTTGAGTAATTGGGATATTAATTGACTTGAATTTATGGTCAACATCGAGAATATATACATAAGGAGCAAGCATGACATTGCTTCCAATAGTTATGGACTTTTGGCATGAAATAATGGAATATTCATTGATGGATGTATTGTCTCCAATGTTTAGTCTTCCTTTGCCACTAATTTGTACATAACTTCTAAGGGTAACATGGGTGCCTAATTCTAAATTAGGACAGTTTAGTATAACTTTTTTTCCGAGGGAGCAGTCTTTACCGTATTTAATAAAGTTTATAGATCTGTATAAAAACCTAATACGAGCATAATATATTGATGTTTTGTGAAAATATGGTTTAGCTTTGGATCTCCAAAACTCACCAAACAATCTATTTTGAAATTTGAAAAGTAATAATAAGAAGTTATATATAGAATTTTTCATAAAACTAATATTTATTTATAATATCGATAATAGTCTGAGTTGATTCAATAGACTGAATAGGACTAATGGGAAGACTTAGTACTTGTTGGTGAATTTTCTCGGTGACTGTAAAACTCAAATGATTGAATTCTTTATAGGCATTCTGTTTGTGTGGAGGAATTGGATAATGTATTAAGGTTTGAATATCATTTTCTAATAAATAATCCTGAAAATGGGCTCTGTTTTTATATCGAATAACAAAAACATGCCAAACATGATTGTCCTCTATTGGTTTGTTAGGTAAGACAATCTTGCTGTTATTTATATTAGATAAATACAAAGAGGCAATCTCTCTTCTATGTTGAATTTCAGTATCTAAATAATTGAGTTTAACATTTAAAAGAGCGGCTTGTATTTCATCTAGTCGACTATTACTGCCTTTATAAAGGTTAATGTATTTTTCTCTACTTCCATAATTGGCTAAAACTCTTATCATATCAGCTAGTTTTTCGTCATTTGTAGTAATAGCACCAGCATCACCAAGAGCTCCCAAATTCTTACCGGGGTAAAAGCTAAACCCACTAGCATCTCCAAGGTTTCCACACCTAACATTGTTATAATATGCTCCATGTGATTGTGCAGAGTCTTCGATGATTTTCAAATTATAAAATTTTGCTAGTGTTTGAATTTCATGCATTGGACACGTTTGTCCATAGAGGTGCACGGGCATTATGGCTCTTGTTTTATTTGTAATAAGTTCTGATATTTTATTAGTATCAATTAAGTAATTATCTATACTAGGCTCAACCAACACAGGGGTTAGTCCTGCATCGGAGATGGCAAGTAAAGAGGCGATATAGGTATTTGCTGGGACAATGACTTCATCACCTTTTGTCATCTCTCCAAGTTCAATGTATGCAAGAAGAATAAGTTTAAGCGCATCCAACCCATTTGCTACACCGATAGCAAATTTTGTACCGCAATAAATTGCAAAATTTGTCTCAAATGAGTCACATTCACTTCCTTGGATATACCAACCACTATCAATGACTCTTGTGCAGGAATCGATTAAATCTTTTCGATATTGTTTATTTATTCTCTTTAAATCTAAGAAAGGAATCATTTCTTTATACTCATACATTCTTTACATTGGTATGATTCATCACAGTTGTTTCCACATTTGCATATAAAGCCAATGAATTTTGCTGGGGAACCATACCACAACTCATTTCGACCTATGTTTTTTGTGATGAGACTTGCTGCACCAACAAAAGAATATTTGCAAATAGTGATACCATTAAGAATTGTGCTATTTGCTCCAATTGAAGCACCTTCTTCAATAATTGTGTCTTTAAATGATTTATTTGGTTTTTTACTACGTGGTTTGTTGTCATTTGTGAAGGTGACATTGGATCCAATAAATACATTGTCTTCTAATGTGATACCGTCCCATAATTGTACTCCATTTTTGATAGTAACGTTATTACCTATGATTACTTTATTTTCAATAAATACATGTGAACATATGTTGCAGTTTGAACCTATAATGGCACCTTTTAATATAACGCAATATTGCCAAATATTGGTTTGTTTACCAATGTTGATTGTGGCTACATCAGATAATTTATGAATCATGAGAATTTGCTTTGTTTGAATTGATTGTAGTTTTGTATGTAATCGTCTTTATCATAGTAACTATCAGCTAGAACCATTAATACACAATCCGAACTAAAGTCGTACATTTCTCGCCAAATCAACCCTTCAATTAAAAGTCCTTTATCTGGTGAATTTAATGTGAAGTGGTTTATAGTGTCTCCATTATCTAACAAAAATTTACAACTGCCATGAACACAAATAGCCAATTGTTTTAAATTGATATGAGCATGATACCCTCTTCGTACTTCTTTCTTTGTGTCAAATATATAATAGACTCGTTTAATGTCAAACGGAACATTATGAAATTTTTCAAGAGCAATTAAAGAGCCTCTATCATCTCCCATAATACTTAAATCTAAAATTTTACCCTGTGGTTTATTATTAAAATTTGAATTCATTTTGTGTATTAATGTTTTGTTAAATATTGTACTTATCTTAATTTTGGCATCTTATCACCTAAATTAAGCTTGGTTTTTTTGTTTTGAGTTTGTAATTACTTAATAAGCCTTGTGATAATACTTTTATTATTCTCAATTAAGGCTAAAATAAGCGCTTCATTATAACAGATTAATAAATGAAGGTTTTACATATTATTGAAACATTAGGTCGAGGTGGGGCTGAGCATGCTTTACTGAACTTACTGCCTTTGACTCAAGCCAATGGTATTGGGTCTTGCGTTTGTGTTTTATCAAAACCGTATGATTTACAATCAGATTTAGAAAAAGAAGGCATCAAGGTTGTTAGTTTAAATGGATTGAGTTTTTGGCAAAAAAGAAGAAAGCTTGAGCTGTACTGTGTAGAACAGGGTGTTGATATTGTGCATTCGCACTTAACCCGTTCGTTAATACTGTCAGGATTTTTATCAGGTTCTTTTAAGCGGGTTAATTCTTTGCATAATTTGGGTTATTTGGCACAACCTGCACGAACACTTAAAGCAAAAACAAAAAAATCAGTGGCCTCATTCGTTGCAAACCATCGGGTTAATTGCCATGTTGCTGTATCCAAAGCCGTTAAAGAACATTATCAATCGCACTATCATTTAAATGATATTTCAGTTATTGCTAACCCTATTGTTGTACCTGATTTAAAAGTAAGGGCTAATGATTCTATCGTTGTTCCTGGGCGATTGGTTGCTGAAAAAGGGCACTTGGATTTATTGGATGTTATCCGCCAATTGACAGATGATGGCATGAACAATCCGTGGATTTTTGCTGGAGGCGGTGTCTTAGAGTCAGAAATATCTGACAAAATTAACCATTTAAATTTAGATAAAACTGTTACAATTACAGGCGTTTTACCTCAGTCTCAATTTTTTTCTGTTATGGCACAGTCTCAACTAGTTGTTTTACCTTCTTTATTTGAAGGTTTTGGTATGGCTGCTGCTGAGGCAATGATGCTTGGTAAGACGGTTGTTGTCAGCGATGCAGGTGGTTTGTCTGAGTTGGTGGTTGATAATAAAACAGGTTTAATGTTTGCAAAAGGCGATAAAGTTCAGATGTATGAAAAATTGCAGTTAATTTTAAAAGATGAAAAGATGAGAGCCAAGTTGGCGCGTGCTGGGCAAAAATACGCTAAAGATAACTTTTCTGCCACAGCAATCGCCAAATCATGGTCTGCATTGTACCAGAGCGTGCGGTCTTGAAAATTCTGTTTTTAACCAAGTATCCGATGGCAGGGGCTAGTAGTCGTTACCGTGTGTATCAATACTTGCCTTATTTGAAATCTAAAGGGCATTTATGCGATGTTTCTTGTTTTTATTCTGACAAGGATTTTATTTCAATTTACCAAAAGGGACGGTTGTTTTATAAGTTATGGATGGTATTTAAGGGCGTGTTACGGCGTTTAAAAGATGCTTTTAGGCTAGCAAAATACGATGTGGTTTATATGCAAAGAGAAGCTTTGCCATTTGGTCCCTTGTGGTTTGAATGGTTTTGTGGGGTTTTAAATAAGAAAATGATTTTTGACTACGATGATGCTTTGTTTATCTTTAAGCCAAGTTCATCAACGCCAATGAGTGACAAGTTTAAAAACCCCCAAAGAATCCCTAAAATATTTAGCAAGGTTGATTGTGTTTTTGCAGGCAATGATTATTTGGCGGCTCAGGCACGTCAATTTTGTGCCTGTGCCAAAACGGTGTTTGTTGCAGAAGATTTAAAAAAAATCACACCAAGAACTGAACATTTAAGCAGTGATAAATTGGTTATTGGTTGGTTGGGTTCTCCTTCAACTGAGAAATATTTAGAGTTTATTCGAGAGCCATTAGAGAAATTGGCTGCTTCTTTTGATAATTTAGAGTTGTTAATCATCGGTGGTGGCAGTTTTAAATCAGAGTTAATAAATGTCAGGCAAGAGCAATGGGCACTTGAAAGTGAAAATGATTTACTTAAAGAGTTCAGTGTAGGCATTATGCCCTTACCTCTCGAAGAGTGGGCAAAGGGGAAATCAGGTGGAAAGGCACGAACTTACATGGCATCAGGAATCCCAGCCGTTTGCACGGATATTGGCTTTAATAAGGAGCTGATTAGCCATGGTGAGACTGGTTTTTTAGTTGAAACTCATCAGCAATGGTTTGATAGCTTATCCTTGTTATTAAACGATGCGTATTTGAGGCAAAATATTTCACAAAAGGCTTTAAAGGTCGTTGAGGAAAAATATTCACTCAACGTACTTGCTCCCGTGTTGGAAAATTATATTTGGGATGTGGTTAATGGCTGATATTCTTTATATTTGTTTTAACAGCATACGCGAACCATTGGTGCATTCCCAAGTGTTGGCTTATATGGAGGGTTTGCAGCAAAAGGGATGGCGTTTTACTCTTTTTACTGCTGAAAGTAAAATGACAAAATCTGAAATTGATGAAATGTCCGCTAGTTTAAGAGATAAGGACATTAATTGGTGTCCCATTTTTAAAGGCAGATTTAAAGTTTTGGGTCAAATCAGACAAATGGTTAATCTTGCTTGTCAATGGCATAAAGAAGAGAAGTTTAGCCTTGTTCATGCACGCAGTTTTTATTCTGCTCTTGTTGCACGTTGGGTTTCTAATAAAATAAAAATCCCCTATATTTATGATATTCGTGGATTCTGGGTGGATGAAAAAGTTTACAAAGGCAAGCTTAGGCAAAACTCATTTTTGTATAAGTTTCTCAAAAGACTCGATGCTAAAAACTACAATCAAGCATCAGCAATTGTATCATTGACACAAAAAGCAGTGGCTATTATTAAAAATGATTGTTTTAAGAATGGCGTAAAAATACCAATTGCAGTTATACCAACCTGTGTGGATACTACCGTTTTTAAGAGTCATCAAAATAAAATAAAATCTTTTGTCTATTTAGGCTCTATAGGTGATGGTTACATGGGTGATGTGATTTTTAAAGTTTTCTCAATTGTTCAAAGAAACTACCCTAACTATAAAATTATTCTTATTTCACGTTCTCAGAAGAAGCTTGTTGAAAAGTTGGCACAAAACAATAAGGTAGACTTAAGCAAAATTTCTCACTTGAGATTAAATCACCAGCAAGTCCCTAAAGAATTGGGTCAATACACAATAGGCCTATCTTTTATTCAGCCTCATTTTAGCAAAAAAGCCAGTTGCGCAACTAAGATTGGTGAATACATGGCTTGTGGAATGCCTGTTTTATGTAATTCTGGCGTTGGCGATATGGATGAGATTTTATCTGCTGAAGTTGCTGTTTTGTGTGATGATTATTCCCCCGAGTTATTGGTTAACGCAATTGATGATATCATCTCTTTGAGTCAAGAAAGGCAAACAGTTAAATTATGTCAATCATTGGCAGGTAAATATTTTTCGTTAAAGCATGGCATTCAGCATTATGATAAAGTGTATACTAAAGTCCAAAGGTTAAGCAAATGATGTATGCCATTTTGATTGCTTCCATTGGTTTCTTTGTTTTTGCCTTTTTTATTTTTATAAATGGGCGAAATAAAATTTCAACCGCACCTTTCGCTGAGCCTGAAATAAGAAAGTCAGATCACCATTTGTTTTTAAGAAAGGTGTTTTTTACTTCATGGTCTATTAGGCTATCATTGTTGTTGTTTGTCAATATGACGGGAGCAATTGAGAAGTTGGGTTTGTCATCAGATTCTCTTTATTACACTCGTGTTGGTAAAATTGTTGCTAATCAAATGGCAAACGGTAATTTCAATTGGCCTAGATGGATAGATAATGCGTGGTTTCAGTTCAATGGACTGGTGTTTTATTTGTTTGGACCTCATCCCATTTATGTGCAGATGTTTAATATTACAGTTGCCAGTATCATGCCAATAATAGTATTTCATACTTTAAAAAAAGTTTTTCCAGATATTCGCATCGCGCGTTTAACGACTTTAATGGTGGCTTTTTTTCCCTCCTTTATTTATTGGTCTGTATTGATGCTCAAAGACCCAATTTCATGGTTAGCCGTATCTCTTCTTGTTTACGGAACAGTTAGCGTGAAAATAAAGTTTTCTGTTAAATATGTTATTTCAATATTAATAGGGTTAATGATATTTTTGGGTGTAAGAGAGTACATGTTGTATATTAGCATGATGATTGTTTTTCTCTCTTTGGTGCCATTAAAAGGGTCAACTCTTGGTGTTTTTGTTAGATGGATTGCTGTTATCCTTATCATGGGTTTTATTGCTCAACTGGCAGGGTTTGGTTTTTTTGCAATGGATAGAATAGCAGATTCAGTTTATTTCGATTTGGATTATTTGAATCATGCAAGGGTTAAGCTAAGTGATCATGGTAGTGGACGTTTTTTTCAAAATGAAGAAGATGCTGTTTGGGGACAAGGCTGGTTAAATGATTTAAAATCGTTTAGTTTAGCAGTTTATTATTCATTCTTATCTTTAGACATTACTTCACTGGGAAGTGTCAGGCAGCTAATGGCATTACCTGAAGTTTTACTTTTTATGAACTTATTTCCAAACTTGGTTGTAGGCGCAAAAGAAATATGGAGAAGGCATAGAAATTTAGCCTTACCATTGCTGGGGTTTGGTTTTGGGATATTGGTTGTTTATGGCTCGACAACGACAAATAAAGGTGCTCTGTTTAGGTGGAGAATGCAGGCGTTACCCTATTTATTGGCAATTATTTCTTATGGAATTTACTTCCGTAAAAAAGGGTGGTTTTATAAACTATTAATTAAGTATAAAATATGAATAACACTAAAGACAAACTTGTGCTTGTACTCGGTTCTTCAGCAACGGCTTTGGCAATAGTGCGCGAGCTTAATAGGATTCCTGATACGTCAATTGTTGTTGCTAGTTTAGAAAAAGGGTGTGCAAATACGAGTCGTTTTGTTAAAGAAAGTTGGGTTTTATCTGACTTAAGTGACTTGACAAAAAAAATAGAACAAGTAAGCCGAAGATATAATATTGTTTTAATGCCTAGTTCTGATTTGTTTGTTGAATGGGTTTGTCATAACGCAGCTGTTTTAAATCAATTTTGTTTTTTTGATGATTGCTATTTAGATCAAATTGCTTTGAAGTTATTAGATAAGGAGACATTTAGTTCGCTTGCAAGTGAGAATAACTTATTGCAACCACAAGTTTATTCGATAGATGATTTTAGTCAACAATCTGAGGTAATAGAAAGTTATCCTATTTTTATTAAACCAAAAATAATCCACCAAAAGAGGTCTGACATTCCTGGCAAGAAAGGGATGGTGATCAGAAATAAAGAACAATGGCTAGACTGGTTTAGTCGTTATAAGAGCAGTCAGAAAGATTGGTTGGCTCAGGAAATAATTTTAGGCTCTGAAGATAATATAATGTTGTTTGTGGGTTGTTTTGATTCTAAATATCAGTTGATTGATTGTTTTACTGCGCGAAAGCTCCGCCAAAGTCCAATTGGATTTGGCTCTGCCAGTTTAGTTATTACAGAATTTAATCAAGACATTGTTGATATGTCTTCCAAGTTATTGTCAAAAGTCGGTTATTCAGGCGTATGCAGCGGAGAGTTTAAGTGGTGTGGTAGACGAAATCAATGGGTAGTTATTGAATTTAATCCTCGTCCAGCTCTTTGGTATTCTGTAGCAACAGCATCAGGTGCACTTATTGTTTCTCAAGTTATAAGTAGAAAGTTGAATTTGGAAAATATTCCAATAAAAAACAATAAAGCGAAGGTGTTATGGAGGTATGGCCTTAAAGATTTGTTTTCGCAATGGAAGTATTTTAAAAATAAAAACTTTGTTTTGCCTAAACCAAAGGTTAAACCTCATTTAAAGTTCAACTATAAACGAACTTACCCCGTGTTTACCTTAGCTGATATTAAGCCTTTTTTTGCAGAATTGAGGACATATATTACAAAACTAATAAAAAGAATTTTGAGAATGACATGAAGCAACTTATTATTAATGCCGATGATTTTGGCATAAGTCATGCGGTTAATAAGGCTATTTTAGACTGTTTTGTGTTCGGTTCTATAGATAGTGCGACTCTAATGGTTAATATGCCTTGTGTCGAAGAAGCGGTTGGAATGAGTGTTAATTTTCAATTGCCAGTGGGTTTGCATTTTAATATAACTCTTGGAAGACCTATATCTGATGCCTGTAAAGTTAAATCCTTAATAAATGAAAATGGAAAATTCTATTCTCGAAGAGAATTTATTAAACGTTATTTTTTAAATAGAATTTCCACTCAAGAGATTGGGGTAGAGTTTTTTGCACAAATTGAGAAGTTTATGTCGTATGGATTGCATTTGGACCACATTGATTCTCACCAACACATACATGTATTGCCCAATATATTTGATAGATTAGCATCTTATTGCGTTAAAAATAGCGTTCCTTTAAGAGTGCTAAAACAAGGAAGAGTTAGGAGTAGTGGCATAAACAAATACATAAGGATGGCCATTATACAAAAGTTAAATTCAAGAAATGAAAAGAAATGGAGCAATCAATTATCCAGTAACGACTATTTAACTAGCGTTTTTGACTTTATCCCTAAAAATGGAGAAGTTTCATTTGACTTGTATAAAAGTTGTATTGAAAGCTTGAAACAAGGGGTGTCTGAATTAATGGTACATCCGATCTCAAATGCGAGGGATGAAGAAAAAAATCTTACTCGTATAAGTTCCATTAGTCAGATAGAATACGATGTGTTGATTTCGACTCAATTTAAACAGTTACTTAAACAAGAAGAAATTAAACGATATGGTTTTTCAATGCTATGAATGCTAAAGCAATCAAAGTATGGTTTATATTAATGTTTCAAATGTGGCGTGAGCAGCGGGATGTCTAAAAAAACTATCGCCATTGTCATTAATACTTCTTGGAATATCTATAATTTTCGTTTAGGTTTGCTTAACGCTTTGCGAGATGAAGGTTATCGCCTAGTTTTGATTGCTCCGCGCGATGATTATTCGCAAAAGTTGGTGGACTTGGGTTTTGAATACCATGAGATTAAAATTAATAATAAGGGCACGAATCCATTTCAAGATTTGCTTTTGGTTTGGCGTTTTTCTAGACTTTATAAAAAGTTAGGGGTTGATGTTGTGTTGCAGTACACTATAAAGCCCAATATTTATGGTACTTTGGGTGCGAAATTGTCAGGTGTTCCGGTGATAAATAATGTTTCGGGTTTGGGGACTGTTTTTCTCAATGATGGAATGTCATCAAAAATAGCGCGTTGGCTCTACCGGTTTTCTTTTAAATATGCGTATAAAGTATTTTTTCAAAATCCGCATGATAGAAAGCTCTTTGTGGATAAAAAGTTAGTTAAAGAAAATAAAACTGGGTTGTTGCCAGGCTCTGGAATCAACTTGGCGAAGTTTAGGCCTGTGCAACATAAAAGCGAGGTTTTTGTATTTTTATTTGTTGCCCGAATGATTAAAGACAAGGGGGTTGTAGAATATATCCAAGCAGCGCAAGAATTGGTGCAAAAAGAGCGAAAAACAGGGGTAGAGTTTTGGTTGTTGGGCGATTTGTATGAAGCCAACCCAACGGCAATTAGCCAAAAACAACTGGATAAATGGACAGAGTTGCCTGAAATTAAATACTTGGGTCATGCCGATGATGTGGCGTGTGTCATGAATAAAGCGGATTGTGTGGTTTTGCCTTCGTACCGCGAAGGTTTGTCGCGTGTTTTGTTGGAGGCGGCGGCATTAGCTAAACCAATCATCACGACGAATGTTCCAGGTTGTATGGATGTGGTCGATGATGGTGTGAACGGATTTTTGTGTGAGGTGAAAAATAGCCATGATTTGTCTGTGCAGATGAATAAGGTATTGGCATTGGATAATCAACAATTGTTGGCGATGGGAAAAAAGGGCAGGGTTAAGGTGGAAAATGAATTTGATGAGAAAATCGTTATTGATGCTTACCTTAAACAGATAAAGTCTCTTGTTGGCTAATCCTAACTCTATCACTTGATTTGAAATTCATTGCAACTGTTTGTGTATTTCTTTATCATTAAGTCCTTAATTTATTTATATTAAAAATCAATCACTATGAAAAAAGCAATCATTACAGGAATTACAGGTCAGGACGGCTCTTATTTGGCAGAATTATTACTGCAAAAAGGCTATGAAGTCCATGGAATTATTCGCCGAGCCTCTGTTGCCAATACTGGGCGAATTGAACACTTGCTGGATGCGGGTGAAAACAGCGGCAAAAATATCTTCCTGCATTATGGCGATTTAACCGATTCCCTTTCTCTCAATGCTATTGTAGCTCAGGTCAAACCCGATGAGGTTTATAACTTGGCAGCTCAATCGCATGTGGCGGTTTCTTTTGATGCACCAGAATACACGGCGAATACCGATGCGTTGGGTACGGTTCGCTTACTTGAGGCGATTCGGATTAATGGTTTGGTTGACAAAACACGTTTTTACCAAGCCTCGACTTCGGAGTTGTTTGGTGAGGTGCAAGAAGTGCCTCAAACGGAAAAAACTCCTTTTTATCCGCGTTCTCCTTATGGCGTGGCTAAATTGTATGCGCATTGGATTGTTATTAATTACCGTGAATCTTATGGTATGTATGCCTGTAGCGGCATTTTGTTTAACCATGAGAGTCCAAGACGCGGCGAAACTTTCGTTACGCGTAAGATTACTATCGAATTATCTCGTGTTTTATTGGGCGAACAAAATTGTTTGTATTTGGGTAACTTAGATGCATTGCGCGATTGGGGTCATGCCCGTGATTACGTCATGATGCAGTGGATGATGTTGCAACAGGACAAGCCCGATGATTTTGTGATTGCTACGGGTCAACAATTTAGTGTTCGTGATTTTGTCAATGCCGCTGCTAAACATGTTGAAGTAACTTTAGCTTGGCATGGTACTGGAGAATCAGAATACGCCACCATTGAACAGATTGGCTCTGTTGCCATTGCGGCTAAGGTTGGCGATAAGGTGGTTGCGGTTTCGCCTGAATTTTATCGACCAGCAGAGGTGGAGTCGTTATTAGGTAACCCACAAAAAGCAAAAGATAAACTCGGTTGGACTCCTGCGACTTCTTTTGAGCAATTGGTCGCCGATATGATGGAAAATGATTTTAAGCGTTAAGTGAGTATGGTTGAGAATGCGTTAATTATTAGTTTACTAACTCCTGTGCTTATTATTGGTTTAAGGAAGTTGGCGTTGAAATTTAATCTGGTCGATCAGCCCAATAAACGTAAGATTCACCAAAATCCAGTTCCTCTAGTCGGCGGTGTTGCCTTAGTTATTTCGTCAGGAGTGGCTTTGGCTCTGCTTATCGGTGTGGGTGAGTTTGCTTTGTATTTGTATTTGTCTGCCTGTGTGGTTGCTTGTGTTGGTTTTTTAGATGACCTGTTTGATTTATCCGCTTTTATTCGTTTTGTGGTGCAAATTGCAGCCAGTTTGTTTATCGTCTTTATGACAAAAGTTCAATTGTTCTCTTTTGGTTATTTGTTAATGCCTTCATGGCATATGGATTTAGGTCTATTGGCGATTCCCATTACTGTCTTTGGTGTCGTTGGAGTGATAAATGCCCTTAATATGTCCGATGGAATTGATGGCTTGGCTGCGATGACTTTTGTTTTGCCTGTCTTAATGCTCGCTTGGCTTGCTTATGGTTCTGGTTTGAGTGATTGGTTGTTTTTGCTGTTAATTGCGGTCGTCATTTTTGTGCTTTTTAATAAATCACATTCGTATAAATTATTTTTAGGCGACAATGGCAGTATGTTTTTGGGTTTCTTATTGGCGTGGTTGTTGGTGTATTTTAGTCAAGCTCCTGTTGGGTTGATAAAACCCGTAACAGCATTGTACCTTGTGGCTTTGCCCATCTATGATACTATTTTTGTGATGGTGCGGCGTTTTATCCGAGGCGTTTCGCCTTTTATGCCAGATAAAACACACTTGCATCATTTTTTTATGTCCAAAGGATTGTCGCAAAATAAGACTCTAGCATTGATTTTGTCTATGCATGCATTAATGATAGTCTTTGCTGTTTTTATTATTAATCGGTGGCAAGAATATATTCAATTTTATCTTTTTGTGTTGTTCTCGATTATTTATTACTTGGTCTTGAAAAAAGCGTGGAGGAAAATTCCTCAGTCATGAACTCGCGTGCTTATCAACCCCTAAAACAAAGAGTGTTTTTTGTTTTGTTTTGTTTGCTTATTGTTGTTAATCCTTTTCCGCTAGGTTCTAATCGCATTTGGGCATGGTCATTAGAAGCGGCTTTTTCCACGCTTATTTTGGTGTTTATGTTGCTTTGTTCGCAAGTTTTTCATTCGTGTTATTTTAGTTGGGGTCGGCTCAAAAAAATGCGTTCGGAATTGAAGTTAATTGCTTTGTGGTTGTGTGTTATTGCACTTTATTTGATTCCTTTGCCGCTGCCGCTTTTAAGGTTAATGACACCAAATGTAGCACAGGCTTATGCTGACCTTGGTTTGTCTTATGGCTACCTGTCTTTAGATGTTTATGCCAGTTATAAAATGTTATTGTTAAGCAGCTATTACGCCATTGTATTTATTCTTGGTATTGTTTTAATTAATTCACGAAAAAGGATTACCATTGTATTGTTTTTGATACTGCTTTTGGGTGTTTTTGAAGCGGTATATGGCATGTATCTCGTCTCTATTGGTCAAACAGGAACCTTGGTTCAAGTCACTTCTGTTTCAGTTTTTAATGCCTCAGGGACTTTTATTAATAAAAATCATTTGGTTGCTTTTTTGTCTTTGAGTTTTCTGTTGGGCTTGGGGCTGCGGTTTGTTTTATCGAGAAAAGTGGTGAGGTATTCGGGGATTGGATTAAAAGAAAGGTTTATTCGTTTTATTGGTCATCCCTTGCGTTTTTTAGATTTTGCCCTGTTTTTAATTGTGGTGGGTGTTTGGAATACACACTCACGCGCTGGCTTGGCATCGCTTTTGTTGGCTTTAGTGTTTAATTATTCTTTGTTGTTGTATTCAATGAAAAATAAAAAAAGGGGAATTAAGAAACTGTTTATGGTTTTCATCATGGGGTTGGTGGTTTTGGTTTTTGTTTCAGATGATGTAAATTATTATTGGCAAACATTGGGCCAAAATTCTGATGATAGCCAAGCGTTTTTGATGGATTCGGTGCAAGGGCGTTTGTTGGCTGTTGAGCAAGCCATCACTCATATGCCCAAATATTGGTTTTCAGGAGTGGGTCCTGGTGCTTATCAGGTGTTCTTTGTCAATCACCGAATGCTGGAGCAGACGGCTTATTTTGATCACGCTCATAATGATTATATTGAGTTTATTGTTGAGTTTGGATTATTCTCTTTAATTCTTGCTACTTTAGTCGTTATTTTCTTTTATCGCCTGTTTATTTTTGCATTAAGAATAAAAAGCCAGTTTTATCAATTGTTGACAATTTCGATATTATCTGCAATTTTATACCTGCTTTTGCATGGAACATTCGATTTTAACGCTAGGATTCCTGCGAATGTAGTGACAATAATCGTAGCAATTTCACTGGTTTACGGCAAATTAGTGACTTTAAAAGTTAAAAAATCACAAAAACCACTTAGCCAAAGCTAATTTTAACTGTTTATATCAGATTGTTTGTTTGCAAGCCTTGAGTTATTTTTCATTTGTGAGAAAATGCATGGTTAGTGTGTGTGAGAACGAGTAAAAGTTTATGAAGACAGTATTGAAGATAATAACAGTTGTGGTAGTGGCATGTTTTGGGAAGTATGCTCAAGCACAACAAGATGGGTTGCAATTGGGAAGTTTTAATGTTTTTCCAACCATTGGCTTGAGCTATGGCTACGATGACAATGTTTCTTATTTGTTTGATGATAGTCGGGCAATTAGCTCAAATTTCTTTGTTTTTTCCCCAGGGGTAAGGGTTGAGGCAGAAGGAGAAAAACTTAGCTTTCTGGGTCAGTACGATTACAGTAAAACCTCATTTAATTCGGATTCTCGGTATAATTTTGATAGGCAGCAATTGTTGTTCAAACTGGGGTATTTTGTATCAAATCGCTCTCAGTTAGAGGCTTCTGTTGAGTACCTTGATGGGTCAGATAGAATTGGAACAGGAAACCAGCAAGGTGGTTTAATTGATTTAAATTTAGATCCCGATCAGTGGCATTCTTTTGGTGTTGGTGGAAAGTGGCATTATGGTGGGGTTGGTGCAAAAGGAGCTTTGGATTTCGACCTGGGATATGTTGATAGGCAATACGACAATAACGAGCAGTTCACAGCAACAAGAAACAGGCAGGCTCGGTATTTTGGAGTCACTTACTCGCACCGAGTTTCACCCAAAACAAGTCTTCTTGCTCAGTTTAAAAGAACCAATATAGATTATGATGTTGCCAGTTTAGATAATAAAGAAACACGTTATATGTTTGGTGCTCAATGGCAAGCAACTGGTAAAACAAGTGCAAGAGCTTTGGTTGGATACTTAACTAAAGACTTTGATGAGCCGCAACACGATGATTTTAATGGTTTGGCTATTGAAGCGGGTCTGACTTGGTCGCTAAGAAGTTATTCTATTTTTGATTTGTCATTATCTCGTGAAACGGATGAGACAAACGGTAATGGCTCTTATGTTGTGCGCAATACAGCGGATTTGGGTTGGACGCATTTTTGGAGAGATCGTTTTAGTACGACTGCAAATGTTGGCATTTCTGATGAGACCTATAAAGGCAGCTTAAGAAGTGATGACTTGAATTTTTACGGCGTTTCAGCCAAATACCAGTTTAGTGATTGGTTGGTTTCTGGTCTAGGTTATCGGCATGCAAGTCGAAATTCGAGCATTAATGAATTTGAGTACAAAGACAATTCTTTGCTGTTTACTTTAGAACTCTCAAAATAAAGTGACTGTTATGCGTTTGGTTTTATTGGCTCTACTCATGTTGATTTTTACAAACCTTGCATATTCTTATGCGATTGGTGCAGGCGACGTGTTGCATGTTGAGGTTTATGGAGAGCCAGAGCTGGCGCTTGATTTAACGGTTGACTCAAAAGGGTATATCGAATATCCATTTATTGGTAAGTTGCAAGTCAAAGAAGAAACGGTTGATTCAATTAAACAAAAGGTTGTTTCAATGCTCAAAGATGGCTATTTTGTCAATCCGCAAGTGACTGTTGCCATTAAACAATACAAGCCTTATTACATTCAGGGAGAGGTTCGCTCTCCTGGTTCTTACCCTTATGAAATAGGCATGACGGTCAGAAGAGCAATTGCAAAGGCAGGTGGCTTAACTGAAAGAGCAAGCAAGAAAAAGATATACCTCACTCATGCTAATTCTGCAACTTCCAAAGAGGTAAAAGTAGATATGGATGCCAGTATTCTTTCTGGCGATGTAATCTTAATCAAAGAAAGTTTCTTTTAAATGAATTCGCAACCAGAAAATGCAGTCAAAGAATCCAATGCATTTGATATTAAGGATTTCATTGAGTTAATTAAGAGTCATTGGTTAATTATACTAACATTTGTTTTAATCACTTCTTTATTCTCATTCTATTTGGCAATCAAGGCAAAGCCTGTCTATCAAGCTTCAACAAGTTTAATGATTGAGCGACCGAGTCGAATGGGTTCTTTGGATCAATTGTTTGGCATGATGGGAATGAACTGGGAATTTTACCCCAATCAAATTCATGTGCTTAAGTCCACACCTGTTGCCCAAAAGGTTGTTCAGCGCATAGGTGTTGAGAAGTTTATTCCAAAACCAAAAGAGCTTCGGTGGTACGAGAAATTATTGCCAGGGTCTGTAGAAGAAAACTACGCTAATAAATCATCGGATGAATTATTTAATCTCGCCATTGAAAATGTGCAATCAACCATGTCGGTTTCTCAAGCAAAGGGCAGTGGCGTTTTTTACATAGCTTTTGACGATTATGATCCGTATTTGGCAACACTAAAGGCCAATGCATTGGCAGAGTCTTATATCGAAGAAGTGATTGAGGTTGATATTAATGCCAAGCAACGCACGGGCGAAAACATATCCAAGCAATTGCCAGAATTGAAAAAGAAAGTGCAAGAGTCTGAGCAAAAATTAAAGCAATACCAAAGAAAGTATCAGATGTTTATGCCAGAAGGTGGTGACGAGTTAGCCGTTCAGGAATTGACTCAACTAAGCACAAGAATTGGTGAGTTAAAAAGAAAAAAATTAAGTTTAGAAGCGGTTTATAGAAGAATTAAAAGCATTGGTAATGACACTAAGCAGTTGGCTAGAATTCCTGCGCTGTTGGACAAACCAGAGGTTGTGCGATTAAAAAATGAGTTGACTGATGTGCAATCCGAAGTATCTTCTTTGGCTTTGGTTTATGGTCCAAAGCACCCAAAGATGAAAAAGGCTGTTGAATTAAGGCGTTTAACTCAACTTGAGTATGATGGCGTTTTGCGTGTCGCTGCTGATTTGGTGGTTGCAGACTATGAATCAATATCACAAGAAATAATACATGAAGAAAGTGGCGTTAAATCAATTAAAGGAGAAATTTCTTCAAATAATGAACAGGCATTTGAGTACAATTCTTTAAAGCGCGACTACAATTACAATAAGCAAATATACGATGCTTTTTTAAAACAATCAAAAGAAACAGATGCGGTCAAAACCTCATCCGTTCAAACAATTAATGCACGCGTGATAAATAAGGCTACTGTCCCAAGCAATCCTTATAAGCCCAATAAAAAAATTATGATTGTTATTGGTGTCGTTGTTGGTTTGTTGTTGGGTATTGCAGTGTCTTTTTTAATGGAGCATTTTGATAATACTTTCAAATCTTCTAGAGAGGTTGAAAGTAAAATTAATTTACCAGTTATTGGTATGTTGCCTGATATTGATGAAAAAGACAGTGGCAGCTCTCCGGCGATGCAATTTGTTGAGCATACAAAGTCTGCTTTCTCTGAGTCTATTCGAACCCTCAGGACAGGAGTGTTATTATCGCTTCCAGATGTTGAAAACAAATCAATATTGGTGACTTCAACAGTTCCGAGTGAAGGCAAGACAACGGTGGCAATGAACTTGGCGCACTCGTTATCACATTTAGGTGAAACAATATTAGTTGAAGCGGATTTAAGGCGACCAATGGTAAAAAGAAATATGGGCATGACAAAACTATCGGGACTGACGACCTTGTTGTCAGGAGAAGCGAGTTTTGCTGAATGCATAACTGTGGAAAAGGGGTCTGGTAAATTACATACTCTGGCATCCGGAATGATTCCCCCCAACCCTTTGGAATTACTGTCTTCAGAAAAGTTTGATATTTTGCTAACTAAACTTAAAAGTAAATACAAGTTTGTTGTTATTGATTGTGCGCCAGTAATGGCGGTTAGTGATGCTTTGGTTTTATCTCAAAAAGTCGATGGTGTATTATTTGTATTAAAAAATGATTCCACTCCATCGCAATTGGTGGAAAGTGCAATCACTCGGTTGAGGCGTTCATCAGCAAAAATAATTGGCATTGCCATGAATAGGTTGAGAACCAGTAAAGCGAAATATGGGCGATATTATAAGTATGAAGGAAGTTATTATGGTCACTATGGCTACCATGAGGATCAAAAAAAAAGCGCTAAACAGGTTTGAGTGGTAGCTTCAAAATGATAAATAGAGTTGCTCTGTTATTTGTCTACTTGATTTTGCTGTTGTTTTTGGTTTTATTTGTTCTTATGTTTCAATCCAGTCTGAGCTATGAGGCAAGTAGGGTCGATTATCGATTGGGCTCTGACAGTGTGAAAAATTCACTTCCTGATAGCCGCAAGTTAAAATTTATCTCGTTTGTTAGTGTCAACCCAAATCAAATAGAATTGTATATTAGGGCATTCTTGTCTATTTCAAAATCAGAATCTTTGAAGAATAGCGAAAAATTAAGTGATGCTTACTTCGGTTTGCTAAAAATAAGACCTTCTTGGCCCTATTATTATTCTGGATTGGCACAAATTAAAAAAATTGAACAAAATGATTTCAATCCTTCGGCAAATAAAGCTATAATGCTCGCCCCGTTTGAAAGGAAGGTGGTATTGAGTGTTTCTCAGCTTCTTTTTTCAAATTGGGAAAGCATTGATTCTGTTATGAAAAAGAAGATGTTAGTGTACTTATCCAGTCAGGATGATGTTGTCATTGAAAGGTTGGTTGGTTCGGCCTTAATGTTTGCACGTTTGTTTGAGTTTTGCGATTATTTGTATGAGAATAATCGCGTTGAATATCAAACATGCAAGCGTGAATTTTGGCAGCCATTAATGGATAGCACTTAACTTATGGTATAAACTTTTTAGTAATAAAATGATTTGGCTTGGGTTTTAATAGATTAAATGCAAAAATATAAAAATATAGGTTGACATGGGTTGGACTTTCCGTGAAAATGCCTTGCTTTATTTGAGCCGGAGGGATACTCAAGCGGCCAACGAGGGCAGACTGTAAATCTGCTGTTTCTAACTTCGGAGGTTCGAATCCTCCTCCCTCCACCATATTCGAAATAACAGGTTGTCATTAGGTAGCCTGTTTTTGTTTTGTGTAAAAAGTGCCTGTGCGGGTGTAGTTTAATGGTAGAACTTCAGATTTCCAATCTGACTACGAGGGTTCGATTCCCTTCACCCGCTCCAAAGCTATTAGGCGCGCCCATATAGCTCAGTCGGTAGAGCACTTTCTTGGTAGGGAAGAGGTCACTGGTTCGACTCCAGTTATGGGCACCATGTAATAGGTTAAGCTCTTGCTCAATCAAAAATTAATTATTTAAGGTTTTAAAGGTAGATGCATTAAAACGAAACATTTAAACATAGTGGAGTACAGCAATGTCTAAAGAAAAATTTGAACGCAACAAACCGCATGTAAATGTGGGAACAATTGGTCACGTTGATCACGGTAAAACTACATTGACAGCCGCCCTTACAAAAGTGGCAGCAGAATTACAAGGTGGTGAATTCAAAGATTATGATCAAATTGATAATGCACCAGAAGAGCGCGAGCGTGGTATTACAATTGCTACAGCACACGTAGAATATGAAACAGAAGGTCGTCACTACGCACACGTAGATTGTCCAGGCCATGCTGACTATGTTAAGAACATGATTACAGGTGCAGCACAAATGGATGGTGCTATCTTAGTCGTATCAGCTGCTGATGGTCCAATGCCACAAACACGCGAGCACATTTTATTGGGTCGTCAAGTTGGCGTACCTTATATCGTTGTATACATGAATAAATGTGACCAAGTTGATGACGAAGAGTTGTTGGAATTGGTAGAAATGGAAATTCGTGAATTATTAAGCGATTATGATTTCCCTGGAGATGATACTCCTATGGTTATGGGTTCTGCACTTAAAGCACTAGAAGGTGACGAAAGTGATATTGGTGTTCCATCAATAAAGAAATTGCTAGACGTATTGGATGATTATATTCCAGAGCCTAAACGCGATGTTGATCAACCTTTCTTATTGCCTATTGAAGACGTGTTCTCAATTTCAGGTCGTGGAACAGTTGTAACTGGACGTGTAGAGCGTGGTGTTGTTAAAGTGGGTGAAGAATTAGAAATCATCGGAATCAGAGACACACAAAAAACCGTATGTACGGGTGTTGAAATGTTCCGTAAATTACTAGACGAAGGTCGTGCAGGTGAAAACGTAGGTGTATTATTACGTGGAACTAAGCGTGATGACGTTGAACGTGGTCAAGTATTGGCACATCCTGGATCAATTACTCCACATACAGAGTTTGAAGCAGAAGTTTACATCTTGTCAAAAGATGAAGGCGGACGTCACACTCCATTTTTCAAAGGCTATAGACCACAGTTTTACTTCCGTACAACTGACATCACTGGAGCTTGTGAGTTACCAGAAGGTGTTGAAATGGTAATGCCTGGCGATAACGTAAAAATGACAGTTACCTTAATCAATCCAATTGCGATGGAAGAAGGTTTGAGATTTGCTATTCGTGAAGGCGGACGCACAGTTGGTGCAGGTGTTGTTGCTAAGATTTTTAAATAAAGATTAGCAATAGAAAGTTAAGACTAAGCCAGCAATTTTGATTGTTGGCTTTGGTCGCTCTAGGATTTTAATCCTATTTTAATGAAGTAGGCCAGTAGCTCAATTGGCAGAGTGGCGGTCTCCAAAACCGTAGGTTGTGGGTTCGATTCCCTCCTGGCCTGCCATTAAGATTCTAGATAAATAGTAAAAATAAGGTGTAATAAGAATGAGTCAAACAGAAGTAACAAGTTCAATTGGTGAAAAATTACGTTGGTGGCTGGCAATTGCTGCAGTTGTTGCTGGTGTTGTTGGCAACTTGTATTTTGAAGACGAGTTAGCAACCATTTTACGTGTTCTTATTTTGTTTGGCGGTATAGCGCTTGGTGCAATTATAGCAGCAACTACAAAAAAAGGCCGTAACTTTTTCACGTTTGTTAAAAGTGCTAATATAGAAAGACAAAAAATTGTATGGCCAACACGTAACGAAACATTGCAAACAACTTTGGTTGTTATTGTTGTCGTTATAATTATCGGCTTGTTTTTATCATTGGTTGATTTCTTTTTTAGCTGGTCAGTCAGCTCACTCTTTGGGTAACGGAGTTTACTATGTCTAAACAATGGTACGTAGTTCATGCTTACTCAAATTTTGAGCATAAAGTTGTAAGGTCTTTGCAAGAAAGAATAGAAAGGCTAGGAATGGAAGAGTATTTTGGTGAGATTCTTGTGCCTACTGAAACTGTTATAGAAATGCGCAAAGGACAAAAAAGGCAAAGTGAAAGGAAGTTTTTTCCTGGTTATGTCTTGGTTGAAATGGAAATGAATGATGCCTCATGGCATTTGGTTAAGGAAACGAATAAAGTTCTTGGTTTCATTGGAGGAACAAAAGAAAAGCCTGCTGCGATTACTAAAAAAGAAGCAGAGGCAATATTGCAACGCGTGCATGATGGAGAAAATGCACCTAAACCAAAAATCTTATTTGATATTGGTGAAGTAGTTCGGGTGGTTGATGGTCCGTTTAATGATTTCAACGGTGAAGTTGAAGATATCAATTACGAAAAAAGTAAAATTAGAGTCGCAGTTTCAATTTTTGGTCGTTCAACTCCTGTGGAGTTGGGTTTTGCCCAAGTTGAAAAAATAAGATAGTTTATTAAAATGATGGGGAGCTTATTGAAAATAAGCGTTTGAACCCGGAGAAAATATAATGGCTAAAAAAGTCGAAGCTTATATTAAGCTACAAGTGCCTGCAGGTCAGGCAAATCCGAGTCCTCCAGTTGGTCCTGCGTTGGGTCAGCATGGTGTGAATATCATGGAGTTTTGTAAAGCATTTAATGCCAAAACTCAGTCAGCAGAACAAGGTCTTCCTACACCTGTTGTTATCACTGTCTACAATGATAGAAGTTTTTCATTCATTATCAAAACGCCTCCTGCAGCTATTTTAATTAAAAAAGCATTGGGTCTAAAAAGTGGTAGTGGTCGTCCAAATACTGAAAAAGTTGGAACAATTACTCGTGCTCAAATGGAAGAAATTGCAAAAACAAAAGAACCTGATTTAACTGCTGGTTCTATGGATGCAGCGGTAAGAACAATTGCTGGTACTGCGCGCAGTATGGGTGTTAATTCTGAAGGAGTTAAATAATGGCTAAATTAGGTAAGCGTTTAAAAGCTATTCGCGAAAAGTATAATGCTGAAGAAGCTTATGGAATTGATGAAGCAATCAAGATTTTAAGTGATAACTCTAAAGTTAAATTTGATGAGTCTGTTGATGTTGCTATTAAATTGGGTGTTGATGCAACTAAATCAGATCAAGTTGTACGTGGTGCAACCATCATGCCCGCAGGAACAGGAAAAAATATCCGCGTTGCTGTATTTACACAAGGGCCTAAGGCAGATGCAGCTAAAGAAGCTGGTGCTGACTTTGTTGGTATGGATGATTTGGCTGATGAGATTAAAGGTGGCATGATGGATTTTGATGTGGTTATCGCTTCTCCAGATGCTATGCGTGTTGTTGGTAAACTTGGTACGGTTTTAGGTCCTCGTGGTTTAATGCCTAACCCTAAAGTTGGTACGGTTACACCAGATGTTGTCACTGCAATTAAAAACAACAAAGCAGGTCAAGCTATGTATAGAATCGACAAAAATGGAATTATTCATACCATGATTGGTAAGGTAAGTTTTACTGTTGATTCACTTAAGCAAAATTTAGATGCTCTATTAAAAGATTTGATTAAAAAGAAGCCTTCTGCTGCGAAAGGAAAATACATCCAGAAAGTTGTTGTTTCATCAACTATGGGTCCAGGTATTGAAGTTGATCAATCAAGTCTTGATTTGAAATAAAGCACAATGCCATTCCTGCGAAAGTGGGAATCGAGTAGATGGTTTGTAAGAAATTTTGAGGGCTGTCATTATGATAGCCGTCAAAGACCGCAGGTGAAGTTTTTGTATAAATAGCTAATAGATATTTATGTGAGTTTCTTAATTTCCTGCGTAGATGGTGACGTCTTGACAGTTTGTTAATATTAGGTATTAATGCCTTTCAAGGCCACCAAAGTCCCAGATGTAGAAATGCAGAAGGGTTTGTTTGATACGTTTATCAAAGGAGGTAAACATGGCTCTAAGTCTAGAACAGAAGAAAGCTGTGGTTGCTGAGATTGCTGGCGTTGCAGTTAATGCACATTCGTTAGTTGTTGCGGAATATGCGGGTATTACGGTAGAAGATTTTACCGAGATGCGCAGTGAAGCACGAAAAACGGGTGTGTTTTTAAAAGTTGCAAAAAATACTTTAGTTAAACGAGGCGTACAAGGTACTGAATTTGAATGTGTGGCAGAGTCGTTGGTTGGTCCAATGATATACGCATTTTCAATTGAAGATCCAGGTTGTGCTGCTCGCTTAATTAAAGATTACGCTAAAAAGAACGATAAGCTAATTACTAAACTTGTATCAATAGGCGGTAAAATGTTTGATGCTTCCGAATTAGGAAGACTGGCATCATTACCAACTAAAGATCAGGCAATTAGCCAATTGATGAGTGTGATGAAAGCACCTGTCGAGAAGTTTGTACGTACACTGGCAGAACCTACAGTTAAAATGGTTCGCACAGTTGCAGCAATTCGCGATCAAAAAGAATCTGCTTAACTTAACTAATTTTAAGCTAAGTATAATAATTTAATATTTAATAAAATAATTTTGGAGAATAAAGATGGCCGTTTCTAAAGACGATATCTTGGAAGCAATTTCTAACATGAGTGTTATGGAAGTTGTAGAATTAATCGAAGCAATGGAAGATAAATTTGGTGTAACTGCAGCAGCTGCTGTAGCAGTTGCAGCTCCTGCAGCAGGTGGTGACGCCGGTGCTGCTGAAGAGCAAACTGAATTTGACGTTGTAATGTCTAGTTTTGGCGACAAAAAAGTTGCTGTAATTAAGGCGGTACGTGGCATTACTGGTCTTGGCTTGAAAGAAGCTAAAGACATGGTAGAAAGTGCTCCTGTTACAATTAAGGAAGGCGTTGATAAAGCTGAAGCTGAATCTGTTAAGACTCAGTTAGAAGAAGCTGGTGCTCAAGTAGACGTTAAATAAGTAAGCAATTACTTATTGGCACTAAAGGCTAGCGATTTTGTCGCTGGCCTTTAGTCGCTTAAGAAATAAGATATTTTAATCGCAAGATAATGCATGATCTATGCGGTTAAAATCAAGGATGAAGTTGATGTTTAAATAACATCAAGAATTGGATTCGGTTCAGCTGGTTTTACAATCAGTTTATATAAATTTATATTGGTAGGTGGCAGTTGTTATGAGTTATTCATTCACTGAAAAGAAAAGAATACGTAAAGATTTTAGTAAAAGCGAAGTGGTTGTGGATGTTCCATTTTTGCTTAAAACTCAGGTGGAATCATATAATAAATTTTTAGGGTTGGTTGAGGATGCAAAGTGTGGGTTAGATGAAGCGCTTAATTCTGTTTTTCCAATTGAGAGTTATTCTGGCTACGCAAAGCTAGATTATGTAAGTGTTAAAGTTGATAAACCTGTTTTTAATGTTGTTGAGTGTAAGTTAAGAGGACTGACTTATGGGGCGGCAATTAAAGCAAAGGTTCAATTAATAATTTATGATAAGGAAAGTTCTGCTCGTAAAAAGAAACTAAAATACGTTAAAGAGCAAGAGGTTTATTTAGGTGACCTACCATTAATGACACCCAACGGAACTTTTGTAATCAACGGAACAGAGCGTGTCATTGTTAATCAATTGCATCGTTCTCCGGGTGTTTTCTTCGATCATGATAAAGGAAAAACTCATTCGTCAGGGAAGCTGCTTTATTCGGCACGTATTATTCCTTACCGTGGTTCGTGGTTGGATATTGAGTTTGACCCTAAAGACAATGTCTTTGTTCGAATTGATAGACGCAGAAAATTACCAGCAACTATACTTTTGCGTGCATTGGGTTATGAAACTGAAGAAATTTTAGATTTGTTTTTTGAAAAAGTTAGCATCACTTTGAAAAAAGAAGGCGCTTCAATGAAGCTTGTGCCTGAATACGTCAAAGGTGAAATTTTCGATTTTGACATTAAAGATGGTAACAAAATAATAGTACCAAAAGGAAAGCGCATAACGGCACGCCACGTTAAAATGTTAGCTAAGTCAAAAATATCAGTTATTAGCTTGGATGATTCCTATCTTTTTGAAAAAACTATCGCTCATCAAATAGTTCATAAAGAGACTGGTGAAGTTATAGTTGAGCCAAATGCCACTATAACTGAAGAATTACTAGAGCTATTAAGAGAAAACAACATAAAATCATTTAATATTTTATTGGTTAATGATTTAGATAATGGCCCATACATGTCGACTACTATTAATGTTGATCCAACACGATCACAAATGGAAGCACTAATAGAAATTTACCGCATGATGAGACCCGGTGAGCCACCAACAGAGGATTCATCCAAAGCACTATTTGAAGGCATGTTCTTCAATGCCGACAGGTATAATTTATCTGAAGTTGGACGCATGAAGTTTAATAAGCGTTTAGGACGTGAAGAAGTTGAAGGTTCTAGCATCTTAAGTAATGAAGATATTGTTGACGTAATGAAAGAATTGGTCAATATCAGAAATGGCTTGGGTGTTGTTGATGATATCGACCACTTGGGTAACCGACGTGTCCGTTCGGTTGGAGAAATGGCTGAAAATGTATTTAGAGTTGGTTTGGTTCGTGTTCAGCGCGCAGTAAGAGAGCGCTTAACTGTTGCCGATTCTGAGGGATTGTCACCCCAAGATTTAATAAATGCTAAACCAATTGCGGCTGCGGTTAAAGAGTTTTTTGGTTCTAATCAACTGTCTCAATTTATGGATCAAAACAATCCATTGTCAGAGATTACACATAAACGCCGTATTTCGGCTTTAGGTCCTGGTGGTTTAACAAGAGAACGAGCTGGTTTTGAAGTGCGCGATGTGCATACAACTCACTATGGTCGATTATGTCCAATTGAGACTCCCGAGGGGCCAAATATTGGTTTGATTAATTCCTTAGCAGTGTATGCTCAAACTAATTCTTACGGTTTTTTAGAAACGCCTTACCGCAAAGTTGTTGATGGTGTTGTAACTGATGAAGTGGAATATCTCTCGGCAATTGTTGAAGGTGAATTTCCAATTGCTCAAGCCAATGCAAACATGGATAGCAAGGGCAAGTTGTTGGATGAATTTGTTGTCACTAGGCACTTTGGTGATGTGACTTTAATTCCTCCATCAGATGTAAAATACATGGATGTGTCACCTAAACAAATTGTATCTGTAGCGGCTTCATTGATTCCATTCTTAGAGCACGATGATGCCAATAGAGCTTTGATGGGTTCAAACATGCAAAGACAAGCTGTTCCTACCTTAATTGTGGATAAGCCTCTGGTTGGAACAGGTATGGAAAAAATCGTTTCACGTGATTCAGGTGTAACCGCAATGGCTAGGCGTCCAGGTGTTATTGAAATGGCTGACGCTTCACGAATAGTTATTCGTGTGGATGAAGAATATATTGGTGAAAATGATCCAGGTGTTGATATTTATAACTTAACTAAATACACACGTTCAAACCAAAATACATGCATCAACCAAAAGACTTTGGTCAACATTGGTGACAGGGTTGATGTGGGTGATGTGCTAGCAGATGGTCCATCTACTGATTTGGGAGAATTGTCATTAGGACAAAATATGTTAATCGCCTTTATGCCATGGAATGGTTATAACTTTGAAGATTCGATTCTTATTTCTGAAAAGGTTGTTAAGGAAGATAGGTTTACTACGATTCATATTGTTGAATTAACCTGTGTTGCCCGCGATACTAAACTTGGAACAGAAGAAATTACAGCCGATATTCCAAATATCAGTGAAAGTGCATTAACAAAGTTAGATGATTCTGGTATTGTCTATGTTGGTGCTGAAGTGGGTCCTGGTGATATTTTGGTGGGTAAAGTAACACCAAAAGGTGAAACACAATTAACGCCCGAAGAAAAATTACTAAGAGCTATTTTTGGTGAAAAAGCATTGGATGTTAAAGACACCTCCTTAAAAGTTTCTGGCAGTACATTTGGAACGGTTATTGATGTACAAGTGTTTACTCGCGATGGAATTGAAAAGGGTAATCGAGCTGAAAAAATCGAACAAGAGCAACTGGAACAAGTCAGAAATGACATGAATGATCAATTTAGAATTATGCGTGGTGTAATTCAACAGCGTTTGCATTCAATTTTAGTGGGTCAGAAAGTAGTTAAAGCTCCAGACCTTAGAAAAGGTGCTGTCATTACTGAAGAATACCTAAAAGAACTTGATGCTTCACAATGGTTTGATGTTAAAGTTGCTGACAGTAAAATTGCTGAACAAATTGATATGATGGCTGAACAAATTGCTCGCCAAAGAAGTATTTTTGATGAAAAGTTTGAAGATAAGAAGCAAAAAATCACCTCTGGAGATGATTTGGCTCCAGGCGTTCTTAAAATGGTTAAGGTTTACTTGGCTGTTAAAAGGCGCATTCAACCAGGTGATAAAATGGCTGGCCGTCATGGAAATAAGGGTGTGATTTCTATGGTTGTACCAGAAGAAGATATGCCTTATGACAAAAATGGACGTCCAGTTGATATCGTTTTGAATCCACTGGGTGTGCCTTCTCGAATGAATATTGGACAGGTATTGGAGGTTCATTTAGGATGGGCAGCTCGTGGGCTTGGTGATAAGATTACTGATATGATAGAAAAAAATCGTTCAGCAAATGAATTGCGCGATTTCTTGTCTAAAGTCTATAATTTGGATGGAGACAGAGTCGACTTAACGACTTTTAGTGATGATGAAATTTTTGAATTATCAAATAACCTCAAAGGCGGTGTGCCAATGGGTACTCCTGTTTTTGATGGAGCAGAAGAAAAGCACATTAAAGCATTGCTTGAATTGGCTGATTTGCCAACGAGTGGACAAGCTATCTTATACGATGGAAGAACAGGGAAGCAGTTTGATAGACCTGTAACAACAGGGTATATGTACATGTTAAAATTGAATCATTTGGTTGATGATAAGATGCATGCCCGTTCTACAGGGCCTTATTCACTTGTAACACAGCAACCATTAGGTGGTAAAGCACAATTTGGTGGCCAGCGTTTTGGTGAGATGGAAGTATGGGCACTGGAAGCCTATGGTGCAGCTTATACGCTACAAGAAATGTTAACAGTGAAATCAGATGATGTTGTCGGTAGAAATCAAACTTACAAAAATATCGTTGATGGTCGTCATGAAATCGTAGCAGGAATGCCAGAGTCATTTAATGTGCTAGTTAAAGAAGTGCGTTCTTTGGGCTTGAATATTGAATTAGAAAACGAATAACTACAGGAAAAATAGGAGAAATACATGAAAGATTTACTAAAACTATTTAATCCACAAAAAGAAGTCCAAGACTTCGATGCGATTAAAGCCAGCCTAGCACAACCTGAGTTAATTCGTTCGTGGTCTTTTGGTGAAGTTAAAAAGCCAGAAACCATCAATTATAGAACGTTCAAACCTGAACGTGATGGCTTGTTTTGTTCTGCTATATTTGGACCAATAAAAGATTATGAGTGCTTGTGTGGTAAATATAAGCGCATGAAGCACCGTGGCGTCGTCTGTGAAAAATGTGGAACCGAGGTGACCTTGTCAAAGGTTAGACGTGAACGCATGGGTCACATTGCTTTAGCCAGTCCAGTGGCTCATATTTGGTTTCTAAAATCCTTGCCATCACGCATTGGTTTAATGTTAGAAATGACCTTGCGTGAGATTGAAAGAATTCTCTATTTTGAATCTTTTGTCGTTACCGATCCTGGCATGACTGATCTCGAAAAAGGCTCTTTATTAACGGATGAACAATATACCGCAGCTATTGAATCCTGGGGAGACGAGTTTACTGCCAAAATGGGTGCCGAAGCTATATATGATTTGCTCAAAGAAATTGACTTAAACAAGCAGTTGATTCAATTTCATGAAGAAATCGAGTCAACCCGATCAGTTACCAAGATTAAGCGTTTGTCAAAGCGAATCAAGCTTTTTGATTCTTTTGTAAAATCAGGAAACCGTCCTGAGCACATGATAATGACGGTTTTACCCGTTTTACCACCAGAATTACGTCCATTAGTGCCTTTGGATGGTGGTCGTTTCGCCACTTCTGACTTGAATGATTTATATCGTCGTGTGATTAACCGTAACAACCGTTTAGGTCGCTTATTGGATTTACATGCGCCTGATATTATTGTGCGTAATGAAAAACGTATGCTGCAAGAGTCTGTTGACGCCTTATTAGATAATGGTCGTCGAGGACGTGCGATAACTGGAACAAACAAACGCCCATTAAAATCTTTAGCTGATATGATTAAAGGCAAGCAAGGTCGTTTCCGTCAAAACTTACTGGGTAAGCGAGTCGATTATTCTGGTCGTTCAGTGATTGTTGTTGGTCCAACCTTGAGGTTGCATCAATGTGGATTACCAAAGAAAATGGCATTGGAGCTTTTCAAACCTTTTATTCTTGGTAAATTATTACAAAATGATTATGTTTCAACGATTAAAGCCGCTAAACGCAGTGTTGAAGATGAAACACCTGAAGTGTGGGACATACTTTCAGAAGTGATTCGTGAACATCCTGTTATGCTAAATCGTGCGCCAACATTGCATAGATTAGGTATTCAAGCTTTTGAACCCATCTTAATTGAAGGTAAAGCCATACAATTACACCCATTAGTCTGTACGGCATTTAATGCTGATTTCGATGGTGACCAAATGGCGGTACACGTGCCTTTATCAATTGAAGCACAATTAGAAGCGCGTACGCTCATGTTGGCAACTAATAATATATTGTCACCAGCTAGTGGTGAACCCATTATTGTTCCTTCACAGGATGTTGTTTTAGGGCTTTACTACATGACTCGTGAATTAGTCAATCAGCCTGGCGAAGACATGATTTTTGCTAATATTGATGAAGTTCAAAGAGCATACGATAATGCTAAGGTCACACTTCAAGCAAAAATAAAAGTTCGCTTAACGCAAGTGACAAAGGGTGATGATGGTGAAGAAATTGAAAATACCAGTATTGTTGATACAACGGTGGGACGTGCTTTGCTGGCGACAATTCTTCCAAAAGGGATGGATTTTTCAAACCTGAATGTTGTTTTATCTAAAAAGAACATCTCAAAATTATTAAATACTTGTTACCATGAAATGGGTGTTAAGGACACGGTAATATTTGCTGATCAACTCATGTATACAGGTTTTAGGTATGCAACTTATGCGGGCATGTCAATTGGTATTGATGATTTAATTATTCCTGATGAGAAGAAAACAATTCTTGCAGATTCAGAAAAAGAAGTTATGGCGATTCAAGGGCAATACACCGATGGTTTGGTGACTGCAGGTGAACGTTATAATAAAGTTATTGATATCTGGTCTCGTGCCAATGAAGAAGTGGCTAAATCGATGATGGATGCATTGGGTACGGATACAGTAACGACCAAAGAGGGTAAGAAAATCCGTCAAGATTCAATGAATTCGGTATTTGTAATGGCTGATTCTGGTGCGAGGGGTTCCCCAGCCCAAATGAGGCAGTTATCAGGAATGCGTGGATTGATGGCAAAACCTGATGGCTCAATTATTGAATCACCAATTAAAGCGAATTTCCGTGAAGGTTTGGATGTTATGCAATACTTTATCTCGACTCATGGAGCACGAAAAGGTTTGGCTGATACTGCCCTTAAAACGGCAAACTCTGGTTACTTAACACGTCGTTTAGTTGATGTAGCACAAGATGTGGTTATTGTACAACATGACTGTGAAACCATTGAAGGCATGAACATGCAAGCAATTGTTGCTGGTGGTGAAGTGGTTCAAACTCTAGGTGATAGAGTGCTGGGTCGCATTGTTGCTATCGATGTATTCAATAATGATAATAGTGAAACACCAATTATTCCTCAGGGTACTTTGATTGATGAAAGTTGGGCTGAAGTTATTGAATCTCAAGGTGTGGACTCAATTAAAGTAAGGTCGCCAATTACGTGTGAAGCACCAACTGGTATTTGTGCTAGTTGTTATGGACGTGATTTGGCTCGGGGTAAGTTTGTTAGTATTGGTGAAGCTGTTGGTGTTGTAGCAGCGCAGTCAATTGGTGAACCAGGAACGCAGCTAACCATGCGTACCTTCCATATTGGTGGGGTGGCATCAAAACAAGCGGCAAATAATCAGATACAGATTAAAGCAGATGGTATTGCTAAGTTGCACAACATTAAAACAGTTAAAAATAAAGATAAAAAATTAGTTGCGATTTCTCGCTCTGGTGAATTATCGATACATGAAAAATCAGGTAAGGAAAAAGAAAGGTATAAGATTCCTTATGGCGCGTTAATTGGAGTAAATGATGGAGCTAAAGTTAAGGGTGGAGACATTCTGGTGACTTGGGATCCTCATACACATCCAATTGTGACAGAAGTGGCGGGTGTTGTTAGTTTCATCGACTTCCAAGACAATGTCACCGTAGAAGAGAAATTGGATGAGTTAACAGGACTAACAAGTTTTGTTATTACAGATCCTAAGACACGTGGTTCTAAGGGTAAGGATATGCGACCAATGGTGCGTTTAGAGAATAAACGCGGTAAAGCAATTATGATTCCTGGAACGGATATCCCTGCACAATATTTCTTACCTCCTGGAGCGACCATCAATATTCAAAATGGTCAAGAAGTAAAAGTGGGTGATTTCTTAGCAAAAATCCCACAAGAATCTTCTAAGAACAGGGATATTACTGGTGGTCTGCCACGCGTGGCTGATTTATTTGAAGCGCGTAAACCAAAAGATGCGGCACTGCAAGCTGAGGCTGCCGGAGTCATATCCTTTGGGAAGGAAACTAAGACAAAAAATAGACTTGTGATTACAAATTCTGAGGGCGAAAGCACTGAAAAATTGATACCTAAATGGAGGCAAATAATTGTTTTTGAAGGGGAGCATGTCGAAAAGGGTGAAGTTATAGTTGAAGGAGAGCCATCCCCGCATGATATTTTAAGATTGCAGGGAGTAGAAAAATTGGCTAACTACTTGGTTAATGAAATACAAGATGTCTATCGCTTACAAGGTGTGGGCATTGATGATAAGCATATTGAAACAATTATTCGCCAAATGTTACGTAAGGTTGAGGTAATTTCACCAGGTGATTCTGATTTGTTAAAATCCGAACAAGTTACCTTAAAAGAAGTAACGGCAATCAATAAAGAAATACTGAAGAAAGATGGGATACCAGTTGAGTATGAGTTGCAGTTGTTAGGAATTACAAAAGCTTCATTAGCAACTGAGTCCTTTATTTCAGCAGCATCTTTCCAAGAAACGACGCGCGTATTGACAGAAGCGTCAGTTCGAGGCAGTAAGGATTATTTGAATGGATTGAAGGAAAATGTCATTGTTGGACGCTTAATTCCAGCAGGTACTGGACTAGCATTCCATCAAGATCGTAAAAAATCCCGTGAAGATATGCTTAAATCTGATTTGATGAAAGTTGAGTCAGAAGCTTTGTTGGAAGAGTCTTTAGTGGATGATTCTGCAATGTTAATGGAGGATTAGTCAATTATTAAAGTTTTTAATTAAATATTAAAAACAATGCTTGACTAAAAGGGGTGTAGTCACTAAAATCCCCGTTCTAAATTTCGACAGGCTGACTTGTTTGGCCTGTCTTTTGTTTTCTATAAGGTAAAGAAAAAGTAATATGGCAACAATAAATCAATTAGTAAGAAAGCCAAGAAAGCCAAAGGCGTATAAAACAAATGTGCCAGCTTTAGAAGCGTGCCCACAAAGACGTGGCGTTTGTGCTCGTGTTTATACAACAACACCAAAGAAGCCTAACTCGGCTCTACGTAAAGTGGCTCGTGTAAGATTGACCAATGGTTTTGAAGTGACAAGTTATATCGGTGGTGAAGGTCATAATTTGCAAGAACACAGTATTGTTTTAATACGCGGTGGACGTGTAAAGGATTTGCCTGGTGTTCGTTACCATGTTGTCCGTGGTGCATTAGATACGGCAGGTGTAAGTGATAGAAAGCAAGGTCGTTCTAAATATGGAACTAAGCGTCCTAAGGGATAATTAGAGTATTTCAAGGGGTTGTCCTTTGAGAGAAGTAAATAAGGTTTAAATAAAATGTCAAGAAAGAAAAGTAATTTTAAAAGAGAAATATTGCCAGACCCAAAATTCGGAAGTGAATTAATTGGTAAATTCATGAATATGGTTATGGTTGATGGAAAAAAATCTGTTGCTGAAAAAATCATATATGGCGCATTGGATGCGGTAGTTGCAAAGGAAAAAGGTGATGCAGTCGAATTGTGTGAAGCAGCTTTAAATAAAGTTCGACCAATGGTTGAGGTTAAATCTCGTCGAGTTGGTGGTGCAACCTATCAAGTGCCTATAGAAGTTCGCCCAAAAAGACAAGTAGCTTTGGCTATGCGTTGGGTTATCGATGCTGCGCGTAAGCGTGGTGAAGATGGTATGCCCCAAAGACTGGCTGGTGAATTATCAGATGCATTACACGATCGTGGTTCAGCCATGAAAAAACGTGAAGACACACATAAAATGGCAGAAGCTAATAAGGCGTTTGCACATTACCGCTGGTAAGATAATAAAGAAAAAATAAAGGAAAAAGTTGTGGCAAGACAGACACCAATAGAGCGGTATCGAAATATTGGTATTATGGCTCACATAGATGCGGGTAAGACCACGACAACAGAGAGAATTTTATACTACACGGGAGTGTCGCATAAAATAGGAGAGGTTCATGATGGTAATGCCACTATGGACTGGATGGAGCAAGAGCAAGAGCGTGGCATTACGATAACTTCGGCAGCTACTACCTGTTTTTGGTCGGGAATGGACAACCAGTTTGAGTCACACCGGGTTAATATTATTGATACCCCTGGGCATGTTGACTTTACCATTGAGGTTGAGAGGTCTTTAAGGGTTTTGGATGGCGCAGTAGCTGTTTTCTGTGCTGTAAGCGGTGTTGAACCGCAGTCTGAAACTGTTTGGAGGCAAGCAGACCGTTACAAAGTGCCACGATTGGCATTTGTGAATAAGATGGATAGAACGGGTGCGGATTTTGATCGTGTTGTGGAAAATATGCGAGAAAAGTTAGGTGCTAATGCAGTGCCTGTACAGTTGCCAATTGGAAGCGAAGAGGATTTTGTTGGGTTGGTTGATTTGCTAAGGATGAAAGCAATATACTGGAAAGAAGAAAACATGGGAATGGAATATGAGGCTAAAGAAATCCCAGCTGATATGCTAGCCAAATGCGAAGCAGCAAGAGAGTTCATGATTGAATCTGCTGCTGAGGCCAACGATGAATTGATGGATAAATACTTGGAAGAGGGTTTATTGACAGATTCAGAAATTCTTCAAGGCTTACGACTGCGTACAATAAATAATGAAATTGTATGCTGTTTGTGCGGTTCTGCGTTTAAAAACAAAGGCGTGCAAGCGATGTTGGATAAGGTTGTTGAGTTTCTCCCTTCTCCATTAGATGTTCCTGCTATCACTGGCTTAAATGAAAAAGGTGATATTGAAGAGCGTCATCCAGACGATAAAGCGCCATTTGCTGCTTTAGTGTTTAAAATTGCTACAGATTCTTTTGTTGGAACCTTGGCTTTTTTGAGGGTATATTCTGGAACAATGAAAACTGGTGATATGGTTTATAACCCTATCAAAGGAAAAAAAGAACGTATAGGTCGGCTTTTGCAAATGCATTCTAACTCTCGTGAGGAGGTTAAGGAGGTTTATGCAGGCGATATTGTTGCAGTTGTTGGTATGAAAGACGTAACAACAGGTGAAACACTTTGTGCTGCAAAAGCAGTGATAACTTTAGAGAAAATGGAGTTTCCTGTACCAGTTATAGCTGTTGCGGTTGAGCCAAGAACAACTGCCGATCAAGAAAAAATGGGTCAAGCTTTGGAAAAGTTAGCTCAAGAAGACCCTTCTTTTAGGGTCACTACTGATGAAGAGTCAGGACAGACAATAATCGCAGGTATGGGCGAATTACATTTGGATATCATCGTGGATCGAATGAAACGCGAATTTAAAGTTGATGCAAATGTTGGTAATCCGCAAGTGGCTTACCGTGAGACCATATCAAGGGCTGTGGAGCAAGAAGGTAAATTTATAAAGCAGTCTGGTGGTAAGGGTCAATATGGCCATGTAAAAATTAGATTAGAGCCTTTAGAGCAGGGTGCGGGTTATCAATTCGTGAATGAGATTAAAGGTGGAATAATTCCAAGTGAATTTATTCCGGCTATTGATAAAGGTTTGCAAGAGCAAATGCAAAATGGAGTTTTGGCAGGGTATCCTGTTGTTGATGTGAAAGTGACGCTGTTAGGTGGGTCTTTTCATGAGGTGGATTCAACTGAGATGGCTTACAAAATTGCAGCAGCACAAGCTTTTCGAAGTGGTGCATTAGAGGCGAAGCCAGTTGTGCTAGAGCCAATTATGAAAGTAGAAATAATTACCCCAGAGGAATATATGGGGAATGTGGTAGGAGATGTTAATAAAAAGAATGGTAATTTGGAAGGTATTGAAGATACGGTATCAGGAAAAATTATTAAAGCTTTTGTTCCACTATCAAAAATGTTTGGTTACGCAATGGATTTGCGGTCAGCCACTCAAGGTCGGGCTAACTACTCGATGGAATTTGATCATTATGAGATAGCATCAGATAATGTATTTAATAAGTAAGTAATTGTAATAAACATATTTAGCAAAAGAGAAATAGAATGTCTAAAGAAAAATTTGAACGCAACAAACCGCATGTAAATGTGGGAACAATTGGTCACGTTGATCACGGTAAAACTACATTGACAGCCGCCCTTACAAAAGTGGCAGCAGAATTACAAGGTGGTGAATTCAAAGATTATGATCAAATTGATAATGCACCAGAAGAGCGCGAGCGTGGTATTACAATTGCTACAGCACACGTAGAATATGAAACAGAAGGTCGTCACTACGCACACGTAGATTGTCCAGGCCATGCTGACTATGTTAAGAACATGATTACAGGTGCAGCACAAATGGATGGTGCTATCTTAGTCGTATCAGCTGCTGATGGTCCAATGCCACAAACACGCGAGCACATTTTATTGGGTCGTCAAGTTGGCGTACCTTATATCGTTGTATACATGAATAAATGTGACCAAGTTGATGACGAAGAGTTGTTGGAATTGGTAGAAATGGAAATTCGTGAATTATTAAGCGATTATGATTTCCCTGGAGATGATACTCCTATGGTTATGGGTTCTGCACTTAAAGCACTAGAAGGTGACGAAAGTGATATTGGTGTTCCATCAATAAAGAAATTGCTAGACGTATTGGATGATTATATTCCAGAGCCTAAACGCGATGTTGATCAACCTTTCTTATTGCCTATTGAAGACGTGTTCTCAATTTCAGGTCGTGGAACAGTTGTAACTGGACGTGTAGAGCGTGGTGTTGTTAAAGTGGGTGAAGAATTAGAAATCATCGGAATCAGAGACACACAAAAAACCGTATGTACGGGTGTTGAAATGTTCCGTAAATTACTAGACGAAGGTCGTGCAGGTGAAAACGTAGGTGTATTATTACGTGGAACTAAGCGTGATGACGTTGAACGTGGTCAAGTATTGGCACATCCTGGATCAATTACTCCACATACAGAGTTTGAAGCAGAAGTTTACATCTTGTCAAAAGATGAAGGCGGACGTCACACTCCATTTTTCAAAGGCTATAGACCACAGTTTTACTTCCGTACAACTGACATCACTGGAGCTTGTGAGTTACCAGAAGGTGTTGAAATGGTAATGCCTGGCGATAACGTAAAAATGACAGTTACCTTAATCAATCCAATTGCGATGGAAGAAGGTTTGAGATTTGCTATTCGTGAAGGCGGACGCACAGTTGGTGCAGGTGTTGTTGCTAAGATTTTTAAATAAAAATTAGCAATAGAATAAAAAGAATTATTAATTAAAATAGTGTGCACAACGAGAAGTTGTGCACAAAACTACAGAGGCGACGGTAATGGCCGAACAGAAAATTAGAATTAGATTAAAAGCGTTTGATCACAAATTAATTGATCAATCAGCTGGAAGAATCGTAGATACTGCAAAGCGCACAGGTGCTCAGGTTAAAGGGCCAATTCCTTTACCGACACGTATTGAGCGTTATACAGTGTTAACATCTCCACATGTAAACAAAGATGCGCGTGATCAATATGAGATACGCACACATAAACGTCTTGTTGATATTGTGGATCCAAATGACAAGACAGTCGATGCGCTAATGAAATTAGATTTAGCAGCAGGTGTCGACGTTCAAATCCAACTATCTTAAGGAGTATAGGAAATGACTATCGGACTTATCGGACAAAAAGTAGGTATGACAAGAGTGTTTTCTGATGAAGGAAATTCGACTCCAGTTACTGTTGTTAGTATTGCAGATAACATTGTATCACAGGTCAAGACATTAGAAATTGATGGTTATAGTGCCATTCAAGTTTCAACTGGTGCTTTAAAAGCATCTAAAGTAAGCAAGCCTTTAGCGGGACATTTTGCGAAAGCAGGTGTTGAAGCAGGTAAAGACGTTATGGAATTTAGAACAGACGAAGCTCAAGAAGTTGGGACTAAATTAGATGTCAATATGTTTGAAGCAGGACAGAAAGTAGATGTTACTGGTCGTTCTAAAGGTAAAGGTTTTCAAGGGGTAATTAAGCGTTACAACTTCCAAATGCAAGATGCCACCCATGGTAACTCTGTTTCTCATAGAGCACCAGGTTCCATCGGGCAATGTCAAACGCCTGGACGAGTATTTAAAGGTAAAAAAATGGCAGGACACATGGGTGACAGAAATGTTACGACTCAAAATCTTGAAATAGTAAGAGTAGATGCTGAAAAAGGTTTGCTACTTATTAAAGGCGCTGTTCCAGGTGCTAAAAATTCAAGAGTAATCATTAAACCAGCTGTCAAAGCTTAAGGAGACTATGATGGAAATTAAAGTAGCAGGTAAAAAAGCTAATGTTGAAGTTTCTGATGAAGTTTTCAACAGAGATTATTCTGAGAGCTTGGTTCACCAAGTTGTAACAGCATTCTTGGCTGGTGGTCGTGCTGGAACAAAAGCACAAAAAAATCGTTCAGCAGTTAGAGGTGGCGGCAAAAAACCTTTTAAACAAAAAGGAACTGGTCGTGCGCGTGCAGGGACAATCAGAAGCCCTATTTGGGTTGGTGGTGGTAAGACTTTCGCAGCAGCACCAAGAGATCACTCTCAAAAAGTTAATAAAAAAATGTATAGAGCTGGCATGAAATCAATTATTTCAGAATTGACTCGTTCAGAACGAATGGTCTTCGTAAACAGTATTTCTATCAAAGAAGGCAAAACTAAAGAAGCGATTAAATTTTTAGCTAAACATAAAATGACAAAGGGAACAATTGTAGTTGATGAGATTACATCTGAACTAGTGTTGGCAACACGTAACATTCCAAATATATATGTTACTGATGTTAGATCACTTGATCCTGTATCATTAGTGTCTTCTGAAAAAGTTATTATGACAGCAGCGGCTGCAGAAAAAGTACAGGAGTGGTTATCATGAGTTTGAACAACTTATACACAACAGTATTGGCGCCAATTATATCTGAAAAGAGTAATCGAGTGGGTGAACAATCAAATCAATATGTTTTTCAAGTTGCAGTGACTTCAAGTAAGCAGCAGGTAAAAGCAGCGATAGAGAAGCTTTTCTCAGTAAATGTTGAAAACGTACAAATTTTAAATGTTAAAGGTAAAACTAAATCATTTAAAGGAAAGCCAGGCAAACGTCCAGATTGGAAAAAAGCCTATGTTAAGGTTCAATCAGGTCAATTAATTGACTTTGGTACTGCGGAATAATTAGGAGATAATCATGGCATTAATCGTATTAAAACCAACTTCCCCAGGCCGAAGAGGCACGGTAAGAGTTAAGAGAGATGGTCTTTATAAAGGCGGTCCTCATGAGGCGTTAGTTGAAAAAAAATCAAAAACTGGCGGTAGAAATAATAACGGCAGAATCACTACACGTCATATTGGTGGTGGTCATAAGCAACGTTATAGAATCGTTGACTTTAAACGAAATAAAGATGGAATTGTAGCCAATGTAGAACGCATTGAATACGATCCAAATCGTACAGCCTATATTGCATTAATTTGTTATGCAGATGGTGAAAGACGTTATATCATTGCACCAAAAGGATTGGAAGCGGGTATGTCTGTACAGTCAGGTAACAATGCACCAATTAAACCAGGTAATGCATTGCCTTTGAGCAATATACCTTTAGGTTCTGTTGTTCATTGTATTGAAATGAAGCCAGGAAAAGGCGCACAAATAGCTCGTTCAGCGGGTGCAAATGTGCAGTTGGTTGCTCGTGCTGGAATGTATGCAACACTTAGATTGAGATCTGGTGAGATGCGTAAAGTTCCTGCTGCGTGTAAAGCAACGCTAGGAGAAGTATCAAATGGTGAGCATAACCTTGAAAAATTAGGTAAAGCTGGCGCTAGTCGCTGGAGAGGTGTTAGACCGACTGTTCGTGGTGTTGCCATGAATCCAGTAGACCATCCACATGGTGGTGGTGAAGGTCGTACTTCTGGTGGTCGTCACCCTGTAACTCCTTGGGGTATGAAAACTAAGGGTTATAAGACTCGTAAAAACAAGCGTACAGATCAGTATATTGTACGTCGTAGAAACAAAAAATAGGTAAATAGATATGCCACGTTCTCTAAAAAAAGGTCCTCACGTAGACCATCATTTAATGAAGAAAGTACTCAAGGCTGTTGAGGAAAATAACAAAAGACCAATTCAAACCTGGTCACGTAGGTCAATGATATTGCCGGAAATGGTTGGATTAACAATCGCTGTACACAATGGTAGACAGCATGTTCCTGTACTAATTTCTGAAGAAATGGTCGGCCATAAATTGGGTGAGTTTTCGCCAACAAGAACTTTTAAAGGCCATCAGGCTGATAAAAAATCATAATTATAGGTGATGAGTATGGAAATTACAGCAAAACATAACAGAGCTGCAATATCGGCACAAAAGGTGCGGTTAGTAGCAAACCAAGTGCGCGGCATGCAGGTAGAAAAAGCTGAACAATTATTGTCTTTCAGCCCTAAAAAAGCAGCACATTTAATCAAGAAAGTATTGATGTCGGCGATTGCAAATGCAGAACATAATGAAGGACTGGATGTTGATGAGTTAATCATTAGCACTATCACAGTAGATGAAGGCCCAACTTTGAAGCGTGGAAGAGCACGTGCAAAAGGAAGGGGAACAAGAATATTAAAAAGAACCAGCCATATCACTGTGAAAGTGGCTGAAGCATCATAAAGGTAATATTATGGGTCAAAAAGTACATCCAATTGGAATTAGACTAGGTATATCGAAGCCTTGGAATGCAACTTGGTATGCAGAAAAAGAAGTTTTTGCAGATCAATTGATTAAGGATATTAAAGTCAGAAAATACTTAAGAAAAGAATTAGCAAATGCTTCAGTTAGTCAAATTGAAATTGATCGCCCTGCAAACAATGCTCGGGTTACAATTCATACGGCAAGACCGGGTATTGTTATCGGTAAAAAAGGCGAAGATATTGAACGTTTAAAGAAAACTGTATCAAAAATGATGGGTGTTCCAACTAACATTAATGTTGCCGAAATCAGAAAACCTGAATTAGATGCAGATTTAATAGCTCAAGGTATTGCATCTCAGCTAGAAAGGCGTATTATGTTCCGTCGCGCCATGAAGCGTGCAGTCGGTAGTGCAATGAGACTTGGAGCTCTTGGTATTCGAGTTGCCGTAGCTGGTCGTTTAAACGGTGCCGAGATTGCAAGAACTGAATGGTATAGAGAAGGACGAGTGCCTTTGCATACATTCAGAGCTAATATCGATTATGCAATGGGTAAGGCTTATACAACTTATGGTGTTCTAGGTATTAAAGTGTGGGTTTATAAAGGTGATGTTTTTGACTTACATGCTTCTCAAGAACAAAAGAAACAACAAGGTAAGAAACGGAGATAACAAATGCTGCAACCAAAAAGAACAAAATTTAGAAAGCAGCAAAAAGGTCGTAATCGCGGTCTTGCGCATGCAGGTAATAAAGTAAGCTTTGGCGAATTCGGTCTTAAAGCTACTGGTAGAGGTTTTATGACAGCTAGACAGATCGAAGCTGGACGTAGAGCCATTACCCGTCACGTTCGTCGTGGTGGTAAATTATGGATAAGAGTATTTCCAGACAAACCAATAACAGCAAAACCTGTTGAGGTTCGTATGGGTAAAGGTAAAGGTAATGTTGAGTATTGGGCTGCGGTTATTAAACCAGGTCGAGTGATATACGAGATTCAGGGCGTTGCAGAAGAAGTGGCTCAGGCTGCATTTGCAAAAGCGGCTGCTAAATTCCCGTTTAGTACAACATTTGTTAAAAGAACGGTGATGTAAATGAATGCTAAAGAAATGAAAAGTAAAAAGCCAGCAGAATTAAAAGAGACATTAACAGAATTGTTGAAAACTCAGTTTGATTTAAGAATGGCAAGAGGTAATGGGCAACTAACAAAAACAAATGTTTTAAGAGAAGTTAGGCGTGATATTGCTAGAGCTAAGACAATAATAAAGCAGAAAGAGCTTGAATTGAACAACGCAGGAAACAAATAATGACTACTGAAAAAGAAATATTGCGTACTAAGCAAGGTGTTGTCGTTAGTGACAAGATGGATAAGACGGTTACTGTATTAATTGAACGAAAAGAGAAACATCCAATTTATGGAAAATACATCAAACGTTCAAGTAAAATTCATGCACATGATGAAGAGAATGGTTTTAAAATGGGTGATAAAGTAAAAATTACTGAAACTCGTCCATACTCAAAAACTAAATCATGGAAAGTTGTTGGCTTAGTCAACGCTGCACAATAAGTGCTTAGGCATTAAATTAAAGAGGTATAAACCATGATTCAAATGCAAAGTAGATTAAGCGCAGCTGATAACAGCGGTGCTAAAGAAGTGATGTGTATCAAAGTACTAGGTGGATCTAAAAGAAGATATGCTGGTATTGGTGACATTATTAAAGTAACCGTAAAACACGCCATTCCACGCGGAAAAGTAAAGAAAGGTGAGGTTTATAATGCGGTTGTTGTTAGAACACGTAAAGGTGTTAGACGTCCAGATGGATCTTTGATTCGTTTTGATGGCAATGCTGTAGTTATGTTAAATAGTAAGCTAGAGCCAATTGGAACACGTATATTTGGCCCTGTAACCCGAGAACTTCGTTCAGAAAAGTTTATGAAAATTATTTCATTAGCTCCTGAAGTATTATAAGAGTAAGAAAATGAATCGAATTAAAAAAGGTGATGAAGTAATAGTGATTGCGGGACGCTCAAAAGGGACTCGTGGTTCAGTATTATCTGTATTAAAAGATGGGAGATTGCTTGTGGACAACGTTAACATGATTAAGAAGCATGTCAAAGTTGACCCAAATAATCCTGAAAAGCCAAGTGGAATTATTTCTAAAGAGGCGCCAATTCATGTATCCAATGTAATGTTATTTAACAATGCTACTGGTAAAGGCGATAAAGTTAGTTTTAAAACTCTTAAAGATGGCAAAAAAATTAGAGTGTTTCGTTCAAATGGCGAAGCGGTTGACGCATAAGTAGAGTGATATTATGACTAGATTAGAAACATATTATAAAGAGACTGTAATTCCTTTGATGATGAAAGAATTCGGTTACAAAAATGTTATGGAAGTTCCCAAACTTGTTAAGATTGGTTTAAATATGGGTGTTGGTGAGGCCGTTGGTAATAAAAAAATCATGGTAAATGCCACTGGTGACATGGAAAAGATTGCTGGGCAAAAAGCCTTGGTGACTTATGCAAAAAAATCCGTTGCCGGATTTAAAATCCGTGATGGCTGGCCAATTGGTTGTAAGGTGACTTTAAGACGCAATAAAATGTATGAATTTTTTGATAGATTGGTCAATATTTCTATTCCAAGAATCAGAGATTTTCGTGGATTAAATGCAAAGTCTTTTGATGGTCGTGGAAACTATTCAATGGGTATTAAAGAACAGATTATATTCCCAGAAATTGAATACGATAAAATAGACACGATTCGTGGTATGGACATTACTTTTGTTACTACTGCAAAAAGTGATAAAGAAGCAAAAGCATTATTGGCTGCTTTTAGTTTTCCCTTTAAGAATAAATAGAGAAGAGTTATGGCTAAAGAATCAATGATTCAAAGAGATTTGAAAAGAACAAAAATTGTAGCAAAATACGCTAAGAAAAGAGCGGGAATAAAAGCAATTATCACAAATCCAGAAACTTCATTTGAAGACATGATGGATGCTTATGTTAAGTTGCAAAAGTTGCCAAGAAATTCTTCTCCTTCAAGACAAAGAAATAGATGTAAGCTTTCAGGTAGGCCTCGTGGTTATTACCGTAAGTTTGGTTTAAGTAAAACACAGTTCAGAGAAGCTGCAATGCGTGGCGATATCCCTGGCTTGAAAAAAGCGAGCTGGTAAGCTGCTAATAGATTAGGAAAAAGATTATGAGTATGACAGATCCAATTGCAGATATGCTAACACGCATAAGAAATGCACAAATGGTAGCTAAGAAATCAGTTATGATTCCAGCTTCAAAAATTAAGAAAAGCCTATGTTCAGTATTGCAAAAGGAAGGGTATATCCAATCTTTTGCATTGATTAATGGAGAAGACAGTTCCACTGGACACCCGCAAATACAAGTTAACTTGAAATATTACCAAGGAAAGCCTGTGATTGAATACATAAATCGTGCTTCTAAGCCTGGTTTAAGATTGTATAAAGGTAAAAGTGAGTTACCAAAAATTGATGCAGGATTCGGTACTGCTATTATTTCAACTTCAAAAGGTTTATTGACAGATTTTGAAGCTCGAGAAGCTGGTATCGGTGGCGAAGTCATCTGTATAGTTAAATAGGATAGGAGAATAGTATGTCTAGAATTGCAAAAAATCCAGTTACTATCGCTTCTGGTGTGACCGTTGATATTAAGGGTCAAAATGTTACAATTAAAGGGCCAAAAGGAACGGGTTCAATTATATTAAATGAAAATGTGGCTATTAAAGAAGAAGATGGTTCATTGTTGTTTAGTCCAAAAAACGACGCATCTATGCCAATTACTGGCACAATGCGTTCATTAGTTAATAATATTGTTATCGGTGTAACTCAGGGTTATACAAAGAAAATGTTGTTAGTTGGCGTTGGTTACAGAGCCACTCTTCAAGGTAAAGATTTAAAGTTAGCTTTAGGTTTTTCTCACGATGTTGTTTATAAGGCTCCAGAAGGAATTACATTTGAAGTGGCAAAAAATCAAACAGAAATTGATGTTTCAGGAATTGATAAACAGCAAGTTGGTCAAGTCTGTGCAGAAATTAGAGCGTATAGACCACCTGAGCCTTATAAAGGAAAGGGCGTGAAATATGCAGATGAAAGAGTATTTAGAAAAGAAGCTAAGAAAGCTTAATAACAATTAAATTTGAGTAAAAAAAATGAGTAATGTTAAAAATAAAGCGAGATTAAGAAGAGCAAAAACAGCACGTGCTAAAATTCGTACACTTGGTGTTCCTTCGTTATCTATTCATAGAACTGATAAAAATCTTTATGCTCAAATACTTTCTGGTGATAAAACACAAACATTAGCAAGTGCTTCTTCTTTAGAGAAGAAATTAATTAAAAAAGGAGCTTCTGGTAAGAATGTTGAAGCGGCCAAAATAATTGGTGAAGCGATTGCTAAACGTGCAAAAAAAGCAGGAATTGATAAAGTTGCATTTGATAGATCTGGTTTTCTTTACCACGGTAAAGTAAAAGCATTGGCAGATGCAGCAAGAGAAGCAGGACTAGAGATTTAGTCTGGCGCGATTTGAGTCAAAACAGTAAATAAATATTAAAGATTAAGGTAAATAATAATGGCGAGCGTAGATAGAAGAAAAGATGAAGGTGATGGTCTATTAGAACGTTTGGTAGCGGTTAACCGTGTATCAAAAGTTGTAAAAGGTGGTCGAGTATTTAGTTTTACAGCATTAACAGTAGTTGGTGATGGAAATGGAAAAATTGGATTTGGTTACGGTAAGGCAAAAGAAGTGCCAATAGCTATTCAAAAAGCAATGGACAAAGCACGTAACAATATCATTCGTGTTGATCTTAAAGAAGGAACTCTTTGGCATCCAATAAAAGCAAAGCATTCAGGGTCAAAAGTATACATGCAACCAGCATCTGATGGTACAGGTGTTATTGCAGGTGGCGCTATGCGTGCTGTTTTTGATGTTGTTGGTGTGCATAATGTATTAGCAAAATCTCAAGGATCAAACAATCCGCAAAATCTTGTTAGGGCAACAATTAATGGGTTGAAGAATATTACTTCTCCAGATTCTGTTGCAGCAAGAAGAGGCAAAACAATTGAAGAGGTGATGAAAAATCATGGCTAAAATAAATACAGTTAAAGTTACCTTAACAAAAAGTCCTATTGGCGCTTTGAAAAATCATAAAGCCTGTGTGAAGGGTTTAGGCCTGCGCAGAATGCACCACACTGTTGAAGTCATTGATACTCCGCAGAATCGAGGTATGATAAACAAAGTGAGTCACTTATTAACAGTTGATGAAACTAAATAAAGGCGGATATTACAATGCAATTAAATACAATAAAACCTGCTGCTGGTAGTAAAAAAGCAGCAAAAAGAGTAGGTCGTGGAATTGGTTCGGGCTCAGGAAAAACCTGTGGTCGTGGCCACAAAGGTCAGAAATCACGTTCAGGTGGTTGGCATAAAGTTGGTTTTGAAGGCGGTCAAATGCCTTTGCAAAAAAGACTTCCAAAATTTGGCTTTGCTTCAAGAATGGCAAAATACAGTGATGAGATTTGTTTGTATCACTTAGAGTCAATGAAAGTTGATACTGTTGATTTGGCTTCTTTGATTGAAAAAGGATTAGTCAGACGTTTTGTAACTAAAGTAAAAGTTATCAACACAGGAACTATTTCCAAACCAGTAAAAGTAGTTGGACTTAAAGTCACTAAGGGCGCTAAAGAAGCGATTGAAAAAGCCGGTGGATCAGTAGAGTAATATAAAATTATGTCAGCATCACAAGCACAAGTACAAAAAATGTTAGGTAACAAGAATAACCTTTCTGAATTGAAGTCAAGAATATGGTTTGTAGTCGTTTCTTTAGTTATATTTAGACTGGGCTCATATATTCCAGTGCCAGGAGTTAATCCGAAAGTACTTTCTGATTTGTTAGAAACTCAAGGCGGTGGACTTCTTGATATGTTTAATATGTTCTCAGGTGGAGCATTAGGACGTTTCTCATTGTTTGCTCTTGGCGTGATGCCCTATATTACTGCATCGATTATTACGCAGATTTTAGGTCATTCTATCCCTAAGCTTAAAGAGCTTAAGAAAGAAGGTGAGTCAGGGCGTAAAAAAATCAATCAATACACACGTTACTTCACCGTGGTTCTTGCTGCTTTTCAAGCATACGGAATTTCTTATTCATTACAGCAAATGGGTGGCAGCAACGGTTTAGAAGTTGTTCCCAATCCAGGTTTTGGATTTTTGTTTCCTGCAACTATTTCACTTACTGGTGGAACGTTGTTTTTAATGTGGTTAGGGGAGCAAATTACAGAACGTGGAATTGGTAATGGTATTTCACTTATCATATTCGCGGGCATTGTGGTTGGGTTACCTTCAGCAATTGGTTCAACATTTACAATGGTTTCGACAGGCAGTTTAAATGCCTTAGAAGCTTTATTCTTTTTAGTATTAGCTTTAGGGATAACCTATTTTGTCGTCTTTGTAGAAAGAGCGCAACGGCGTATAACAATGCAATATGCACAACGTCGCGGTAGAATGGCAACCAATGCTCAGAGTTCGTATTTACCATTAAAAGTTAATATGGCTGGTGTAATCCCAGTAATCTTTGCCTCAAGTCTTGTGTTGTTCCCAGGTGTTTTAGCTAACTTCCTTGGACAAAAAGATGGTTGGGGATGGTTGTTGGATTTATCACAATGGTTATCGCCTGGTAATGTTTTGTACATGATATTCTTTGGTACGTTGATTATTTGGTTTGCATTTTTCTACACGGCATTAACCTTTGATCCTAATGAAATGGCTGATAACTTAAAAAGATCAAGCGCTGTGATACCAGGTATTAGACCAGGTAGACATACAGCCGATTACATTGATAGCGTAACAACTAAAATAACTTTTTGGGGAGCATTATACCTATTAGGTGTGAGTTTATTGCCCCAATTTGTAATGAATATATGGTCAGTGCCATTTGCACTGGGTGGAACCTCATTATTAATTGTCGTGGTTGTGGCTATGGATTTCATGGCGCAGTTACAAACACACTTAATGTCAGGTCAGTACGAAGGCTTAATGAAAAAGTCCAATTTAAAGAATTACGGTAAATCTGGAATTCAAAAAAGGTAAATATTAGTATTTAATCTGATTGAATGAAAATTTTATGATGTACTGAGAAAGTTTGCGTTGATTTCTCCATTGTAAAATTGCAGTAAACAACTCTAAACAACGTGCGTAATGCGTTAAATACAGATTTAGAGTACATAAAATCTTCTGATATCTATTTACTAAATAGATTGTCTGGATTTATGAGAAATTTGCAATAAAAGACTGCAGCAAGCTTGCTGTGTGTCTTTTTTTGCACTATAATGCATCGCTTTTTTATGAATACTTGAAAAAAATAGGCTTCATAATTAAAGAGATAATATATTTAAAACAAGTTTATTAGGAGAGTTAAATGGCGCGTATAGCAGGTGTCAATATACCAGTGTACAAACATGCGTGGATCGGCCTAACCAGTATATTTGGTATAGGAAGAACCAGAGCATATCAGATTTGCGATAATGCAGGTGTAAATCCAACAACTAAAGTAAGAGATCTAGACGAAGCTTCTTTGGAAAAAATTCGTAATGAAGTTGCAAAATTTAATGTTGAGGGCGACCTAAGACGTGATGTTGCAATGGATATTAAACGATTGATGGATCTGGGTTGTTACCGTGGTATTCGACACAGACGTGGTTTACCATTGCGTGGTCAGAAGACCAAAAATAATGCACGTACACGAAAAGGTCCTAAAAGACCTATCAAGCGTTAATTTAACACATAGAATTTAAAGAGAAAAGTTATGGCTAGACCACAAAAAACTAAAAAGAAGAATAAAAGAACAGTTGTCGATGGAATCGCACATGTTCATGCTTCATTCAATAATACTATTGTAACTCTTACTGATAGACAAGGCAATACTCTTGCTTGGGCAACCGCTGGTGGCGCAGGTTTTAGAGGTTCGCGTAAAAGTACTCCTTTTGCTGCACAGGTTGCTGCGACTAATGCAGGTAAAATTGCACAGGATTTTGGATTGAAGAATCTTGAAGTGCAAATCAAGGGACCTGGACCTGGAAGAGAGTCGTCTGTACGAGCTTTGCATGGTTTAGGGTACAGAATTACTAATATTATAGATGTGACGCCGATACCTCATAACGGTTGTCGTCCTTCTAAGAAAAGAAGAGTGTAAGGAGAATAATATGGCTAGATATATTGGACCAACTTGCAAATTAGCAAGAAGAGAAGGTACTGATTTAATGTTAAAATCTCCAGCACGTGCTGTAGAAACAAAATGTAAATTAGATCAAGTTCCTGGTCAGCATGGTGCAACGATGCGTCGTGGAAAACCTACCGATTATGCATCGCAGTTACGTGAAAAACAAAAAGTTAGGCGTATTTATGGTGTATTAGAAAAGCAATTTAGAAATTACTATAAAAAAGCAGCTAAGCAAAAAGGCGCAACAGGTGAAAATTTACTTTTATTACTTGAGTCAAGATTAGATAATGTTGTTTACAGAATGGGTTACGCAGTTACAAGAAGTGAAGCGCGTCAATTGGTTTCACACAAAGCAATTGAAGTTAATGGAAGTACATGCAACATTCCTTCATACCAAATTAAAGAAGGTGATGTCGTTTCTATTCGCGAAAAGGCTCAAAAACAATTGAGGATTAAAGAAGCACTCAATTTATGGCAAGAAATGAATTTAACAGCTGACTGGGTTTCTGTGGATTCTAAAAAAATGACTGGTACATTCAAAAGTGCTCCTACAAGAGACGATTTACCAGCTGAAATCAACGAAAACCTAATTGTGGAATTATATTCTAAATAACTAGCGAGGATATTGCTTATGTCTGAGATATTGGCAAAATTACTGAGACCAAAAGTTGTCGCAGTAAAAGAAGAAACAAAAAATAAAGCTGTCGTGGTCATTGAACCTTTGGAAAGAGGTTTTGGTCATACGCTTGGAAATACATTTAGAAGAATATTGCTGTCTTCAATTCCTGGATATGCTATTACAGATGTACAAATTGATGGTGTTGCACATGAGTTTTCAACTATCAACAATGTAAAAGAAGACGTTGTTGAAATTATGTTAAACTTAAAGGGTGTTGCTTTTTCTGTTTCAGGAAGAGAGGGTGAAACTGAATTTAATATATCATTATCTAAAAGTTCACCAGGTCCTGTAACTGCAGGGGATTTGCAATTAACTGATGGAATGACTGTTGCTAATCCAGATCATGTTCTCTGTAATATAGCTGGAAAGGGTTCAATTAACATGAACTTGGTTGTAAAAGAAGGTATTGGCTATGAACCTGCAATTAAAACTAAGAACGATGATGAATCACGTTCTATCGGTTCTTTAGTGCTTGATGCGAGTTACAGTCCAATTAGACGCGTTTCTTATGAAGTTGAAAATGCGCGTGTAGAACAACGCACAAATCTTGATAAATTGGTTTTAAGTATTGATACAGATGGCTCTATAACAGCTGAAAAAGCTATTCAATTAGCAGCAAGAATTCTTATTGAGCAAATGGCGGTTTTTGTAGATTTTGAAATGTCTGCTCCAGTTGAAGAAGTTTCTGAAGAAGAAAAACTTAACCCAATCTTGCTTAAGCCAATTGATGAGCTAGAACTTACAGTTCGTTCAGCGAATTGCTTAAAAGCAGAAAACATACAATATATTGGTGATTTGATCCAAAGAACGGAAGTTGACTTGTTGAAAACTCCTAATTTGGGTAAGAAATCATTAAATGAAATAAAAGCAGTGCTCGCAGAAATGGGTTTAAATTTTGGTGTCCGTATTGATAATTGGCCACCAGCTTCCATTCGTACAGTTGAGCGTTTACTCGGATAATAGGTGATATAAAATGCGTCATAGAAAATCAGGTCGTCAACTTAATAGAAACAGTTCACATCGTAAAGCGATGTTTAAAAATATGGCTGCTTCATTATTTGAACATGAATTAATTAAAACAACTTTACCCAAAGCAAAAGAACTACGTATGGTTGCAGAACCATTGATTACAATTGCTAAAAACGACAGTGTGGCAAACAGGAGATTAGCAGCCTCTAGACTGCCTAATCACAGCAGAGCTGTTGTTAAGAAACTTTTTGAAACTTTAGGAACAAGATACCAAGACCGTCCAGGTGGTTATCTAAGAATTCTTAAATGCGGTTACCGTGCAGGTGATAATGCGCCAATGGCCTACGTGGAATTGGTTGATCGTCCTCGCCCAAGTGACACACAAGAAGATTAAAGTTTAATTAAATTAATAAAAACCCGGTTAATCCGGGTTTTTTTTTGAGGAAATATTATGAAAGTCAAGTCATTGCGTCTTTACAGTTTTATTCCATTTATTACCACAGTTCTTTTATTGGCTTATGCTTATTACGAAGAATATGTTGAATATTTGGATCCTTGCCCTTTATGCATGGTTCAAAGGTTAATTTTTTTGATTATTGGAGTCTTATTTTTACTAACTTTAGTAAAACCACCACAATTTGTTTTCAGAAAAATAGTTGCTGTTATAATCTCCCTAGTATCCATTGCTGGAATAGCAGTTTCTGCTCGTCATATTTGGATACAAAATCTTCCACCTGATGAAGTTCCTGCGTGTGGGCCTGGTTTGTTTTATATGCTTGATACATTGCCATTTGGTTCTGTCTTACAAGAAATACTACATGGTTCAGGAGAATGTGCAGAAGTTAGTTGGAGATTTTTGGGTCTTACAATGCCAATGTGGACATTAGTTTGTTTTGTTGGCTTTGTGGTATATACAATAATCTGGTCAACATTACAAAAGAAATAATATAAACATGAAAAATTGGTCTCCTCAAAGCTGGTCTACAAAAGAAATTAGACAGCAAGCCATCTATAAAGATGAAGATGCTTTAAATAAAGCACTCAATAAATTATCAAATATGCCGCCTCTTGTGACTTCATGGGAGATATATAAACTGAAGCAAAAGTTGGCTGAAGTACAAATTGGAAAGAGGTTCCTGATTCAAGGTGGCGATTGCGCTGAATCCTTTGAAGATTGTAATTCTCCAATTATTTCTAATAGAATTAAAGTCTTGTTACAAATGAGCTTGGTGCTTATTCATGGATTGAAAATGCCTATTGTAAGAATCGGACGATTTGCTGGGCAATATGCTAAGCCACGCTCATCAAATGAAGAAACTAAAGATGGGGTTACTTTGCCTTCTTATCGGGGAGATATTGTTAACAAAATTGGATTTACTGCAAAAGATAGAGAGCCAGATCCTGCAAGAATGCTAGTTGGACATGCTTCATCAGCAATGACTTTAAACTTTGTACGCGCTCTAATTGATGGTGGATTTGCGGATATTAGGCATCCTGAATATTGGAACTTGGCATGGATTGAACACTCAGGACAGTCAACAGAATATCAGGAAATGATGAAAAAAATCAGTGAGTCAATTGGATTTGCTGAGATTTTAGCTGGAAGAAGGTTGGGCAATTTATCAAGAGTTGATTTTTACTCATCTCATGAAGCTCTGCATTTACACTATGAACAAGCCTTAACAAGAAAAGTTCCAAGACAAGAGGGGTACTTTAATTTGAGTACACACTTCCCATGGATTGGTTTAAGAACGAATCAATTAGACAGTGCTCATGTAGAATTGTTACGGGGTATAAATAACCCTATAGGGATAAAAGTCGGCGCAGAGACAACTAAAAAACATTTAATTGGTTTATGTAGGACGTTAAATCCTACGAATGAAGCGGGAAAAATCACTTTAATTCATCGTTTTGGTGCGAAAAATATTGAATCTAGTTTACCAAAAATGATTAAGATTTTACAAGAAGAAGGTATTGGAGTGGTTTGGTGTTGTGATCCAATGCACGGTAACACTGAGTCAACGTCAAACGGTTTTAAAACACGCAAATTTCAAAATATTAGAAAAGAAGTTGAATTAGCAATGGATGTTCATAAATCAGAAGGGTCAATTTTAGGAGGTGTTCATCTGGAATTGACGGGTGAAAATGTCACAGAATGTTTAGGAGGTGCAAGAGAGTTATGTGAAAAGGATTTGGAACGAGCCTATAAAACACAGGTTGACCCACGGTTAAATTACGAACAATCACTAGAAATGGCAATGGCTATAGTTAGTAAATATAACAGCTAAAATTTATAGGGCACCTTTATGAGTAATATTTCAGTACATTCAGAGATAGGTAAATTAAACACAGTTATTATACATCAGCCTGGCAGTGAAATGGAAAATATGACTCCTGCAACTGCTCAGGAAGTTTTATACGATGATATTTTAACGCTTGATTTAGCCTTAAATGAACACCGCCAGTTAACAGGAGTGTTAAGGCGTGTTGCCAAAGTATTGGAGTTTTCTGATCTTCTTTGTGATGTATTAAAAGATGATAAGGTCAAATTGCAATTGCTTAGAGATGTTTGTAATTTATACGGTCACCCAGAATTAATTGATGATTTATTTGAGTTACAAGCATGCGAATTATCTGATCAGTTTTTTACAGGTGCTCTTCTTGAAAAAAACACATTGGAACGTTTTATTAGTTCTTCCAGACACGCTATCCCGCCATTACCAAATGCTTTTTTTACCCGTGATGCGGTTATGTGTGTTTATGAAAATATAATTATTGGTTCGATGGCACATAAAGTACGTTTAACCGAAGCTCTGTTATTAAAATATATTTTTAGGTATCATCCTTTATTGGGAGTCAATAAATTTTACCATGATGGAACACGTAAACAGCAAGATGAAGTGACTGTTGAAGGGGGAGATATTCTTGTCATCAAAGAAGATTTGCTGATCATTGGATTTAGTGAAAGAACTTCGGCAAGAGCCATTGACCGATTGGCACAAGAAATGTCCCGTGATAAAGAAAAATTGAATATTCTTGTTGTCAACTTACCAAAAATCCGTGCAACAATACATTTAGATATGATTTTCACTATGTTGGATGTGGATAAATTTATGGTTTTTCCTCCATTGATAACGGGTCCTGATAAATGTAAAAGCTTTCATATGCGTTGCAGTAAAGGGGAGATACAAAAAATCACTGAGTTTTCAGGTTTACCTAAAGCCATGCGCTCATTAGGAATTGAAGCTGAATTTATAAATTGTGGTGGCGACCATCCCTTTTCTCAAGAAAGAGAGCAATGGACAAGTGGAGCTAATTTCTTTACCTTTGCACCGGGCCAAATTATTGGGTATGAGCATAATAAAGCCACACTGGAAGCTTTGAATAAATCAGGATTTGAGATTATAAAGGCCAATGAAATAATTACAGACAAAAAAACAATTCAAGCAGGTAAGCTCATTGCAGTTTCCATGCAAGGTGCAGAATTGAGTCGTGGAGGAGGCGGTTGTCGATGCATGACCATGCCAATTCATCGCGATAAAGTGAACTGGTAGACAGAAAATAAATGCAATGCATAGTATATTGTCTGCCTTTAATGATTGTAACAATTTTGGATTAATGATTCTTATGGATAAAATGTGTGTATGAATGGGTTGGATAAAGAATTATTTATGAATCAAAATTGGATGAAAGCTGGCTTTGACAATAATTATTTTATCCATTTAAACAACAATGTGAATAGGGTTTTTATTGCATGAAATATTCGGATTTGAATATAGAAGTTGGTAAGAGTTTCAATATATTCTATCTGGTTATATACAGTTCTGTCGTTTTTATAGTTATAAATTCAGTATTTTATACTTTAAAATCTCACATTATTTTTTTTCAATTATTTGCTAATGCTGTCTTACTTTTAACCACTTTGTACCTTATCTATATTACGCAAAAGCACAGCACAAATAAGAGTGGATTTTATTATTATACTTCTATAGGTTTTTCGTTCGTTTTTTATGGACTTTTTATTATCACACTTGATACTGTTTTTGTATACCCTAAAGAAGTTGTTAATATTTCGAGTAAAATGCTATTTGTCTGTGGATATAGTCTGCTAGCGATAGGTGTAACGAAATGGATTCGGTACAATGAAAATAGACAAGACGAATTAAGCTACCAAGCCAATACAGATGAATTGACGGGGATACTTAATCGAAGGTCATTTACAAAATATATAGAACATGCGTTTAAAAATGCGAAAATTCGTTCAGAGCCTTTTTCTCTTATAATTATTGATATTGACTTTTTTAAAGACATAAATGATACCTACGGACACATGGTCGGTGATGAAATCTTAAAAAGTTTATCCCAGTTAATGGAATCGTCTTTTCGTACTACCGATAAAGTTTGTCGCTGGGGTGGGGAAGAGTTTGCAATCCTATTGCCTAGTACGGGAATGAATAATGCTAACAATGTAGCAGAAAAAATAAGAAAAAAAGTTGAAAATTCTTCCCATCAAGTTAAAGAAAAATCAATCAGTTACACCATAAGTTTGGGTGTTTCTGAATCATTGGCTATAGATGAAACGATTGATAAAATTATTAACCGTGCCGACAAGGCGTTGTATAAAGCCAAGGATAGTGGTCGAAATTGTGTAAAGGCAATTCGCACCTAAACTTGCATTGACTTGATTGAGATATGAGCTATTATTTGTTATAATATTATTATTCCGCAAGGTTAATATCTCAATAATAGGTTAATAAAATGACAATAAATATAGCAATAAATGGTTATGGCCGAATTGGTCGAAATATCGTTCGAGCATTGTATGAATTAAACGCTCAAAATAAATTTAAAATAGTTGCAATCAATGATTTGGCTGATTTAAAAACTTCGGTGCATTTGACTAAGTTTGACACCGTTCATGGATACTTTAAAGAAGATGTTGAAATGGCTGAAGGGGGGTTTTCTGTCAATGGTGACTTTATCAAACATTTTTCCATACCTAACCCAAAAGATTTACCGTGGAAAGAATTAAATATCGATGTTGTCATGGAATGTACGGGTTTATTTCGCAGCAGAGAAGCGGCATCAAAGCATATTGAAGCAGGGGCAAAGAAAGTCATTATTTCAGCTCCTGGTAGTGGACAAATGGATGCCACAATCGTTTATGGAGTTAATGATGATGTACTAACATCAGATTGTCAGATTATTTCTAATGCTTCTTGTACAACCAATTGTTTAGCTCCTCTGGTAAAACCTTTATACGATTCGATTGGTATAGAAAGTGGTTTAATGACGACCATTCATGCTTACACTAATGATCAAGTATTGTCCGATACACCACATAAAGATTTGCGCCGCGCACGTTCAGCCACAATGAGTCAGATACCCACAAGTACGGGGGCTGCAAAGGCGGTTGGTTTGGTTCTTCCTGAATTAAATGGCAAACTTGATGGCTATGCAATGCGCGTACCAACGATTAATGTCTCAGTTGTTGATTTAGTGTTTCAAGCCTCTCGACCTACAACCGTTGAAGAGGTCAATGCGATTATGAAAGAAGCGTCAAAAGGCATGAAAGGGGTACTTGGCTATAATGATGATCCATTGGTTTCCATTGATTTCAATCACAATGCTAAATCATCAACTTTTGATGCAGGATTAACACTGGTTACCAACGGGAACTTAGTCAAAGTTGTTTCATGGTATGACAATGAATGGGGCTTTTCAAATAGAATGTTGGACACAGCTAAGGCATTAATGAATTGTTAAAAAATTGGAGCCTGAATAAAGGCATCTATTTTTGTTGATTTATTAAGCCTTGTTGCATGTTGAATAAGTCGACTGTACACTTCTGCACAAAACACAAGCAATAAATATTATGGCAATACTCTCATTAATCAATGTCTCATTAGACTTTGGTGCAGAACCACTTTTAGATGAAATAAATTTCTCAATCAACAAAGGACAAAAGATTTGTTTGATTGGAAGAAATGGTGAAGGAAAATCATCTTTGATGAAGCTTTTAACAGGGCAAATCCCGTTAGAGCATGGAGAGATTCGCCGTCATGGTTCGGCAAAAGTTGGCATGATGGAACAAAATGTACCAACAAACAAAAGCAATGATGACATATACACCTTGGTCGCTAAGGCGCTAGGTAGTGTTGGTGATGACATTATCGCCTACCACCATGCACTTAATAATGACTTAGATACGATTGATAGCATCGGTGAGCGAATTACTGCCAGTGACTCATGGATGCAATTAAATACAATAGAAACGGTAATATCTCAATTGAATTTAGACAAAGACCAAACGTTTAATGACCTCTCTGGTGGAGTCAAAAGACGCGTAGTTTTGGCAAGAGCCTTGGTGCAAGAACCTGATTTATTGCTATTAGATGAACCAACTAATCATCTGGATATAGAAACAATTATTTGGTTAGAAAAATTTGTAAAAAGTTTAAATATAGCCGTTTTGTTTATCACCCATGACAGGGCGTTTCTTAAAAATATCGCCACAGGTATTTTAGAACTCGATAGAGGTAAAATACATTATTACGATTGTGACTATGACACTTATCTGCTTAGAAAAGAAGCCCGATTAGATGCAGAAGATAAAGAAAACAAACTCTTTGATAAAAATTTAGCCAAAGAGGAGGTGTGGATAAGACAAGGCATCAAAGCCAGACGTACTCGCAATGAAGGACGCGTCAGAGAGTTAAAAAAATTACGAATTATACGCAGCCAAAGACGTGTGCAAAGTGAATTAGCCCAAGTGCAGATTAATATTGCCGAAAAAACGGGTAAAAAAGTAATCACTGCTGAAAACATTAGTTTTGGTTGGGGGCAAGGGGCTGATAAAAAAATCTTGTTCGAAAAATTCTCAGCAAAGATTCGTCGTGGAGATAAAATTGGTATTATCGGTAAAAATGGCGTAGGAAAAACGACCTTAGTTAATATCTTACTTGGAAAGCTTGAGCCATTAACAGGAACCGTTAAGCACGGAGTAGGACTCGAGATTGCTTATTTCGATCAATTAAAAGGAAATTTGAACTTAGAAGATACGGTTGCCAACAACCTCAATCAAGGAACCGATGAAATCGTTATTAATGGCAAGCCAACCCATGTAATTAGTTATTTGCAAAAGTTTTTATTTCGTCCTGATAAAATCCGAGCACCTGCCAAGGTCTTGTCTGGAGGCGAACGCTCACGTTTATTGTTAGCGCGCTTATTTGCACGCCCAGCCAATGTTCTGGTATTGGATGAGCCCACCAATGATTTGGATATAGAAACGCTGGATTTGTTGCAAGAACAGTTGTATGAATTTCCAGGAACGGTGTTGTTAATTAGTCATGACAGGGATTTTATTGATAAAGTGGCAACTCAAACTTATGTTTTTGAAGACAACGCACATATTCAAGAATACGTTGGTGGATATCAGGATTATCTGGTCCAACGACCAGATAAAGTTATAGCAACTAAAACAAAAAGTAAAATTGAAACAGTCAAAAAAACCAATGCATCAGCAACTGAAGTAAAGAAATTAACTTTTAAAGAGCAATATGAACTGGATAACTTGCCAAAAGAAATTGATAAGCTGGAAAAACAATTAGAAGAACTCAATACCCAAATGGCACATGAAGACTTTTATCAAAAAGACGCACACACAATCAAACAAACCACGCAAAAACAACAAAAACTCAATCAAGAGTTAGAGCAAAAATTTTCACGCTGGGATGAGTTGGATAAATAAATCCATAAAAAAAGGTGAGCTAAAAAGCTCACCTTTTAATAAATTCAAATTGTTAAATCTATTATTTCACAAATTTTCTTCCAAAGAAACCTAAAGTCAATACCATTAAAGCAAGACCTAACCATGTTAAGCTTGGTACTGGAGTTGGTGGAGCTAAGGCTACAGCAGCATTTGATGCGTTTACAGTCATAACAAACTGTGCATCAGGAAAGCCAATAGCAGCAGTATCTGTTGGTTCAGTGATTCCACAAGCAGCAGCGGCAATAAAAGCAGGAGCAATTTGACCCGCAGCATTCGAACCCATAAAGAATGAATGACCCGCAGCTTGTCCATCAGGAGTAAAAACTTCTACAACCAAATCATCAGTTGTTCCATTAATTGTTCCTGTAACAACAAAGTTCTGAATTACTGTGGCAGCATCCGCAACATTTGTACTTAAAGTGCCAATATTATTTAAATTAGCAAATAATAAAGCGTCAGCATTGGCAATAGAATACAGGTTAATGGTGATTGGTTGTGTTCCACCAGCACCTGCCGCTGTTTCGATTCCAATGTCAACACTGTCAATGTTGATTGAGCCTGTAACGCCATGATCGCCATCTAAGTCAAAGCGTCTTATATAAGAGTTGTCTGCATGTAAACCACCAGCACTACACGATACAGAGTTGGCAGGTGTAATTGTAGCTGGGTCGATATTTTGTGTGTAACTACTAGCAGCAGGGTTATATCCTGTGTCGACAGAACTCAAACCGAGTGAATTAGAGTTGATACTAAAGCTTGCCGCAAACGCAACATTACTTGTTAATATTATACTTGCAATAAGTGCTATTTTTTTATTCATTTTTTATTTCCCATTATTTAATTTATTAAATCATTGCCTTAATTATAACTTTTTTAACACTAATTTAACAAATTAAATCTAACTTTTTATACCGATTCAATATAAAATGATGCCCAATACTGATAATTAACCCTAGGAATTTATAACACACAGTGCAACTAACTCAAGCCTCCCTAAAAAATCGCGTAGCCGTTGCGGTAGCTGTATTACTGATAGCCATTTTTGGCTATATTAGTTTAACAAAGTTACCGATTCAACTCGCTCCCAATGTTGAGCGTCCAGCCATTGGTATTTCAACCAACTGGCGTGGTGCCGCTCCGCAAGAAATTGAGTCGGAAATATTAGAACCCCAAGAAAAAGTTTTTCAGGGTTTGCCTGGACTAACGCAAATGGCATCCAGTGCTAATTCAGGCTCGGGTAGCATTACCTTGGAGTTTGTCTCTGATATGGATATGCAGCGGGCATTGGTTGAAGTCATTAACCGCCTTAATCAAGTACCTGCTTATCCAGTTGATGCCACCGAACCAACGGTTAATCTTGGTGCAAAACGTTTTGGTGGCAATCCTATTGCTTGGTTTTCTTTTACACCACTGGCTAACAACACAAAAGACATTGCAACTTATCAAGACTTCATCGCGGATAATGTTGTGCCAAAAATCGAACAAATCAACGGAGTCACTGCGGTTAATGCTTTTGGCGGTCGTCCTTATGAATTGCGCATCACTTTTGATCCATTTAAAGCGGCAACTTTGGGACTGGATTTAACCAGTTTTGCAAATATGAACACAGCTTTTCGAAATGTATCTGCAGGCACGAAAGATGTAGGCAAACGTAAATACACCATACGTTATGAAGGCAAGTATAATCCAGATGATTTAGCTGATATGATTCTTCAATGGCGAGATGGCAAACCAATTTATTTAAGAGATGTGGCGGAAATCAAATTGCAAATGATGGATGTTATGGGATCAATCACACAAAATGGCTCCGCAGCTTTGGTGATGAATGTCATCCCAGAGTCTGGTGTAAACGTGTTGGATGTGATGACCAAATTAAAAGCGACAATAGCAGAGCTCAAAAGAGGGTTGTTAAAAGACAATGGCTTAAACATAGCACAATTGTACGATGAAACCATTTACACTAATGCTTCTATTAATATGGTGCAAAACAATTTACTCTTAGGGATGTTTTTAGCCATAGCAGTTTTGTGGTTTTTCCTTAAGCGCGCGATTCCTGCACTTATTGTGGCATTAGCTATTCCAATATGTTTATTAGCATCATTTATTGCTATGGAGATTTTAGGGCGTTCACTGAATATTATTTCCCTTGCAGGTCTTGCCTTTGCTACGGGAATGGTGCTTGATGCGGCTATTGTCGTGTTGGAGAATATCATTCGTCAACGTGAAAAAGGCCTTAAAGCCACCGCCGCTTCTTTAATTGGAACAACGCAAGTTTGGGCTGCTTTGTTGGCATCTACTGCAACAACGGTGGCAATTTTCTTGCCCATTATTTTCTTAAAAGATGAATCAGGACAGTTGTTTGCTGATTTAGCCGTTACAATATCGGTTTCAATTATCGTTTCTCTACTGGTAGCCGTTACCGTATTGCCAGCGGCAGCATCCAAATGGATTAAAGAGGATAACTTTGATGATGCGCATTATCATTGGTGGCAAAGTGTTGCGGACTTTATCTCAAAAATAACCAACACACGCTCTAAACAAATTAGTTGGATTTTAGCTTTGACCTTAATCCCAATGGTTGTTGCTTACAGCATCATTCCTCCAGCAGATTATTTGCCATCAGGAAAGCGCAACCAAAGTTTTGGCTTTTTATTGCCACAACCAGGTTTGTCGGTTAAATCAGCTCGAGAAGATTTGGTTAATGTCATAAAAGAACGCATGCAACCCTATGTTGATGGCACAAAACAGCCAAAGGTCAAAAATTATTTCTTGGGTCTTTTTGGTCAAGGTGCTTTTTTAGGCGTGCGTGCTGAAAATACCGATGAAGTTGATGAATTACTCAAGATTGTTAACAGTCAAATATTGCAAAATTTACCCGATACCTTTGGTTTTGCCCGTCGAGCATCAATCTTTAGAGGTATTGGAGGCGCCCGTCAGATTAATGTCGATTTACAAGGTGGAGATTATGAAAAACTGTTGGATGTGGGAAAAGCGGCTTTTGGTAAGATTAGCCAATTGATACCCAAAGCACAAATCAGACCTTCTCCATCATTAGAATATGGGCAACCCGAGTTACAACTCAAACCCAATGACCGTGCCTTAGCACAAGCGGGTTGGACACGAGCAGATTTATCCGGTATTGTGCGTTCTTTAGGTAATGGTAACTTTGTTGGTGAATATTTTAACGGCACTCGCCGATACAATGTGATTCTACGTAATGATAAGTGGTTAACGCCCGAAGAATTTGCCAATGTACCACTTTATACCGGCAGTGGAGAAGTATTAGCGTTGGGTGATTTGGCATCAATTAAACGCACGGCAGGACCCAGTCAAATACAACGATTAGAAAGGCTACGTACCTTGACATTACAAGTGACCTTGCCTGATGATTTGGCTTTAGAGCAGGGCATGAATATTTTGCAGCAAGAGCTCACACCAATGCTCAAAGAAATGATGCCTGAAAACAGCATGATAAATTACCGTGGGACAGCCGAGTCCTTAACCATTGCACTCAAAAGTTTAACTCAATCCTTTTTATTAGCAATTGTTATCTTGTATTTGTTAATTTCAGCTATGTTCCAATCCTTTAAAGATTCATTGCTAGTCATTACAACTATTCCCATGGCAACTGTTGGAGGAGTAGCTGCCATACGAATTATGGATTTAGCTGTTGGACAACAAATGGATTTACTGACTATGATTGGCTTTATCATTTTACTTGGCTTGGTTGTGAATAACGCCATTTTACTTGTTGATAGAGCACGCATGGCAGTCAAAGATGGTATGGCAATAGCAGATGCAGTAAAAAATGCCGTATTATTACGTATTAGACCTATCTTAATGAGTACCCTGACTAGTATATTTGGTATGTTGCCCTTATTACTTATCCCTGGTTCTGGTGCGGAATTGTACCGAGGACTGGCAGGTGTTATTGTTGGTGGTATGTTTTTATCAACTATTTTCACACTTATTTTATTACCGAGTCTTTTGAAGCTTTTTTCAAAAGAACAAAACTTAATGGAAAAAATCGATGCATAGATTTAAAACGATATTAGTCAGCTTTTTATTGGTTGCACAGTTTTCATTGGCACAACAAGGTGCCCCATCGCCTGTCAAAGTGGCAACGGTAGAAAAAATCAAGATGTCACCCGTGCGAAAAATACCAACAACAGTACAAGCTAAAGTGGTGGCAACACTAAAAGCCGAATTCAGAGGCGTGGTGATTTCATTGCTTGATGCCGGTAGCTTTGTCAAAAAAGGCGGAACCGTAGCAGAATTAACCGATACGCAATCAAAATTACGTTCACAGGAGTTACAAGATGCCGTCAAGAGCAGCCAAGCTCGCTATGAATTCTTAAAAGCCGAAAAAACACGACTGCAAGATTTAGTGAAAAAGAATTTAATTTCAAAAACAGAATTGGAGCAAAATAAATCCGATTACCTCTCTGCTCAAAGTGAATTGGCTCAGAGTCGTTCACGCTTAAATCAATACAAAGACCAAGTGACAAAACTGACAATCACGGCTCCATACGATGGTTATGTGTTGCAGCAAATGACTCAAATAGGTGCTTTGTTAAACTCAGGCGATTCCGTTGCCGAACTGATGCAAGCAGATAATTTAGAGGTTGTTGTATTTGTTCCTGTTAAATATAAATCGCAAATTAAAAAACAAGCCCAGTGGAAAGTCATAACTGAGCAAGGTAAACAATACAATGCGAATATCACTCAATTTACGCCAGCGGCAATTGGTCCATCCCATGCAGTTGAAGTGCATTTAAATTTAGAAAAGAACAGTTTGTGGTCTGGTGAACCTGTTTCTGTTGTTGTTCCGACACAAACACCGCGCGAGGTTATTGCTGTTCCACGAGATGCGTTGGTTATTCGTCGCAGTGGAGCTTACGTTTATACGGTTGTTGATGGCAAAGCGATAAAAGTGGATGTGCAAATAGGCATGGCATCGGGTGAAATGATAGAAGTCACGGGTGTAAAAATTGGTCAGACCATTATCATTCGTGGAAACGAACGCATTAGAGCAGGCTCTGAAGTTAACGTCATTAATTGATGGCAACAACGCTTCGCATTAAACAGCCTGAAAACTTTAGTTTTGATGCTTGTTTGCAGTTTTTAGACCGAGGTTTTGACGAGTGTTTATACCACGTTAACGGAAAAGATGTCAAAAGGCTCATTCGTTTGCAATCAGGATTGGCATTTATAACAGTTTCATCGAAAGAGCATATGCTTATTGTTGAAATTGAAAAAGAAAATATCAGCCAAGAGGATAAAAGTGAGGTGTATGCCTATACTCTTGATTGGTTTGACTTAAACCGTGATTTGAATCCCTTTTACCAATTGCTTAAACAACACAATGCAACCCAAAGCTTTCCTCAAGATTATTTTGGATTGCGTTTAATGGGAATTGTGGACTTATATGAAGCCTTGTGTTGGTGCGTGATTGGGCAACAAATCAACCTAACATTCGCTCACAAAATAAAAACTCGATTGGTGCATAAATACGGTGATAAACTCAGCAGAGATGGAATCGAATATTATTGTTTTCCAGAACCTCAAACACTGCAAAATATTCAAAGACAAGAACTGGTCGATATGCAATTTTCTAAACAGAAAATTAATTACATCATCAATATCTCTAGGGCCTTCTGCCAAGGTGAATTGCATAAGCCAGAATTGTTAAAGTTAACTAAAGAGCAACAAATGACCAAACTTACCGCCATCAAAGGCATTGGACCATGGACTGCCAATTATGTTTTGATGAAATCACTTCGAGACATGACTTGTATTGCCTATGGCGATACAGGTTTGAGTTCATCATTGCACACTCATTTTAAAACCGACAAGAAACCCGATAAGAAAATTATTGATGCGGTATTCAAACCCTTTGCAAGTTGGGAGTCGTACCTTAATTTTTATTTATGGAGGAGTTTAACAGATTAAGTTGTTTTCAAAGAAATGTGGTTGCTCATAAAACAGGACTTTTAGCCTATAGACTAAATAAATAGAGAATGATAGAATAAATTTCAATTGACCTTACACGTGGAAATTCTATGATTATCAAAACCATTGCATTCTTTTTACTGATTTTCGCACAATTAAGCTTTGCTCAAGAAAGTTATCATGTTTCTGATGAAGAACTGGCACAGAATAAAGCTTACTATCATGCTCTCTGTGATTATTTGCGTCACCATTCATCACCCAAAATTCAATTAATTGGTTATTCGACTTTTGTGGCAGATGATGAAATGGACGTACAAGCCATAAAGAAAATCTTAGATAAAGCAATCAATACCAGTTCAGATGAGCAAACTTTATTTTTAGCTGATAACCTGTGCCATACTGAGAAAAACTTGGAAAATTGGTGCCATAAAAAACAAATACACCAAGTGCATCAACTAGTAGATCCTGAAAATATCATGACTTACATTAATGAACTGCATAATGAAAAAAATGAAAAAAATGAAAATATAGCTACAGCTTGGCTGGATTTAGTTGCTAATCAAGGGACTTACTCCAATTCTTTTTTATTTGAATTATCATTAATTTTATCAAAAGAGATTGCTTTATTTAATGAAGAAAACCCATCTTTTATATTTAATCAAGACAAAGAGGAAACACTATCCTTGGTTAAAGAATTCAGACTGATTGAAAAAGGCTTGTTAGAACAAAGTTTTGTTGAAAATTATCATGAAAGCTTATCTTATATGATATCTATGGACATAATGATGGCTCAATCAGTTTCGATGAGAAAATTTTCAAAATTTTGTAAGAATAATGAGTTTTACGAACAATGTCATTATATTGCTGAGGTGTTAAAGACGGACAAGACATTCATGGGTCAAATGATGGCAGATGCTATTTCTCAAAAAATCAATGGCATCACGAAACCCAATACAGTTGGCACTAAATCTTACCAAATGGCTTCTTGTCTCTCGCAGTCCCAAGACATGCTTTTTGCACAATCCTTGAATCCTGACTTTGCTAAACAATACCTTTTTGATGCGATAGAATACGGTGAAGGGCAAGCGACATATAATTTAGCTTTTAAGGTTTATGACACAGTTCGTTCTCATGGTTTTAACCCTGATTTCAATCCTCATGATTGCGAAAAAAAATTAAAGTGAATTAATTAATGCCTTCGCCTTATGCATAGATTCTTCGGCTTCTTTTTCGGCAATTGAGTCATAAACAATTCCCGCTCCCGCGTGAAAACTCAGGTTGTTGTGTGACAGGGTGAAAGTACGGATGAGGATATTCAAATCCATTCGGCCGTCATCGGTGATATAACCCATTGAACCTGTATAGGCTCCACGTGGTGCGTTTTCGAGTTCGTCGATAATTTGCATGCACCGTATTTTTGGGCAACCAGTAATTGTTCCACCAGGGAATGTGGCTTTAATAACATCAGAAAAAAGGGTGTTTTCTGCTAACTCTCCAACGATATTGGAAACGATATGATGCACTTTAGCATAAGATTCTACCACCATAAATTCATCCACTTTAACGGTACCAATTTTGCTGACTCGTCCTAAGTCGTTGCGCTCTAAATCAATAAGCATAATGTGTTCGGCTTGTTCCTTTGGATGATTAATGAGCTCCTGGATTAAAGCATCATCTTTTTGTTTGTCTTTATGTCTGGGGCGAGTTCCAGCAATAGGTCGTGATTCGATGAAGTTATTCTCAACTTTGACCAACCGTTCTGGTGATGAACTAATGATGGCAAAGTCTTTGATACGTAAAAATCCAGCAAAAGGGGCTGGGTTGTGAACCGATAAACTGGTGTAAAGTTCCAACGCATCTATTTGGTGATCGGCTTTGACTTGCCAATTTCGTGCTAAGTTGACTTGATAGACATCACCTTGCTTGATGTAATCTTTTGCCTTTTTGGCATTTTCAATATAACTTTTGACATCATCGGTTTGCAAGCGGAGGTGATTTTTAAATTTAATACAGGAACAGTCAAGGTACTTGAGTTTTTTCTTTAATTTTTTTATGCGTTTTTTTGAGTCTGCCACTAACCAAAACTCATCCTTGATGTGATCAATAATAATCGCCGATTGGCAACTAATAGCAATGGCTAAGGGTTGATTATCATCGTGTTGAATATTTTTTAGAGATTTTTCCCACATCGCTGTACTTTCATAGGCGAGGTAGAGGAACCAACCTGAGTAAAAGGGCAAGTCATCAGTTTTAGTGGGTTTGATTTGTTTATCAATTTTGTCCAATAACTTAGTTAATTGTTGTTGGGTAAACGCTTTTTTAATCTTTTTAGATTTAGCTAAAAGCAAGGAGAAGCGCCCAGTCTTTTGATTTTTGGTATTGCTTGCTAATAAAGCAGGAAACTTCTTAGGGTAACAACGAGCTAAACCAATCAAATCTGGTTTTGTTTTGAGTTTAGCTCGGTAAGTTTTTTTGGACACTAAATTTTTCTAAACACCACGGTGGCATTGGTTCCGCCAAATCCAAAAGAGTTGGACAAGGCAATATCCACTTGAGCATCGCGTGATGTGTTGGCAATATAATCCAAGTCACATCCTTCGCCTGGCTCATCCAAGTTAATTGTGGCAGGTAGGACATTGTCACACATGGCCATTAAACTAAATATTGCCTCAACACCACCTGCGGCCCCCAGTAAATGCCCTGTCATGGATTTGGTAGAGCCAACAGCTGTTTTATAAGCATAATCTCCCAAAGCAATTTTAACGGCATCACTTTCACCGACATCTCCCAAAGGTGTTGATGTACCATGAGCGTTGATGTAGTCGATTTCGTCAGGATTTATGTGTGCATCGTTTATGGCATTTGTCATGCATCGTGCTGCTCCTTCTCCACCTGGAGAGGGTGATGTCATGTGGTAAGCATCGGATGACATACCAAAGCCTATGATTTCGCCGTATATTTTTGCCCCTCGTGCTTTGGCATGTTGGTATTCTTCCAGCACAAGGATACCTGCTCCATCACCCAAGACAAAACCATCACGGTCCTTATCCCATGGACGTGATGCAGCTTTGGGGTTATCATTACGTGTGCTCATGGCTTTAGCCGATGCAAACCCACCCATTGCTAATGGAGTGCTGGCATATTCGCAACCTCCACATATCATCACATCGGCTTCACCATAAGCAATGCTGCGCATTCCTAAACCGATATTGTGGGTGGCTGTTGAACAAGCCGATACCGCTGAAAAACTCGGTCCTTTAATGCCATACATGATAGAGAGTTGCCCTGCAGCCATATTAATGATAGTGCTGGGAATAAAAAAGGGTGAGATTCTTCTAGGTCCTTTTGCTGCTAATGCATCAGCAGTATTTTGAATGCCGTAAATGCCACCGATACCAGCACCAACATAAACGCCAATGCGTTGAGCATTTGACTCGACTATGGTTAATCCAGAATCATTTATGGCATCAATTCCTGCTGCCATACCATAGTGGATAAAAGGATCCATTTTACGAGCGTCTTTCTTTTTTAAGTATTTTTCAATTTCAAAACCTTTGACTTCACCTGCAATCTTACAAGCAAACTCACTGGCATCAAAATGGGTTAACAAATCAATTCCGCTAATCCCTTCTTTAATATTGTTCCATGCATTTTGTAAAGTATTGCCTACTGGTGATACTATGCCAATACCTGTTACTACGACTCTTCTTTTACTCATTTATATTAAAGTCCCCTAATATATCTTCAAAAAAAAAGCCACGTCAAAACGCAGCTTTAAAAATCACTTTAGAATAAATTTAAGCGTTAGCTGAAACGTAATCAATGGCTTGTTGCACTGTTGTAATTTTATCTGCATCAGATTCTGGAATTTCACAATCAAATTCTTCTTCCAATGCCATAACTAACTCAACAGTATCCAAAGAATCTGCTCCTAAATCATCTACAAATGAAGAACTGTTATTTAATTCAGAGACATCTACATCCAAATCAAGTTGTTCTACAATAATGTCTTTTACGCGTTTTTCATAATCGCTCATGTGTTTCGTACCCCTACGGTCTATATTAAAAATTCGGTTGTATTTTATGCAATGATAAAATAATAATCCAGTTTTAAGTGGTGAAGTTTCTCTTTATTAACTGATTTTTAGCTTATAACAGTGTTTACTAATGACTAACCTCGTTATTTTGTGCACTTTTAGCTTCTCTGTATGTTTTTAAATCCTGCTCAAATTTTAGTTGCACTCTATTAATTTCTTTTTTCTTCACTTCAATAAACTTCAATTGATAGTTGATTTTATCTTCAATTATAGCAATTCTTGATTTCAATGCTTTTGAGACTACCTGACCATTTCGTTCACTGTCAGCGGCACGTGACATCAATTCTTCTTTACTGGCACGTTGGAACGTCAAACTTTGCTCTGCTAATTCAATATTTCTTTCAAGAGATGCCAAGCGTTCATCATTTAAACGAGTGATTTCTTTTTCATTGGTATAAGCTTTAATTATATTTTGTCGCTTTTGCTCAAGCCTTTTTTGCTTTTCTAATTCTTTCTTCTTTCTTAATTCTTTGAGTTTTTCCTGATAAAATTCTTCGTCTGTGCGTGCATTTCCAACTTTCTGAATAACGACTCCTTGTTCGTTAAGTTCTTCATGTGCTTTCTTTATTTGTTCAGGCTGTACTGTATCGCTGTAGGAAACCTTTCCGTTTTCATCAACCCATTTGTACATTTTCTTTTTCGCCAAGACATTACTTGCGCTAAAAATTAGGGTTACAACCAATAAAATCATTATCTTTTTCATATTTCTCATTTACCTCATCACGGCTAAAATAACTATAAGCGACACAAACACCAACCAAACGACCAACATGCGATTTAATACATTTAAAGTTGTTGTTTCTATGCTTTCTTTTTCTTCAGAGTTTACTTCACAGATTTCGACTGCGAAATCGGCGGCATCGTATAAAAATGAAGTATCCATTTTCATAATATTTTGTTTTTTCATTGATGGAATGCATTTTTTATAAATGCGTTCAAAATCACTGGCAATTGCCAAGGATATAACCATCACCCAAGAAACAGGGTAGTTTAAAATTGTCATTAATTTTTCTGTAACTGGTTTAGTTTTATCCGAATCTTTGGTTAATGAAAATAAACGCTCTGACAAGCGATATAATACGGCTCCAGAGACACCTAAAACGACATACCAAAAAAACACACCAAACCACCTTTGTAAGGCAAGTTTTGTCATTTTCTTTATGACCACTTCAGCTTTAGCATTCTTTCTTATGCCATGATTGGCTCTAATCACGTCGTTATTAACTTCTTCATCCAAACTCTTTGGACCAATACTGTAACTCAAAACAAGGACTGCTATAACCAACTCTAAAACAACGGAATCGAACAAGCCTATAGCAACAAAATTTATCATAACTACGGGAACACCAATAATGGCAATGACCGTTAGTTCTACCTTTGGCAACTTTATATTTTGTTTAAACCAATTAGACCAACTGGAAAACCAATCGTACTGGCGAAATTTTTCTGGATTTTGAACAAAGTGACTGATTGCAAAAGCAATAATCAACGCCAAAAGTTTCATTTTTTTCTCTCAATTTAATTATTAAAACAATTCTACCATGCTTTTTCTGAAACAAAGCTGAATATTATTGCTTATCTCACAAACAAAGCCATGGATTCTACATGTGAGGTATGTGGAAACATGTCCATTACACCTGCTTTGACCATTGTGTAACCAAATTCGTTCACTAATCTATCGGCATCCCTTGCCAATGAAGCAGGGTGGCAGGACACATACAATAAAGTGTTCGCATTGGTTGAAGCAATCAGAGGCAATATCTCCCACGCACCACTGCGTGGCGGATCAATCAAAATCTTACTGTAATCGTGCTTAAACCACTCTGAGTTTTCATGGTTTCTGCGCAAATCAGCTTCATGAAACTCTGTGTTATCTAATTTATTTAACTTGGCATTTTCAATGGCTCGTTGCACTAAGGATTTTTCCCCTTCAATGCCAACAATCTTTTTGACCTTTTTTGCCAATGGTAGGGTGAAATTTCCTAAACCGCAAAATAAATCAAGTACCACATCATGTTCTTGAATATCCAGTAATTGCATGGCTTGATTAATCATTTTGATATTCATTTTAGCATTAACTTGAATAAAATCACTGGGCAAAAACTCCATGCGTATGCCGTATTCTTTCATATCGAAATACAAAGGGTCTTTTTTATCCGTCATCTCAAAAATAGTTTTCGGTCCTTTGGATTGTGAGTAAATTCGCACATCGTGTTCTTGGGCAAAATCCAATAATATTTTTTCATCTTCCACACCAACTGGTTTAAGATGCCGAATAATTAATGCCACATCTTTATCCGCAATAGACGCTTCAATTTGGGCAATTTGTTGCCTAATGCGTAATTTTTCAATCATTTGCGCTAAGGGTTTAAGCAAATCATCAAGGGGCTTTTGTAGGATTTCACAATAATCCATATCTGCCACATAACGCCCATCCTTTTCTCTAAATCCCACCAAGACTTTTTCTTTGGCAATGACCCAACGTACCGACAAACGCGCTCGACGGCGATAGTGCCAAGAATCATCAGTTAAGGGTGCTAACCATTTCTGTGGTTCAATCTTTGCCATCTTGATGAGGTTTTGCTTTAAGGTGTTTTGTTTAAACTCAATTTGTTTAGCAGGAGCCAAATGCATCATGGTACAACCGTTACAGACATCATAATACTGGCACTTGGCTTCAACTCTATCTTCTGATGCTTCTAAAACTTCAGTAACTAAGCCTTCTTCAAAGTTTTTATTGCCGCCAGTGTGTTTAACCATCACTTTTTCACCGGGCAAAGCACCATTGACAAACATAACTTTTCCATTAATACGGGCAATGCCACGTCCATCATGACTTAAGTCTTCAATCACAACTTCAATAGGTTGTTCCATTAGTTTACGTTTACGTCGTCTTGCCATTTGAATTTTTCAATGCATAAAAAAAGAGGTATTTTATCTTAAAACACCTCTTTTGTAGATTGAATTAAATAAAAAGCTACTTAGTTTGCCATGTTCCTGATGCATCTTGGTATTTCCAGCCAGTATGAGCTTGTTTTTGCCATTGTTTAACAAAAACATTTTGAATGGCGTCTTCCCAATCAGGATGACCATTGGCAACGGCTAACTCTCTGTATAATGCTTTTCTGTCACGGTTTTCATCGGCGACTAATTTTTTGGCTTTTTGACGGTCTTTTAATCCGAGTTTTTTAGCGTCTAAAATCTGGATAAAGCCTTTATTAGAAAAACCAATAATTGCCTTGTCTAAATAGTTTTTTAAATGATTGTCATAACGGGATTTCATGCGGTTGGTAATTTCAACAATAGCAGGAGATGAGATGTTAATATTGACTTCAGCATGAGCCGATGAAATAAAAAAAGATAAAGGATTAAAGTTAAAACTTTGGGGGTTTGTGCCTTCATTAACAGCATTTTCATCCTCACCAATAATCTTATTAACTATCTTAGAGGCTGCATCTTCTGCTTCAGCAGCAGGGAAGTAGACATTGATGGTTACACATGCCGTGATAAACAGCAACACGGAAGAAACCACTAATAGTTTGACTCTTTTCATAATATATCTCTTAAATAAAGTATCATTATAGCAAAGTTAGTTAAATATTAGCTGAATTTAAAGCAAAAAAAAGGGCGCTCTTGAGCCACCCTTCTAATTTATTGAATTATTTTGCTAAAGGATAAGCTGGCCAATCAACCCCTGCAAATTTTTCTAAGCAACGCATCACTTGGCATGAATAACCGAACTCATTATCGTACCAGCAATACAGTATCAAAGACTTGCCTTCGACAATTGTTGCTGTTGAATCAATGATGCATGCCTGTCTTGAACCCACAAAATCAGATGACACCACTTCTGTTGAAACGGTATAACCGATTTGCTGTTGTAATTTAGAGTGTAAAGCCTTTTGACGCAAAAATTCTTTAACCTTCTCTGCCGTGGTTTCTTTATTCAATTGCAGTTTTAAAATCGCCATGGAAACATTAGGCGTAGGAACTCGAATAGCATTGCCAGTTAACTTTCCTTTTAATTCGGGCAAAACACGAGCGACAGCTTTAGCCGCACCCGTTGATGTCAGTACCATATTTAGTGCCGCGCTTCTTCCTCGTCGTTCACCTGGGTGAAAGTTATCAATCAAGTTTTGATCATTGGTATAAGCGTGGATTGTTTCAACATGACCATTATCTATGCCATATTCGTCATATATGCATTTTAATACGGGGACAATGGCATTGGTTGTACAAGAAGCAGCGCAGATTATTTTGTCGCTTTTCTTAATATCATTGTGGTTAATTCCATAAACAATATTTGGTATTCCGTCTTTTGCTGGTGCGGTAAGTAGTACTTTTGATGCACCTGGACGTAAGTGAGCACTTAGGCCTTTTTTATCTTTCCAAACACCGGTGTTATCAACAATGAGCGCATCTTTAATGCCGTATTTGGTGTAGTCAATATCCGCGGGTGAATTGGCATAAATCATTTGCACTTCATTGCCGTTGATAATCATCTTGTTTTCATCAGGTAAGACGCGAATAGTGCCGTTAAAATCACTGTGTACCGAATCGTGTCGCAATAAATCTGCACGTTTAACAATATCACTTGCGTGTTTGGAGTTTCTTAAAACAATGGCTTTAAGCACCAACACATCGCCACCACCAGTTTTATCAATTAATAAACGAGCAACCAGGCGTCCAATACGACCAAAACCATAAAGAACAACATCTTGAGGCTTAGGAATAGGTTTTTTCTTTGAGCCAATTAAACCTGCTAATTCTCTTTTTACGTACTCAAATACATCTTCATTATTGCCTGTTTGCATGTATTTAAAGACAATTTTACCCACATCAATATGCGCAGGTCCAAGGGTTAATTGAGAAATGGCTTGTACAAAGGGAAAGGTATCAAAAAGACTTAACTCTGTTGATTCGACTTGACGAATAAATCGATGTGCTTTCATGATATCAGTGACTCGCTGATTCAATAATCGTTTGCCATACATATATAAAGAGACATTACTTTTTCGGTATAGGCGACCAATTAATGGAATCATCGCCTCAGCTAATTCTTCGCGTTCTTTCCAATCTGAGAAAAACTCTGCCGGTACTGGTCTTTTTTCTTTCGTCATTACAACCTCATTTAAGTTAAGTTAAAAAATCAAAGTTGCCACCCATTCTAGCACTAATAATTTCACAAAAAATACTATATTTGCCAAATAAATCAATAAAACCGCATATATTAGCATTTTCTAATAAATGACACCTAAAAAAAGAAATACTCGATTGTAATTGCGTCACTTTTTTAGTAAAGTATAAACAGCCACATTGATAGAGGGAGAAAACCACTTGATTAATATTGTCATCGTTGATGATCACGAGCTCGTACGTACGGGTTTAAAAATGATTATAGCAAAAATGCCTGGCATTAATTTGGTCGCAGAAGGGGAAAATGGTGAACAAGCCATTGCTTTGGTTCGTGAATTTAAACCCAATGTTGTCTTAATGGATGTGAATATGCCGGTGTTAAGTGGTATTGAAGCAACCAGAAGAATATCTCAACACTTAAGCGACACAAAAGTGATTATTTTAACAGTTCATGCAGAAAACCCTTTCCCTCAACAATTGTTAGAAGCAGGAGCCAGCGGTTACTTAACCAAGGGGTGTGCAGCATCTGAACTTGAAAATGCCATTAAAAAAGTGGCGACAACTGGACGTTATATCGGGCATGACATTGCTCAACAAATGGCACTATCAATGCTTCCGGGAGGAGATAATTCCCCCTTTGATGTTTTGACTGCACGAGAAATGGAAGTCATGATGCTTCTAGCGCAAGGCAAAAAGCCCAAAGAAATTGGCGACATTATGATACTCAGTCATAAAACCATCGCCACTTATAAATACAGAATATTAGATAAACTTAATCTTAAAAACCTAATAGAATTAGCTCACATGGCAATTAAACATGGTATTTTGGAGGACAATAACAAATGAAAACAGTGGTGTGTACAATGTGTTTGGCAATTAATAGAGTGCCAGATAATCGCTTAAAAGACAACCCTCATTGTGGCAAATGCCACGATGATTTATTCAGCAATAAAGCCATAGAGGTGGATACCAAAACTTTTAATAAAGTAACCACAAAATCCTCCTTGCCCGTAATTGTTGATTTTTGGGCACCTTGGTGCGGCCCATGCAAAATGATGACGCCAATATTTAATCAAGCAGCATCACAACTGAAAGGTGATTACATCTTAATAAAAATCAATACTGAGCAGGAGCAACAACTCTCAGGGCAATTAGGCATTCGTTCTATTCCAACTCTTATGGCATTTAAAAATGGCAAAGAAGCCAATCGCATGTCAGGGGCTTTACAATTGCCTCAATTATTGCAGTGGATTAAACAGAACTAAAAATTACTAATAGCCTGCTGCTTGTCCATCTTTGCGTGATTCGGATGCTCCCCAGTAGATACCATCTTTAATCCTAATGGCTTGGTAGCCACCATAAGGACCATTAGCAAATTGAATTTTATGCCCCATTCGCATCAAAGCACGAATGGTTGCATAACTAAATCCTGATTCTAGATTGAGAATTCCACCATGAGTCATGTGCTCTCCGGTTGGTTCGGACGAACCTGTGTGATGAATTCGAACGGCATCACCGGCTTCTTGTACATTCAGTCCAAAATCAATCATATTCACCACAATTTGTGCATGCCCTTGGGGCTGCATTGCTCCACCCATTAAGCCAAAACTCATCCACGGGTGACCTTTTTTGGTAATAAATGCAGGAATAATGGTGTGGAAAGGGCGTTTACCGCCCTCAAATGTATTGAAATGATTTTCTTGTAATGTGAATAATTCACCGCGATCTTGTAGAATAAAACCCAACCCAGGAGGTGTCATGCCCGAGCCCATACCACGGTAATTACTTTGGATTAGTGAAACCATATTGCCAAACGTATCGGCAACAGTTAAATAAATAGTATCGCCTTTTTCTAAGGCAGGGTTGCCAGCGGGATAACTTTTACCCGCCCGTTTAAGATTGATAAGCTTGGCTCTTTTTTTGGCATAAGATTTAGAAATCAGTTGTTTAACGGGTATTTTGTTAAAATCAGGGTCAGCGTAAAATTGAGCTCGATCTTCAAAGGCAAGCTTTTTGGCTTCGGTAAATAAATGAACATACTGGGCGGAATCCAACTTCATCTTGGACACATCAAATTGTTCCAAAATATTTAATATCTGCAACGCCGCAATGCCTTGGCCGTTGGGTGGCAATTCCCATACATCATAACCGCGATAATTTGTGCTAACAGGTTCAACCCATTGCCCATGGTGGGATGCCATGTCCTCATAACTAAGAAAACCCCCTTGCTTTTTCATGTAATCTGCGATGGTATGTGCTATTTTACCTTTATAAAAAGCGTCACGGCCCTCTTTTGCAATGATTTTTAATGTTTTGGCTAAATTGGGGTTTTTCCAGAGTTGACCTTCTTTGGGGGCTTTGCCATTGATGGTGTATTGTTGATTAAAACCTTCATATTTACTTAGACGTGGCACAGATAGGTTCCAATAATAGGCAATTAATTGCGTTATTGGTGCACCATTTTCAGCATAATCTATAGCGGGTTGTAAGATTTCTTGCATGGACTTAACGCCAAATTTATCGTGCAGCATAAACCAACCATCGACAGCGCCAGGCACTGAAACAGGCAGCGGTCCATGAGATGGAATTTTGTCATAACCCTTATCAATAAACCATTGTCTGCTCAAGGATTTGGGCGATCGTCCCGAACCATTTAATCCATAAAGTTTTTGCGTTTTTGCATCCCAAATGATGGCAAAAATATCACCGCCCATGCCATTGCCAGTTGGTTCAACCAAACCCAACATGGCATTAGCTGCGATGGCTGCATCGATAGCATTACCTCCTGATTTCAAAATATCCAACGCCACCTGAGTCGCCAAGGGTTGCGAAGTGGCTGCCATACCGTGCGAGGCAATAACAGGTGAACGCGTTGCAAAGGACTGACCTGTTACGCGATCGCCTGCGGATGCTGTTAGCACCACGAATAAAATAAGAATATATTTAAACATAAGTTTATACCATTGAATTATTAAACTGATTATACACCAGTAACTGAAAATATTTGAACTATCAGCAAACGGCTTTGTCTTTTAATTCATGAATAAACAAGATAAATACCACGGATGTTTAGTTGGTCTAGCACTCGGTGATGCGTTAGGTGCTCCGTTTGAAGGTGGAATTATTGAACGTTTTTTATGGAAGTTCTTTAGCACTACAAAAACAGGAGAAATTCGCTACACCGATGACACCCAAATGACAATCGATACAGCCCAATCACTGATTGCTTATCAGGGTATCAACCAAGATGCTCTGGCTGAACATTATTCAAGCAGCTATCAATTCTCACGGGGTTATGGAGCAACTGCTGCAAAACTACTCAAAGCGATAAAAAAAGGACAAGACTGGCGCAATCTCAATACCAAATATTTTAAAGATGGATCTTATGGAAATGGGGCTGCCATGCGTATTGCACCCGTGGCATTATTTTACTCACACAACTCACGATTAATGCAACACGCAATCGAACAATCATCGGTAATTACCCACGCACACCCTGATGCAATAACAGGGGCAAAAATCATTGCTCAAGCAATCGTTATCATGCTTAAAGATAAGCAAGAAACAATCGTGCAACAACTTATCGAAACAAACGATAACGAGTATAAAAGAAAGTTATTGCAAGTTAAAAAATGGCTAGAAAATACCGGCAAACCAACAACCAAAGAAGTTGCAAAAAAATTGGGCAATGGCATAGAAGCTATAAATTCTACAGTCACTGCCGTTTACCTTGCCCTGCGTTTTCTCAATCAAGATTTCAATGAATTGATAAAATTCGTCCAAAACCTCAAAGGCGATACCGATACTATTGCCACCATGTCCAGTGCTATCTGGGGTGCTAAAAATGGCTTAAAAGCCATTAAAAACCCACAATTACAAATCTTGGAATCTAAACAAAAAATAATCAAACTTGCAGATGCTTTGTATTACTTGAGTTTAAAGAGTGTTTGAGATATTTGAAACACTATCGGTTGGCATTGTCCACCCGACAAAAACACTGTGTTACTTGGTCTCAAATAAGAACACGATACCCAATGAGATTGCCACGTCGCACCTCCTCGCAATGACACGTTTTTTTATTATCATTGCGTGCCTTAAAACAGCGCAGCTGTGGGCGTTAGCCAGATTAAAGCATGTTCTTTAAAAAATGGGTGGTATGGGTTTTGTATTTTTTGCAAATATCCTCTGGAGTGCCTTGGGCGACTATTTTGCCACCTAAATCTCCGCCTTCGGGGCCTAAATCAACCACCCAATCGGCAGTTTTGACCACATCTAAATTGTGTTCGATAACAACAATGGTATTGCCTTTGTCGCGCAAGCGATGCAGGACAGCCAGCAATTGTTTTATATCTGCAAAGTGTAATCCTGTGGTGGGTTCGTCCAAGATGTAGATGGTTTTGCCTGTGTCGCGTTTGGAGAGCTCTTTTGCCAATTTAATGCGTTGCGCTTCTCCTCCTGATAGCGTTGTGGCGTTTTGTCCGAGCGTTATGTAACTTAGACCGACATCCATTAAGGTGTCTAGGCGCATTTTGATGGTTGGAATGGCATCAAAGAACCCTTGCGCTTCTTCGATAGTCATATTCAATACATCGTATATATTTTTGCCTTTGTAGCGAATATCTAAGGTTTCACGGTTGTAGCGTTTGCCTTTACAGACATCACAAGTTACGTAAACATCGGGCAAGAAATGCATTTCAACTTTGATTAAACCATCGCCTGAACAGGCTTCGCAACGTCCGCCTTTGACATTAAAACTAAAGCGTCCTGGTTTGTAGCCACGGGCACGTGATTCAGGCGTACCAGCAAATAATTCACGTAAGGGTGTAAATAATTGCGTGTAGGTTGCTGGGTTTGAACGCGGTGTTCTACCGATGGCTTTTTGGTTTATTTCGACCACTTTATCGAATAAATCTATGTTTTCAAAAGATTTGTAAGCAGCAGGTCGATTTGAGTTTCGGTTCAATTCTTGTGCCAAAACTTTATAAAATGTGGCATTGATTAAGGTGGATTTGCCCGAACCAGAAACACCCGTGATGCAAGTGAATAAACCCGCAGGGATTTTTAAATCGACATTTTTTAAATTGTTACCCGTTGCACCTTTGAGGGTAAAGACTTTATCTTTTGCGATTTTGGTGCGTTTTTTGGGTACTTCTATTTTCTTTTTGCCTGATAAATATTGTCCCGTTATGGATTTTGGATTGGCAGTTATTTGCTTGGGAGTACCTTGGGCAACGATATAACCGCCATGTATGCCCGAACCTGGTCCAATATCCACCACATGATCGGCTTTGGCAATGGCATCTTCGTCGTGTTCGACCACAATAACGGTATTGCCTAAATCACGCAGTTTGGTTAAGGTATGCAAGAGTTTTTCGTTATCACGTTGGTGTAAACCGATGGAAGGTTCATCCAAGACATACATAACACCAACTAAACCTGCGCCAATTTGGCTAGCTAATCTGATACGTTGTGCCTCGCCGCCCGAAAGTGAATTGGCATTGCGTTCGAGTGATAAATAATTTAATCCCACATTAACCAAAAACTCCAAGCGTTCTTGAATTTCTTTGAGAATCTTTTCAGCAATTTCGCCTTTGCTGCCTTTTAATTTGAGGTTTTTAAAATAGTCATAACAGTCAGCAATACTTAAAGAGTTGACATAGGGCAAAGATTTATCGGCAACAAAGACATTTCGAGCGGCTTCGTTTAAGCGTTCGCCATTGCAAACATCGCATTTTTTAACGCTGATGTATTTGTTTAATTCTTCGCGCACCATATTCGATTCAGTTTCTTTGTAACGGCGTTTCATGTTGTTGGCAATGCCTTCAAAAGCACTTGAGCGGTTAAATTCAATCTTTTCAGATGAATATTTAAACTGTATCAATTCTTCTTTTGAGCCAAACATGATGACGTCTTGAATCTTTTTAGGCAGGTCTTTAAACGGTGTTTCTAAATCAAAGTTATAATGCTCCGAAATTGCCAACAACATTTGAAAATAATAACCGTTACGCCTGTCCCAACCACGTACTGCACCTTTTGCCATGGACAAATCTTTTGAAACAACGATTCGCTCTGGATCAAAATATTGACTAATGCCCAAGCCATCGCATTCTGGGCAGGCACCATTTGGGTTGTTGAATGAAAACAAACGGGGTTCAAGTTCTTCTAAGGAATAATCACAAACCGAACAAGAGAATAATTCGCTAAATAATACATCAACAGGCTCGACGCCTTCGTCATCATCAAAGGACACGACTTGCACCAATCCTTCGGATAAAACTAAAGCCGATTCAATAGATTCTGCCAGTCTTTGTGCCATGTCTTGTTTAATTTTAAACCGATCAACAACCGCTTCGATGTTGTGTTTTAATTTTTTATTAATCGGGGGTAAATCATCTAAATCGTAAATCCTTCCATCGATGCGAACCCGCACATAACCACTGCTCATGAGTTGTTCCATCATTAAGGAATGTTCGCCCTTACGGTTACGTACGATTGGAGCCAATACCATATATTTTCGACTAGAATCGAGTTGTAAAATTCTGTCAACCATTTCTGAAACGGTTTGGGCTTCCAATTTTATGCCGTGTTTTGGGCAACAAGGCGTGCCCACACGGGCATACAATAAACGCAAGTAATCGTTGATTTCAGTAATGGTGCCAACGGTCGAACGTGGGTTGTGAGAAGTGGATTTTTGTTCGATAGAAATCGCTGGCGATAAACCTTCGATATGATCAATATCTGGTTTGGGCATCAAGGATAAAAATTGCCGCGCATAAGCCGATAAGGATTCAACATAACGTCTTTGTCCTTCTGCATAAATGGTGTCGAATGCCAAGGAAGATTTGCCCGAACCCGATAAACCCGTAATTACAATGAGTTTATTGCGTGGTAAGTCAATATCAATATTTTTTAAGTTATGCGTACGCGCACCGCGTAAACTAATGGATTTCATGGTGACTTCACTAAAGACAGAAAACCCAGTAGTTTAACTTAAATTTCAATTCTTTGCACAGGTATTTTTAGTTGCAACAACAACACAAACCCCTTAACTGACATAACGTTGTCAGTAAGTGAGGTTTGTGTTAATTAAAGACCCCAATAGGTTTTAACAGTTAATTGCTTTCCACCAGCAAAGTTTGCTCCAGCGTTTTTCTTAAGTTGTTGTATTCATTGCTGTGTTTGCCGTCCTTAGACAACATGTCTTGAATAATTAGGATGCTCATTTTGGTCTCTCTAGGAATAAGAAAAATCTCTTGGTGCAAAGAGAAATTACCCAGCTTAATTTGTAACTTTCTTCCTTTTAAAACAGTTTTCTTGGTTTGTAATTCACTTGTGGATTCTTTAACATCAGCTTTCATGGTTTTAAATTCGTCTGTCAAGGTTTTAAGGAAATCTTCTTCACTCATCAAGACACCGTAGTCGTGAACCATAATCAACGAGTCATTGCCTTCGATATTCCATGATTTTGCTAAAAAATTAATTTTTTCGTGGCTGACGTGATAATTTGAAGGGTAGTTAAACCGCAAATGTGCTTGATTAAACACTGAAAAAGGATTCATTTTAATTGTGATGGGATACTCTCGATCGGCAATGCTTATTTTTGAGGGTTTATTTAGAACAAAACTTTGTTCCCTACCATCAATCTCAACAACTACCGTTCGGTTTTCTTCATTTTGTGCAAATGAAATCGTTTGGTAAAACACAATTAATGCCAATATAATTTTTTTCATTTTTTTCCTACTAATTTGTTAATTTATAATTTATTCCCAAAACCACTGCATAACTTTTGCTGAGTAAAGAACTTTGTCTGTGACAACATGATAAAACATAAGTGCCAACACAGCGTGAGATAATGCCAATGGCAATAAGCGTTTAAAGACTAAAAAGGCGTAAGCCCACAAACCACCTGCAATAAATGTGGCTAAAACAAGTGTAACCGAAGGAGCGTGCATTAATGAAAAAACAGCAGCTGCCAATAAGGCAGAAAGTAAGCGGTTTTCGGTTTTGTTGTAGAAAATTCTTTGTGCTAGTACATAACCCAAAAAGAACTGTTGCAGCAATGCCCATAGGAAATACAGTGGAAATTTTTTAAATGCCTGTAATTCTGGAAAATCAATAAATGCCATAACAATAAATACCACAAGCGTAGGGATAACAACAACCGCATAGTTGATTAGTAAGTGATAGGGTTTTATCGCTGTTTTTGCACCTTTAAACAACATTTGCTTGGTTGCCCATTGATACCACGGTTGTTCAATTGCTTTTTCTTTAATGGCATACTGTGCTCTTAACCAAAAAACCAACAACAAACCAAGAGCTAATACCGCATACAAAATAACATTAAAAAGAGTTATTGACGTATAGGACTTGTTGACTTGATGTAAGGTTGATTTTTGCCATAATTTTATGCCTTTAATCGAGAAAACAGACTCAGGGTAGTGCATGGCAAGCCTTTGCTTTAACCACATATAGCTTGATGGCAATAAACACCTTTGTTGTAATTCAAACTGAATTATTTCATCACTTAAACTCGCATCTGTTTTGCCAACGTATCCATCGCAATTTATATTGACTTGTTTCACTGATAACACTTGTGGTGAATAGGGCAATGTAATTTTATTGATGGTAATGGCTTTATTTGGGTTTTCAAATACCAATACCAAAGAACTGATTTTTGTTAACTCTTTTCCCCAAATAACTGAAGCAACGTTTTCTCCTGTGGTTTTATAACCTTTCCACGCTTTTTTTAAATCAATTTCAATGACTTTGCCCGAAACATGATGCAACTCAGAATAATAAAAGACCCCATCACCAAGTTCGTTTTTTATTTGAATTTTTAATTGCCCTTGCAAAGTTGTTGCCGAATAAATAATCAACTTATCATGCAACAAAGTACTTAAAGTTTGCCCTGAAAAATTAACTGACAATTGGGGATTACTGGCTTGTTGGGCATGAATAGTTTGAGAGTTATCTGTCTGCCAATAAGGTTGAAAGGACTCAACCACTTGTTGATTAAAGTCTGAAAAATCCCAAGTAAATGGTGACTGCATGGATTGGATGGCATTGAGTTTGTTTTCTGCTTCTAAGGCAATGCGTTGCTGAGTTAATTGCCATGACACAAACGACACCACACAAAGCATAAGTATAATGAGTAGCAAAGATTTAAAATAATGTTTGATTTTTAGCAATTTATTGTGGTTTATGGTTGAATTTGACTTGTGAAAAAGATTACAGTGCCTATTATGCCATAATACAAATCATTAGGAGAATAAAATGAGTCAAACAGTTACAGCAACGTGGTTGCAAGATTATACCTTTGTAGGAAAAACAGACAGCAATAAATCGGTTATCATGGATGCACCAACTACTAAAGACGGAGAAAAAATAGCTCCAGCGCCAATGGAAATGGTTTTATTTGGATTAATCGGCTGTACAGGTATCGACGTTAAACTTATCTTGGGTAAAGCAAAAAAAGAGGTAACTAAGCTAGAAGTTATTGCCACCGCAGAACGACGCGATGAGTTTCCACGAATATTTACTGATATTCATGTACACTTTAAAGTTTCTGGCAGCAATATTGATGAAAAATCTGTTGGAAGAGCTGTTAAATTATCCGCTGAAAAATATTGTTCAGTTTCTGCCATGTTGGATAAAACAGTCAATATTACCCATGACTTTGAAATTGTTGAATAATCCTGATTAACTCTAAGCATAATCATAAGGCCCTCCTTTTTCGAGGGCCTTTTTGTAGGCATCACGCGCATGAATGGTATCCACGTATTTTTGTATTGCTGGATAATTATTTGATTTCATTTCCATCATCGCTGCTTCCAAAGGAAAACTCATCTGAATATCCGCACCAGAGATTTTATCACCCGCAAACCATTGGTTTTCACTCAAATGTTTTTCGATAAAAATCATATTATTCTTGATAGTGGGTCCAACATAGCCATTCATAACTTTATTGGCAATGCCTTTAGCAATGGGTTTGACAAAAAATGGCATGGGAGCGGTTTTAATTTTATCAAAAATAAGTTTGAGCACCATGGGTGGCATCAAAGAGCCCTCAGCAAAATGCAACCAATAAATATACTGCCGATAAGCTTTAGAGTTTTTTTGAGGTTTTAACTCTTTTCCGTACACATCCGATAAATACTCTACAATGGCACCAGATTCTGCCACCGTTATACCACCATCATCCGTAATAACGGGTGATTTACCCAATGGATGCACGTCAAATAATTCTTTTGGGGCTAAATTAGTCTTGCTGACTCTTTGGTAGTGTTTAATTTGGTATTCGACTCCAATTTCTTCACACATCCACAAAATACGTTGAGAACGAGAATTATTTAAGTGATGAATGATTATCATTGTGATTAGCCTCTAAATGTATGAATTTATGTTATTATGGCTGAAATAACACAATTGAGCGATTCTTATGAGCAATTTTTACGATTTAAAAGCCAAAACCATCACTGGCGAAGAAGTTTCTATGTCCGATTATAACGGTAAGGTGGTTTTGGTTGTCAATACCGCCAGCAAATGCGGATTAACTCCACAATTTGAAGGATTGCAAAAATTACACCAAGAGTATCAAGATTCAGGATTGAAAATTTTAGGATTCCCATGCAATCAATTTGCCAAACAAGACCCAGGAAGCAACGAAGAGATCGCTAGCTTTTGCCAAAAAAATTACGGTGTTGATTTTGATATGTTCGATAAAGTCGATGTCAATGGCAAAAACGAGCACCCTATTTTTTCCTACCTCAAAGACGAACTCGGTGGTACATTAGGCAAGAAAATAAAATGGAACTTCACTAAATTCCTCATCGGCAAAGACGGCAAACCCATTAAACGTTTTGCACCAACTAAAAAGCCTCAGGATATTGAGAAATACATTAAAGAAACACTAGAAAGTTAATTTATCGCACAACGGCATAACGAACGCAGCGAAAAGCAATAACCCAGATCAATACCAATAGATGAACAACCAAGTAGAATTTCTATTCAAAACATAGAAAAACCAAAGTATATTCCAATCCCTTAATGAGCTTAGTGTTTTTGGTTAAAAGATTTTGAATCTGACTCAAGTAACTATAATTATGCTAAATTTCAGTAAGAAAATATGGAAAGTTGGATTAATATTAACCCTGCGGTATTATACCGCAGGGTTAATATAACAATATATGGAACTTACTTAATGACTGGTGTTATGCCGCATTAAGGAGGTTGAAATTCTAGGAAATTAAATATCTTTTAGAAGTTGTAAGCGATGGGGTTGGAGTATTTGATTGAATTGGCGATTTTAATCTATGTTTATTTGATCAGAGCTGTTTTAAAAAACCCTGTTGCAATAACAGGGTTTTAAATGAATTAACAGATAATTAAGCCAATTGCCTCAAAACATAGTGCAATATGCCGCCATGACGCATGTATTCCACTTCTTTTGGCGTGTCAATTCTTACTAACACATCAAATTCAGTTTTCTTGCCATCATTGGTCTTGGCAACCACGTGGGCTGTTTTGGAATTGCCGTTATCTAAACCTGTGATTTCATAGGATTCATGACCGCTTAAGCCTAATGAATCGGCAGTTTGACCTTCTTTAAATTGCAATGGTAAAACGCCCATGCCGACTAAATTGGAGCGATGTATGCGTTCGTAACTTTCAACAATCACCGCTTTAACGCCCAATAACAAGGTGCCTTTGGCTGCCCAATCACGGGATGAGCCTGTACCGTATTGCGAACCAGCTATCACCACCAATGGTGTGCCTTCTTTGGCGTAAATCTCTGCAGCTTCAAAGATGGACATTTCTGCATCGGTTGGCTGGTGTCTGGTCCAACTGCCTTCGGTGCCTGGAGCCAATTGGTTGCGCAATCTAATATTGGCAAAGGTGCCTCGCATCATCACTTCGTGGTTACCGCGTCGTGAACCGTAGGAATTAAATTGGGCTTTGGCTACGCCTTTTCCTTTTAAGTATTTGCCAGCTGGCGAATCCTCAGCAATGGCTCCAGCAGGTGAAATGTGGTCAGTAGTGACAGAATCACCAAGACGTGCCAAACACCTTGCGCCATGAATATCATCAATTGTGCCCACATCTAAGGTCATGCCATCGAAGTAGGGAGGATTTTTGATGTAGGTTGAGTCTTCTTGCCAATTAAAAATTTCTGATTGCACCGTTTCAACTGCTTGCCATTTATCGTCGCCTATAAAGACGTTTTCGTATCCTTTGGCAAACATTGCTGGGTTGATGTTGGCTGTAATGGATTCTTGAACTTCATGGGCACTGGGCCATATATCTTTCAAATAAACTGGATTTCCATCGTGGTCATTGCCCAATGAATCTTTGTTTAAGTCAAAATCAATCGTACCTGCAATCGCATAAGCCACAACCAAAGGCGGAGAGGCGAGGAAGTTCATCTTAATATCGGCATGAATTCTGCCTTCAAAGTTTCTATTGCCTGATAATACTGAAGTGGCAACCAAGTCATTGTCATTAATGGCTTTAGAAATTGCGGGGTCAAGCGGGCCTGAATTACCAATACAGGTGGTGCAGCCATAACCCACGACATAGAAATTTAACTTTTCTAAATCATCAAGCACGCCAGCACTTTTTAAATAGGAAGTCACCACACGTGAGCCAGGTGCTAATGAGGTTTTTACCCAAGGTTTAACTTGCAAGCCTTTTTCTGCAGCATTTTTTGCCAATAAACCCGCACCAATCATTACCGCTGGATTGGATGTGTTGGTACAAGACGTAATGGCAGCGACGACGATATTTCCATCTCGAAATTCAAAGTCCTCATGTTCGCCTTTGACCGCAACAGTTTTTTTCTCTCTGCCTTTTTCCATATCGGCAAATAAATCTTGGTACTTGGCTTTGGCTTCTGACAATATAATTCGGTCTTGTGGACGTTTTGGCCCTGAAATGCTGGGTACAACTGTGCTGATGTCTAACTCAAGGGTGGATGAATAATCTGCAACAGGCGTATCAGCGGTATGCCACATGCCTTGGGCTTTGGCATAAGCCTCGACTAAGGCGATTTGGTCAGCCTCTCGTCCTGACAGTTCTAAATATTTAATGGCTTCCTTATCCACTGGGAAAATACCACAAGTTGCCCCGTATTCAGGTGCCATATTGGCAATTGTTGCCCTATCAGCCAAAGGCAAATGTTGTAAACCATCGCCATAAAATTCAACAAATTTGCCCACACAACCGTGTTTTCTTAACATTTGCACAACGGTTAGTACCAAATCGGTGGCGGTTGTGCCTTCAGGCAGTTTGCCCGTTAGTTTAAAACCAACCACTTGTGGAATTAACATGGAAATGGCTTGCCCAAGCATCGCCGCTTCGGCTTCAATGCCACCAACACCCCATCCCAGTACGCCAATGCCATTAATCATGGTGGTGTGTGAATCCGTGCCAACGACGGTATCGGGATAAGCTTGCAACACGCCATTTTTTTCTACGCCAAAGGTAACCAGTGCTAATTTTTCTAAATTAACTTGGTGAACTATTCCGTTGCCAGGAGGAACTACTTTGAAATTATCAAAGGCAGTTTGCCCCCATTTTAAGAAACCATAACGCTCCATATTGCGTTCGTATTCAATTCTTTCGTTTTCAGATTCAGCACGGATGTTGCCAAATTTATCGACTTGAACCGAATGGTCAATGACTAATTCGGCAGGAGACAATGGATTAATCTTTTGTACATCGCCACCTAAGTTTTTCATGGCATCACGCATAGCGGCTAAATCCACCACGGCAGGAACCCCTGTAAAGTCCTGCAAAACAACTCTTGACGGTGTAAAAGCGATTTCTGTCGATGGTGTGGCTTTGGCATCCCAGTTACACAATGCCTTAATGTCTTCAACGGTAATATCAATACCGTCTTCATGACGCAGTAAATTTTCTAATAGTATTTTTAAACTGTAAGGTAAACGCGCCACATTTTCTGTTTTGCTTAATTCCTGCAAGTTATGAATTTGATAGTCTTTGCCATTACAAGACAATGTAGTGGCGGTTTTGAATGAATTGCTCATGTATAAAACTCCTTTAATATATGTGTAGGATGGTTGGCTGAGTTACCCAGTACCTCTATTATCCTCTTTTTTAACTAAAATTCCAATAGAGAGTTTGTCCAATATGAAATCAGCCTAAAAATTGATATAATTGGTTTTTTTGCGTTTGATGCAAAATGCAGAAGTCACCCAAATTTTAAAGCGGATAAATAACATGAGTAAATACAGTAAATACCTGATAGAAATTGAAAACAGAAAATTGACAGGGCTGCACCCAAAGCCAATTGATAATGATGAATTGTTAAGTGAAATCATTGCACAGATAAAAGATGTTGCTCACAAACACCGTAAAGAGTCATTAAACTTTTTTATTTATAATGTTTTACCCGGAACCACCAGTGCCGCGAGTGTTAAGGCTCAATTTTTAAAAGAAATAATTTTAGGGCAATCAATTGTAGAAGAAATTAGCCCTGCTTTTGCTTTTGAACAACTATCACACATGAAAGGCGGGCCTTCGGTTGAGGTTTTACTTGATTTGGCATTAGGCAATGATGAAGACATAGCCCAACAGGCGGCAAAAGTGCTTAAAACACAAGTGTTTTTGTACGATGCCGATACCAAACGTCTTGAAGATGCTTATAATAATGGTAATGAAATTGCCAAAGACATTATTGAAAGTTATGCCAAAGCAGAATTTTTCACCAAATTGCCCGATGTTGAAGAAGAAATAAAAATCGTGACCTTTGTTGTAGGTATTGGTGATATCTCAACGGATTTACTTTCTCCTGGTGGTGATGCACACTCACGCTCGGATCGCGAGTTGCATGGACAATGCCTTTTTGAACACAACAAAGAACAACAACAAAACCTTATCGCATTACAAAAACAACACCCTGATAAACGCGTGATGTTGGTTGCCGATAAAGGCACAATGGGCGTGGGTTCCTCACGCATGTCAGGGGTGAATAATGTTGCATTATGGACAGGTAAAAAAGCCAGCCCCTATGTGCCATTTATTAATATTGCCCCAGTTATTGCAGGCACCAACGGTATTTCGCCCATTTTCTTAACCACAGTGGGCGTCACTGGTGGCATTGGTATCGACCTTAAAAATTGGGCAAAAAAATATGACGACCAAGGCAATGTGGTTGTTGATGAAGAAGGAAATCCAGTGCTTGAAGAAGTTTATTCTGTCGATACAGGAACGGTGCTTACGGTTAACACCAAAGAGAAAAAGCTGTATAAAGGCGACAAAGAAGTTAAAGACATTTCCACAGCTCTTACTCCCCAAAAATTGGAATTTATAAAAGCGGGTGGCTCCTATGCCATTGTCTTTGGTAAAAAACTGCAAGCCTTTGCCACAAAAGTCTTGGGTACAGAAGTTATTCCTGTGTATGCATCCTCAAAAGAGGTGACTCATGATGATCAAGGATTAACGGCGGTTGAAAAAATATTCAATAAAAATGTTGTGGGTGCAACACCGGGTGCAATATTACACGCTGGCTCTTATGTGCGTGTAGAAGTCAATATTGTTGGCTCACAAGACACCACAGGGCTAATGACCTCACAAGAACTTGAAATGATGGCAGCCACCACCATTTCACCGATTGTTGATGCAGGATACCAATCAGGCTGTCATACCGCTTCGGTTTGGGATGATAAGTCTAAGGCAAATATCCCACGATTAATGAAATTTATGAACGACTTTGGTCTTATTACTGGACGCGATCCAAAAGGTGAATACAAGCCAATGACCGATGTCATTCACAAGGTGCTTAACGATATTACCGTTGACGATTGGGCGGTTATTATCGGTGGTGATTCACACACCAGAATGTCAAAAGGCGTGGCATTTGGGGCGGATTCTGGCACCGTGGCATTGGCTTTAGCAACAGGTGAGGCAAGCATGCCCATACCCGAGTCGGTTAAAGTGACTTTCAAAGGCACAATGCAAGACCACATGGACTTTCGTGACGTGGTGCACGCCACTCAATACCAAATGCTCAAACACTTTAAAGGTGAAAATGTCTTTCAGGGCAGAATTATAGAAGTGCATATCGGCACATTACAAGCCGACCAAGCCTTTACATTCACCGACTGGACGGCAGAAATGAAAGCAAAAGCCTCCATTTGTATTTCTCAAGACCAAACGCTAATTGAGTCATTAGAGATTTCTAAAAGTCGCATTAAGATTATGATTGACAAAGGCATGGACAACCAAAAACAAGTCTTACAAGGATTGATTGACTTGGCAAATAAACGCATACAAGAAATTAAGTCAGGCAAAAAACCACCGCTGACTCCTGATGATAATGCCAAGTATGCGGCAGAATTTGTGGTCGATTTAGACACCATTGATGAACCAATGATAGCAGACCCTGATGTGCACAATGAAGACGTGTCAAAACGCTATACGCACGATACCATCAGAGAACTTTCTTATTACAAAGGCGCAAAGAAAGTTGATTTGGGTTTCGTTGGCTCCTGTATGGTGCACAAAGGCGATATTAAAATAGTCGCAAAAATGCTAAAAAATCTTGAACAACAACAGGGCAAAGTCGAATTTAAAGCACCATTGGTGGTTACTGCCCCAACTTACAATATTATTGAAGAACTGAAAGAAGAAGGCGACTGGCAAGTACTGCAAAAATATTGTGGCTTTGAGTTTGATGATAACGCCCCCAAAAACCATGCACGAACAAAATATGAAAACATATTATACCTAGAGCGACCAGGCTGCAACCTTTGCATGGGCAACCAAGAAAAGGCAGAAAAAGGCGATACCGTCATGGCAACCTCAACACGATTGTTTAAAGGACGCGTAGTGGCAGATACCGAAACCAAAACAGGTGAGTCATTATTGGCATCCACGCCCGTGGTCTTTCTTTCAGCCGTATTGGGCAGAACCCCAACACTTGAAGAATACAAAGCCGCCGTAAAAGGCATTAAACTCACCATGTTTGCCCCACCGTTAAAGCAAATGACAACAAAACTAATAAGCGATCATAAGATTGCTTTTTAGAAGATAAGGTAAACTTCCGTAGGGCGTATCTCTTGTGGGTACCCGTACTTGATGTGGATTCGGTATCTAAACTCGCTCCCACGCTCTGCGTGGGAGTGTATCGGAAACTCAGGCATTAAGCATTCCCATGCGCAGCATGGGAACGAGAGTAAATCAGTACTGTCATTGCGAAGGAGGCACGAGAGAAAAGCAGCACCGTCATTGCGAGGGAGGTAAGACCGTGGCAATCTGTTAGATAGTCGTTCTTTTTATGAGATTGTCTTTCCGCTCCTGCTCCAAGCCCTTCGGGTCGCTTCGCGTGGCAAAACGGCGATCCTGCCGTTTGGTGCCACGTCGCTAAAGCTCATCGCAATGACGGGTGTAAAATTATCAAAACAACCAATGTCGTTAAAACTCTATTCAAACAATCAAAAATAAAACCTAACTGGTTTGAATGCCATCAAGCTAATTTACTCAAAATTTTGAAAACCCTACAAACAAATACGGTTTCTTATGTTGTCGTTACCCAGCAAGGTTATGTCAATAACAAGTTAAGAAAAAGAAAAGTTTCACAAATTTATATCTCAAATAATTTAAACCCAAAGGAGGCAATATGAAAAGCATTGCAACACTACTATTAACATTAATCTTTTCACAAACAGCAAATGCAGCAAGAACCTGTGCAGACTATATCACCGATGAATGGCCTAATTCTCGCTATAATATTCAACTAATTTCGGGTGACAATGTCGTCACAGATAATAAAACAGGCTTGATGTGGAAACAATGCAGTGAAGGTTTGTCAGGAACAGATTGTTTAACAGGTACTGCAAGCACGCACACTTGGCAACAAGCACTCGCCATTCCAGAAACATTAAATACTACAGGTTTTGCTGGATTTAACAATTGGCGTTTACCCAATATAGAAGAGTTACAAAGTATTGCAGCCATTAATTGCTACAATCCAGCTATCAATGAAGTGGCATTTCCTAACACGCCAATCGATTGGTTTTGGTCGTCCTCGCCTTTTGCTAGCAGTCCTAACTATGCTTGGGGTGTCGGCTTCAGCGACGGCAGTGGCGTTAGCAGTCGTGTCCGTTTAGTTCGTTCCGGACAGTGATTTAATTTTCTAACTTGCTCTCATGTTTTGAATGGTAGTGTAGTATTTTGGACGTTTATCGTATTTTATCAAGTAAAATGTTTAACCAGACAACAGGTGTTCTTCTGTGGGGAGTTTTATTTGAGGGCAATAGCTGTTGCAATGTTTCGATAAAACAACGATAATCACTGGTAACTTAATTGACGTTTTTTTTCTATGGATAACATCTTAATCGCAACAGTTGTCATTATCTTTTTCACCGCACTTCTATCGCGAATTGTGCAAAATTTTGACCGCGTACTCAAATCAATCCGTGGATTTCACATCACGCTTGTTCGTAGGGATAATAAACGCATGTGGGGCAATGCTAAGATTTATGCCAATGGTTTGAAATTATTGTTTTCCAAACCCTACCAATCCAGTGGCGGTGCGTGGGTGGATAGTTATATTTTTTATCAAGCTGACTTGGATAACCTTAAGTTGATTCTACGTTATCACGATGAATTATCGCCTGAAAATAAGAAAAGGCGATTGGAGGAAATTAAAAATGTCTCAAAACCAGGGAAATTAAGACGCTTTATTCGTCAACTTCGTAATTTTATTAGTAATTTTCAAGAAGCTTTTAGTGATACTTTGAGTGTTTTCCTCAATAGGATGAAATCCAGTGCGGGAGAGTTGATAAAAGCCAATGAAAAAAAACTAAAGCAGGTGGGGTCTACCGCAATTGGAGCGGTGGGCAAAGAATACGACCAAATTTTGGAAGCGCACATCAATAAAAAAGTCGTGGCATCTGTTGTCGATGGAGATAAGACCTTGGAGTATGCAGGTTTTCTGGGTGAATATTCTGCCAAATGGATAGCCTTAATGCATTGTGAAATTAATCAGGATTGGCATTTGCCATTGAATGACATGAATCGCTTGATTCTGAATCGTAATATTGATGTGGTATTTAAAGTGATTTCAAAAAATGATGAATATGGTTTAGAAATTGAAATCAGTAATTTCAGCCAAGATGAGGTGCGATTAAAACGCATAAAAGGCGGAGAGTTTACTAAAAAAATCTATAAAACCATTAAGCCTAACGAAACTATTCAAACAACACTCACTAATTTACCACAAGAATTGTTTCCTGAAAAATGCAGTGAAATTGTGGATAAAAGAATTGAAAATATTGCACCTGAACGGGGTGGAAAATACCACAACGATATTTGGGAAGATCTCAAAGGAAAGTTGCCAGAATTGGATTTAGTCTACAGTTGCACCAGGCGAGTTGATGTCTATGTGCCTCGCTCAATTGCCACTATTAGACACAGTGTATCGATGAGATGATATTATTTTTGAGAAAGTTCCAACCATAAATTGTGAATTTTACAAAACAGTTCGGCTGTTTTTTCAGTGTCATACATGGCGGAGTGTGCTCGGGATTTATCCCATTCTATTTTTGCCTCAGCTATCGCTCGGGCTAATACTGTTTGACCATAGGCTAAAGCTGATAAGGTCACGGTATCTAAGCAGCTAAAAGGGTGGAAGGGATTGCGTTTTATGCCAGTGCGTTCCACTGCAGCATTGACAAATCCCAAGTCAAAATGTGCATTGTGACCAACTAAGATGGCGCGGTTGCATCCCGCTTCTTTTATGGCTTTGCGGATTGGAGTGAATATTTTTCCAAGAGCAGCAGTTTCGTTCATCGCCATACGCAGTGGGTGATTCAAATCAATACCTGTAACCTCTAAAGATTTAGGGTCAATATTTGAGCCCTCAAAGGGTTCAACGTAGGCTGTAGTCACATCATCAAAAAATAATTCACCGTTTTCTTTTTGTTTAATGATTACGGCCGCAATTTCGAGCAATGCATCGGTTTGAGAATTAAAACCTCCTGTTTCAACATCAACCACGACAGGGAGAAAACCTCTAAATCTATTTTTAATTTGTGTCATGGCTGCATTTTATTCTAATTTGCCTTTAATTACGTATACATTTATAAGAATTGCATGAGCTTTTATTACTTTTTAAACAAATATGGTACAATCCACGCAATTATGTATGAATATTTTAATTTTGGAGATGAAGATATGAAAAAGATTGTATTAGGAGTAAGTTTAGCATTAGCTGCAGGTTCAGCATTAGCAGGAGATACCAATTTTGATGACCGATGGTATGTAACACCAAATGTAAGTTTTGTTAAGCCAGACAGTGACAAAAATGTTTCATCCGCTTTAGCGGTAGGTATTTCACTTGGTAAATTTGTAACAAATAATATTTCATTGGATTTGGAAGTTGATACTGCCTCTTTTGATAAAGTTGGAGGTTCAGGTAATATTAGCCAAACAATGTTTGGTTTAATGGGGCGTTATCATTTTGCAGAAGCATCTGGATTTTTACCTTATTTAGGTTTAGGTGTTGGGGCAATGAAGCATAAAGGTTTAGCTACGAATGCACAAATTCATCGAGGGCTAACTTCTGCAGGTACTGATGCGGTTTTAAATTTAGCAGCAGGTATGTCAAAAGAATTGACTGATAGAGTTAAACTAAGGACAGAGTTGAGATACCAATTAGAAAATTCAGACGACTTGGCATCAGGTGTAAATACTTTTGGCAACTACATGTTTAATACTGGTTTATCACTTGCTATTGGAGAAGCCGCTCAACAATCAACAGTAACAAAACTTGTTGAACAAGCACCAGCACTGGACAGTGATAATGATGGCGTTAGTGATCAGAATGATCGATGCCCTAACTCAGCACCAGGTGCTAAAGTTGATTCTACAGGTTGTGCCATTGCTGTCGATGGGGATGATGATAGAGATGGCGTTGCTAACTCTAAAGATGTGTGCCCAAATTCTAAAGCGGGTGCCGTTGTTGGTAAGGATGGTTGTGAAGTTAAAGTTGTTATCGAACTTCAAGGGGTTCATTTTGATACCGATAAATCAACCTTAAAGCCTGAGTCAATTGCAATCTTAAATGCTGCTGTTAAGACATTAGGTGATCATGGTACGATTATGGTTGAAGTTGCTGGACATACGGATTCACGTGCATCTGATGCGTACAATCAAGCCTTGTCACAAAGACGTGCTAAGGTTGTGTATGATTATTTAACCGCTCACGGCATTAGTGCTGATCGCATGACCTGGAAAGGTTATGGTGAGTCACAGCCCATTGCAACTAATGATACTGCTGAAGGTCGCGCACGAAACAGAAGAACTGAACTTATCGTTAAATAAGTCATTCTTTTAAAGATAAAAAAACCTGCACTATGCAGGTTTTTTTTATCCTAAAAATATCTGGGTTAGTGTTTTACAGTTTTATATTGGTAAAATGAGATACTGGAAAACGTTCTGTAATTTCCATAATGAGTTTTTGATTGTTGAATACTTCATAGGTGCGGGATAATAGTTTTTTGCCTGTTTTGTATCCTGTTTGTTCACTATCAATGGATAACTCTTCCTTTTTTTCTGTAAGGTTCTTGTAGGTTTCTATTTTATATTTCGTCCATAGTGTTCCTATCGGGATACTGTGGTGAATCAAGTCGTTGACAAAATTGTCTTCTAAGTTATGCAAATAGATTTTTGATTCAGCGCATAACCAATTAATTTTACTTTTCACTCCTTGAAGATAAATTTTTCTCACCAATAAAGAAGAATCTTTAGATATGTTTTCATGTAATTTAATAACAGTGAGTTTTTCACGAGCAAGCAGTTCAATTAAATCCGTCACTGTGCCGTCAGTATGCATTAACACCTGAAGTGATAGCGGATAAGAAGTTAAATTAAGCATGGATTTTAAAAGCCTGTACCAAGCCGTAAATAAAATCTAAAATCTCCATTATTTGAATAGCCAGTTCCTAAAAATAAAACGGTGTTGACAACATCGAGTGAAATGCCTGCAGAATAACCGTAGAGCATGTCTTCAAATTTAATATGATGCTGCCAAACATTTCCGTAGTGACCTTTCACAATTAATTTGGGCGAACCAAATATTGGCAAATTTATCTGTTCCAAATCAGTAAATGCACCAAATTCCATGACAATGGCATTAAGTCCAAGCAGAGAGTGCTGCGGGTAACCCGCAAAATTATCTAAGCCGCCGTAAGCAAATAAAACTTCTCCGTCTTCTGCATTATTAACAAAGTCACCTTGGAAACCAAGATGGAATGCAGTGTTTTCTGAAATGGGAAACCGCTGAAAGATATCGAAATTAAACCACTGAACATTATCAAACAGACCGATTTCTGTTGTTAAATCTATGCCAGAACGTGCATAAATTGGTTTGTTCAGGGTGTCCAAGCCATAACGAATTTTGATGCCAGTTGAGCGATCGATTGCTGTTTCGAATTCCGAGCGATTAATGACGGGAACTATGTTTTGATCCATAAACCAAATACCTGCCCTTAGTTCACTATTGACAGTTAGGTTGACGCCTGCATCAATGCCAAAGGCGAAATCTTTAATGTCATATTCGCCAGTTGGTTTAATATCAAATTCTTCTGCAATATTTTGCCCAACCAATGAAGGATTGAATATATTTCCATAAAAGCGGCGGCTGTCCTTTGACATTAGGATATTTGCACTTAAAAAATATTTATCGGCAAAATCCATCGGTTGATTGAGTTCTGATTTCCACTGCAACACACTGCCCACACTAAAATCATTTATCCATTCGCCCCCTTTGCGGTTGATGTTGTAGCGGTGATGTCTGGCCAGTAATGAAATGCGTGTATTGGAATCAAAATCATCTGCAACTTTTAAACCAAATTTCAAGTAATCAGGTCCCCAGTTTTTTTCCTCTATATTAAATTCTATACCTTGTTGATTATGGTCATTGGTTACCACTTTGTAAGTCACGGTCAAAATATCGTTGTCAACGGCAAGATCGTCGGCTAAATCTTGAATTTCTGCCACAACGAAAGGTTTGTTAAGCAGTATTTTTGATTTATGCCTCAGTCGTTCAACTGAAGTTCGTTTGTTACCAGTAAAGTGAACAAATTCAATTTTCTTTGGAATGTCTTGAACAAGTATTCTACGACTATCCAAACTGGTTAAATAGTCATTTTCATTTAAGCTTAAATGATCCAGAATTAATGATTTGGCCTTAACACTTTTTATTCCTGCTTCAATAAACTCGGGATATTTATCAAAGTCGCCAGCACCTAAATCTTTTAATATGGGAGCAATCACAATATCGGCCAATCCTAAAGATTGGATGGTGTTTTGTACCAAGGCGACATCAACACTTTGATAAGAAACAGAAATTACCGAGGAATTTTCATCAATTTTATTGAGTGGCGATGAAATATTGACAGCAATGATAATGTCAGCTCCCATTTGTTTAGCGACATCAACAGGAAGGTTGTTTAATATTCCTCCATCGGCTAAAAATCGTCCTTGGTATTTTACTGGACCAAAGACTAGGGGAATTGCCATTGATGCTCGCATTGCCATGGCTAAATCGCCGTGATCAATGACGTAGGGTTCAGCAGCATTTAAATCCGTGGCAACGGCACGAAAAGGAATGGGGAATTTATCAAAATCTTGAGTTTTAATGGAGCCTACAATGCGTTGCAGCTCAAGCATGATTTGTTGTCCACCTGCAAATCCTTTGCCACTGCTTGGACCTGTTTTAGACAACCCGAACTCTAAGTCGACAAAATAGTCTTTGTCGGCTTGTTTGGCACTGTAATTTTGATTAACACGATCGGTTGTTGGGCGAAAAACGCGATCCCAATCAATGGATTTAACCACCCATTCAAGGTCATCCGTACTCATGCCAGTCGCATAAAGTCCGCCAACGATACTGCCTATCGAAGTGCCTGCAATATAGTCAATGGGAATCCTTTTTTCTTCCAATGCACGCAAAACCCCAATGTGTGCAAGCCCTCGTGCACCACCACCGGATAACACAAGACCAATTTTTGGGCGGTTGTTGTTATAAGCACCAGCATTGAAGGTTGCAAAGATTAATACTGCGATTAAAAAAGCAGTTATTTTTCCCATTGTTTTATCCATTTCCTATAATAAACATGTATTGTTGTTGAACGCACAATAAAAAAACCCACAAAAGCCATCCACAAACCATGGTTGTCAAATTTTCTTAATAAATACCACAGAGGAATATAACAAAAAATTGTTGCTATCACCATAGAATTGCGCATAATTTTTGCATTAGTTGTGGCAACAAATACTCCATCGTACACAAAGCTTGGCATGGCTATTAATGGAATCAGAACTAACCAAATAGTATATTTATAGGCATAAAGTTGAACGGAGTCAATTGAGGTTAGTAAATTTATTAGGTGGGAACTGAAAAATAAGTAAAGTAAACTGAATAATGCTGCAACAGCAAAGGAAATAATAAAAACACTGCGAATAATGGCTTTAAATTTGTTTTTATCTCGCGCCCCATAATATTCACCACACAAGGATTCTACCGCATGAGCAAATCCATCAAGACCATAAGACATTAAGTAAAAGAAATTTAATAATACCGCATTGCCTGCCAATGATAATTCACCCAGGCGAGCACTGCCTTTTGTCATGAGTGCAAATACAGCCATTAAGCATAAGGTGCGGATGAATATATCGCGATTAAGTCTAAAGAAATGACTGATTTCGTCTGTTTTTGATAACCAATCCTTAAGTTGTTGTAATTTAGGAAGTCTGTATTTGCTCTTTATTAAATAATAACAGCCAACCATGAGAGCAAGGTACTCGGAAATTAGCGAACCATACGCCACTCCAGCAATGCCATAATTGAATCGCATAACAAACAAGTAGTCAAGTACCATATTGCCGACTTGATTAACAAGCATTATCCATAAAACTACTTTCGATTTTTGAATGGCTAAGAAATACCCGACAAACACATAGATAAGAAGGGTGGCAGGTGCTGAAAATATTCGTATGGAAAAGTATTGGTGTGCCATGTCAGCAATAATGCCTTGAGAAGAGGCGAAGTTGATGGAATAATAGCCAAGCCATTTTTGCAAGATTAATAAAATCAACGCGATGATGATTGCGATAAGTATGGATTGAGTCAGTTGTAAATTAATTTTAGATTGATTTTTTTCACCCAATGATTGAGCAATTAAACCCGTGGTACTCATCTTTAAAAATCCAAAGCCCCAAAATAATACATTAAAAATTGTTGCACCAATATTAATAGCCGCGAGGTATTTGGGAGAATCGAGGTGACCAAGTATAGCGGTATCAACAATCCCAAGCATTGGAATGCTGATAGCAGAAAGTATCATGGGAATGGCGATGCGGAATATTTTTTTATACATACTTTACTTATGGCACATGTAATCAAGGCAAAGCTTTGATAAAATGATTAAATTATTTTAAAAAGAATCAAATCATGACAGATAATCGTTACCCTGTAAACAAACAACAATCTAAAACAAATAAATTAAAATTAACTAAGTGGTTGTTAATATTATTTGTTTTAGTCAATATCGCCTTAATGCTTTATTTTGATAGAGAACCAGCATTGTTTGATGTTAATAAAATGGCTAAGCAACGCGCTGATTTACATGGTCATCGTATGGTCACAGGATTTACCACAACGGCAACTTTATTGGAGGTGGCTGATGTTTTATTGCACAAACCAGGTGGCTACCTAACTAACGACAAAATGCCACCTTCTGTGATTATGGATAATATTCCAAATTGGGAATATGGTGTTTTGGTGCAAATTCGTGATTTAGCACGTACACTGCGCAACGACTTTAGTCGCTCTCAATCGCAATCCTTAGAAGACGATGATTTGAAAATTGCTGATCCCAGATTTCATTACGATAATAATTCGTGGATTATGCCCAGAACGGAAGATCAATATTCCGAAGCAATAAAATATTTACACCGCTATTTAACGCGTTTAAGCGATGATAATGATGCCGATGCACAATTTTATGCCCGTGCCGATAATTTAGTGACTTATTTGACTTTGGTTGAGCGTCGTTTGGGCGGTCTTTCGCAAAAACTAAGTGCTAGCGTGGCTAAAGAACGCCTTAATACCGATTTGAGTGGCGATACCGCAGCAACACAATCCACCTATAAGCCAAGCGAACTTAAAGTAAAGACCAATTGGTTCAAAATTGATGATAATTTCTATGAAGCACGCGGTTCCACATGGGCATTAATACACTTCTTGCGGGCAATGGAAGTGGACTTTAAAGGTGTTTTAGAAAAGAAAAATGCTTTAATTAGTTTGCGTCAAATTATTCGAGAATTGGAGTCCACTCAGGAATCCATTTGGACACCGATGATTTTAAATGGCTCTGGTTTTGGTTTTTTTGCTAATCACTCCTTAGTTATGGCATCTTATATCTCAAGAGCGAATGCAGGCATCATAGATTTACGTCAGTTATTGGAAAATGGATAGGTTTGTGTTTATAATGGAAATATGAATAAAATATTTTTTACCCTATTGTTATTACCAATTGTTGTTGCTGCAGACAATAAAATCTCAACTCAACTTCAGTCCGATTTAAGAAGTAAAGAATCCGTTGAGATGTATTTGTTGTTAGATAACACAAAAGCAATTAAAACATTAGCGAATAAAAATAGAATTGAGCGATTAAAATTTGTTATTGCTCAATTAAAAAATAATGCAAAATCCAGTCAAACTCAAATTGAATCAGAGTTGAAAAATTATGCTCAGGACTACCAATTCTATTGGATTAATAATTCAGTCTGGGTGAAAGCCAGTAGTCAGAATGCAAAAATAATAGTTCAAAACACCCAAGTCAAGAAAGCTTTTGCCAATACTCCACAAAAATTGGCAATTATTGATAATGATTCACCCGTTCAAAAATCAATTTCTGCCGTTGGTTGGGGTTCTAATATGATCAATGCTCCTGCTGTTTGGGCTTTAGGTTTTAAAGGTCAAAATGTTATCATTGCAGGTCAAGATACGGGTTATAAATGGGATCATGTTGCTTTAAAAGAAAAATATGCTGGCTGGGATGGTGTTAGTGTTAATCATAACTACCGTTGGCATGATGCCATACATGTCTTCAATGCTCCATTTGATGATCACGGTCATGGCACTCATACCATGGGAACAATGGTCGGAGATGATGGAGCTGGTAATCAAGTCGGAATAGCACCAGATGCAAAGTGGATTGGTTGCCGAAATATGGATCAAGGTAATGGAACTCCACAAACTTATACCGAATGTTTTCAGTTCTTTCTTGAACCCACTGATTTAAATGGGTTAAATCCTGATGTCACTAAAGCACCCCATATCATTAATAATTCATGGGGTTGTACTTTTGGTGAAGGTTGCACCCAGCCTAATGGATTAGAATCTATCATCAATAATGTCGTTGATGCGGGTATTATAGTGGTCGCCGCTGCAGGCAATAGTGGTTCTGGTTGTGGAACAGTCAGAGATCCAATTGCAATTTACGATAAAACTTTTACCGTTGGCTCAACCACATCTTCAGATACCATTTCTAGTTTTAGTTCCCGTGGTGCAGTCACCGTTGATGGCAGTAATCGCATAAAACCAGATGTTTCCGCTCCTGGCAGTTCGATTCGATCCAGTTTGAAAAGCGGAGGTTATGGTAACATGAGTGGAACCAGCATGGCATCGCCTCATGTGGCAGGCGTTGCTGCGTTATTGATTTCAGCAGATCCAAGTTTAGCAGGGCAACCTGCATTGATAAAACAAATTATCATGGATTCAAGTGTAGCAAAAACATCGACTCAAGATTGCAATGGAACACCAGGAAGCCAAATACCGAACAACACCTTTGGTTGGGGGCGCTTAGATGCACTGGCAGCGGTTAATCAAGCAAGACTTGATTTTGTTTTTACAAATGGGTTTGAGTAAACCCAAACCCCGATACCTCAAGTTAAGTGAAATGGTTTAAAAAGCACAAATATTTCATAAAATATGCTATATTGCAAAGCAACGGTAAGTAATTTCTAAAATTCACAAAACACAAACAGACTTAGGAGATAGGAAATGAGAATTGATATGTTGAACAACATACTAAATGAGCTCAATAGTTCATCAGCAGATGTAGAGGCTTCGGCGATTATTTCTACAGATGGATTGATAATGGCATCGCAGTTGCCATCAAGTATTGATGAAGACAGAATGGGTGCAATGAGTGCAGCCATGCTGTCACTAGGCGATAGAACAGCTCAAGAGTTAGAGCGAGGGGGGTTGGATCAAGTTCTTATCAAAGGCGATAATGGTTATGTCTTAATGGTCAAAGCAGGAGAAGATGCTGTTTTAACAGTCATGGCAAAAGCCAATGCAAAATTAGGTTTAATCTTTTTAGATGTTAAACGTGCAGCGAAAAAGACATCCGAGTTAATTTAAGCAAAACCCCTTACGATAGGAGAAAATTATGTCCAGTATGAATTTGATGGTTTGCCCTCATGACACAGCAGGAGATCCGTTGAAATGGTTTGAGTTTGCTTTGTATTTAACAAAGTACTGCAAAACCAGTACAACTTATTATAAATGTTTGGATTTTATTGAGTTTCACGAAAAAATGCCCACTGCTGATATGGCATACGCCAATCCTCAAGATTCTTTGGATTTGATTGAAAACCACGACTTTGTGCCATTGGCTCATTCAACAAATTTATACGATGAAATAGTTTTTATCGCCAATAATGATGTCGACTCAAGTTCGCTTGAGGTGCTAAATGGTAGTGAATGCATTAGTTGTAATGGCATGATGGTTACGAGAGTGGGAATCAAAGGCTTGCTTGAAAAAGACATAAAACCGAGCAAGATATACTCCAAAGCCAATTGGATGGCGGTTGTTAAAGCGGTTAGTCAGGGTGAAAAACCTTATGGGTTTGTTTATAAAGATTTTTATGATGGATTGAATAAACTGAGCCAAAGTATGATTACAAAAATTGGTGAAACCAGTGAAAAAAGCATATTTCATTCGGTTTTTGTCAAGAGCAAACATTTAGATAAAGCCCCAAGACTTACCCAAATATTAACAGAAGCCCATGACGATGAAAAAGGTCGATTTGTTTTAGACAGCATCAATGTAGAAAAATTTATACCAGTGACTAAAGATGAGGTTTTGAGTTTTAAAGAACTGCTTTCACTGGGTTCGGACTTACTTGAATAAAAACAGACCGTTATTTGCGTTTAAAGAGATGACTCATAATTTTTGAAAAAAAGTTTGAGTTGTTCTGTTGTGATAATGGCTTAATTACTTTGCTTTTCTGAGTGACTTCATCTTCAAATTTACCTATCTTTGCATAACCCAAAGCATTCATTGCACCGTATAGAGAAAATACATAGCGCTGTGGAACAACGAGTAGTTTGGCTGTTTCTACTAAGGAAATTCTTTGTCTTGACCAAAGGGCTGTAATTGGAATGGCGTGCCTAAAAATGCGAAGTTTAGTAAAATTAGGCCAAGTTAAAAGAATGACAGGTTTAATTAAGTTGGTATTTTCTGGCAACCTCCCTTTGCTGGTTTGAATCACTGTGTCCCATGCAAAACTTATGGCATCCATGACGTGCTCTTTAAAAGGCGGTGAAGAATTTAAAGAAAATTTAGATGCCTGATTAATTAATGGCGTTGTTTGTAATAGTTTAAGTTTGTTTTTTTCAATGTCATGGCTGATTAAATTTTCTTTGTAATGATAAATCATAGTTCCGAGGCTGGTTTTAATGCCAACAGTACTTCTGTTAGATTGTCCTGCTGACAACGCTTCAAGCAAAGAGCTAAAAAAGTAATTTTCTGCATTAATATAGATTTTTTGTAAATCATCCGTCTGTGGGTCGACATCCTCGTTATTGCCGACATATCTTTGTGCCTTATACCTTAGGTGGATATCGTCTTCATTTTTTTCTTCATCTATCGCATTGTAAAGATTTCGGTGAGTTTGGTCTTTATGTTTTATTTTTGCTGAATGCTTTGTCTTGGTTTCTTTGTTAGGCGTTGGTAAAACTGGAGGTTTAAATAATTCTTGGTGCACCTTATCAATTGCCTTTGTTAATTCGGAAACATTCAGTGGCTTTTTGACAAGAGTCATGCGGTTACTGAGTGGATTTTGCTCAGAATCTAAATGAATGCCAATTATGTGTTGTTGGTGCAATTCGACATTTTGTATAAGGTATTCATCGTATTTTCTATCTAAATCTAAAATATAAATGTGAATATTGTTTTGGGAAAGCGCCAGTTTTGCATTTTGGCACAGGTTTGAGTTAATAAAATAGGCCAGAGTGTTCTCGGTTAGCGTATCAAGGTTACTTAAAACAATGTTGGCAATATTTGGTCTGTTCATACTTGATAATGATAATTGTTTTTACTGGGCATGACAAGCATAAATTAAGTTTTAGATTAATCCTAGTTTTTTTGTCGTAATCCTAACTTTTACCATACCTTAAATAGAGAGTCCAAATAAGATCAACCATTGCTATTTGATTGAAAAAAGGCACGCCTTCAAGAACCAATACGAAAACTTCTTTATTGATATTGAGTGGCCAAAACCCCAAGCAACTGTTGCCTGACGCATCTACGATTGACCAAGCCTGTGAATTTAACCTAAGTTTTTTATTGATGTTTTGCGCTCTTCTTTTGTGCATGATGGCAATATCAGCCGAAAGCACAGATATTTCTTCTTGCATTTCAATGGGAAAGCCATTGTTGGCAATGCATAAGCCCTGAGAATCGCACAATAAAGCTTTTTCTTTGTTGGAAAATTTGCAGATAATGTCATTTAAGTTGTGTTCAAAATCACCAGTTGGTGCAGAAATCTCTTCATCAACAACCTGAATAAGATGTTGCTTTTGGCACTGTTCGATTTTATATGTTAAATTTTCAGAGTCCGTGGTATTGAAAATTTCCTTTAAAATTTTGAGGTCTAATTTCAGAGATTTATCCGAGGAAAATAAATTTTGCAGTACTTTTTTTTGCCAACTTTGGGTGCTATCTTGAGCTAAAAAATAAGCACCTGCCGGTGTTGGTAAAATGTATTGAGTGACAGAATTTGACATGTTTTAAATTGAAATTTTTGGATCGAGTGTATACAGCAATGTTTCAACCATTAGTGAAACATCTTTTTTCGAACGTGCATCTATTTCATAGATAGGCACAACTGGTAAACCTTTATTGAGAACTTCCTGATACTCTTCCAAATTGTATTTTTTATTCACATCTTGTTTAGTTATTCCAACAACAACACTGGTTTTGTTAATAAAGTTTTTAAAACTTGAAAGAAAAAACTTTAAATTCTTAATGGCATTGGAGTCACTGCCATCAATTAAAAGTAACAGACCTATGCCACCATTGGTTAATATTTCCCACATAAAGTCAAATCGTTTTTGTCCAGGGGTTCCATACAGATGAATGCGAGTACTATCTTGTAAGATGATTGCACCATAATCCAATGCGACTGTGGTGGTGTCTTTTAGGTCTTTTGTTTCGTCAGAAGCGGCTTCTTCTGTTCTGACTGTGGGAATATCACTAATAGACGTGATGGCAGTTGTTTTACCAGCGCCAACAGGCCCAGAAAATATAATTTTATGGTTGCTTTTCATATTTACTAAATTAATTTAATGGTTAAATATATGAGATAAAATTTTTGAAAATACTGATTTTTTTTTATCTCTATTAATCTTTTTTGTGTTGTCGATTACATTATTGATTTTTGCGGACTCTATTGCAAGCATCGCGTTATATAAGGTGAAAATATATCGCTGTGGTATTTTTAATTGAGAAGCCGTATCAAGCAAAGACATGTGGTGAGTTGACCATGCTGCTGCAATCTGAATAACATACCGAAAAACCAAAAGGCGTGAAAAATTTGGCCATGAAGTCATTTCTATGGTTTGAGTCAGACTGGTTCCCAACGGAACTCTCCCCTTGCTTGCACTGATCGCCGATTGCCAAATTAGGCTTTCAGCATTTTGACCTATCGAATAATCTTTTTTTGCTTTCTCAGATAAAGAAGTTTTTACAATTTTTGTCTCAATAAAAAGAGGACTTGACTTGAAATAGCGCATTTTGGCTTTGTCAAAAGAATGAAATAGTATTTGCGATTTATAATCAAAAAATAAACTACCGAACAGTGTTTTAATCAAAACATCAGTCTTATTATCTTTACCCAATTTCACCGCTTGTACGAGGTGGTGGTATAAATATTTTTTAGGGTTATGGTAAATCTTTTTTAGCTCTTCAGGGTTGTCGGGATTAATGTCTCTATTGGAACCAACATGTTTATGAGCCTTGTATTGATTGAGTGTACTTGAATCCGTTGACTTTTTTAGAGCCATATTCAAATGGTTGTTTTTGAAATTTTGAGTAGGGCTTTTGTTGTTGATTAATCCAAGGGATTGACTTGAAGGTTTTGATTGTGCATGTTTAGCGGTTGCTGCAAAACTGTTTGTATTAACTTTGCCTGAGTCATCATTACTTTCTTCAATATCATTAATGCGTTGAGCAATAAAAGAAAGTTGTTGTTTTAAATATTTAACCTGCACTGGTTTGGTAACGTTGTAAGTGTTTTCTTCTGATAATGGGGTGTTCATTTCATTATGCAAAAAAATCACAAACTGATTGCTCTTTTTTAAGTTTGGAATAATTTCTTTATTGTATTGTCTATCCAAATCAATAATTAAGACATTGGCGTTATCATCATTGATGTTTAACTCGGCTTTTTCACAAAGGTTACTTTTAAAGAAAAACTTTAAGGTATTTTGTGTAATGTCATCGAGATTATTTAAACTAATTTTTAATTTGGAATTGTGTTGAATATTCATTTGAGATGCTTAATCAATTCAGAAGTTAAGGGTTTTCCAGTCAAGCCAAAGCTCAACAGAGATTGGTTTAAACCCACAATAGCATCTGTTTTATCAATGGTTTTGACTAGAGACCTTGTTAGCAGAAGGGTTTGGTAGCTGCTGAGTTTTTTTCTGTACTTATCTAATATTCGACTTTTATAGTCTTGACCTTTTTCACCCAGAGCAATAAACAAATCGACAATTGAGGTAAATAATACATTTTTAGCAGAAGATTTTGCATTGTGTTCAATTCTTTGTTGGTGAAGAATTAAATCATTATTATTGCGCGCCAAAGCAAAACACAAAACCGTACCCAGTTCCGTGTCGTCATAATTCACATACGAATAGTTTGATTTCCGCAAAAAAGCGGGGTCTATAAAAATTTTCTCTCTCATTCTTGCACAATAACACATGTTTTGAAGAGAGTCTTAGTGATTGGGATATGTTAACAATGGTTTACATTTGGAGTAATTTATGATTCGAGTTGTTCTGAAACCTCTAACCATTCATTTTCCAGTTTTTGAATTTGTTTTTTAATCTCAGATAAATTTATATTTGTGCGCGTTAATTTTTCTGTATTCTCTGGTGCATAGGCTGACTCACTATGCAAAAATTCATGGTGTTTATGGCTTTGTTTCTCTAGCTTTGCGAGTTCTTTTTCTAGGCATCTAAGCTTTTGACGCAGAGGTTTTTGTTGTTGTCTAATAAGCGCAGCATCTTGTCGTTGTTGTTTTTTATTATTACTTTGATTTTTTTCGGATGTGTTTGTGGTTTCCAATCTTTTTTTTCTTGTTTCATTTGCCCATTGATAATAATCGGTTAAGTCGCCGTCAAAGTTGGTAACTTTACCATCGGCAACCAATAATAGTTTGTCTGTCACCGTTGAAAGCAGATGTCTATCATGCGATACCAATATCATGGCTCCTTCAAAACTTTGTAAGGCAACGGCAATGGCGTGACGCATTTTGATGTCTAAATGATTGGTCGGTTCATCAAGCAGTAATAAGTTGGGTTTTTCATAAACAACCAAAGCTAAGACTAAACGTGCTTTTTCACCACCCGAGAAATTGGTAATGGATTCTTTTGCCATGTCGTTGTGAAAATCAAAGCCACCTAAATAATTGCGTGCTTGTTGTTCTGAGATTTCCTTGTCAAGCATTTTCAAGTGTTCAATTGGGGAGTGATCAGGGTGTAATTGTTCAATTTGGTGTTGGGCAAAATAACCAATTTTCAACTCTTTTGCATGAGTAATCTCTCCACTTTGAGGTTGTAATTCTTGGGCTATTAGTTTGATTAAGGTTGATTTACCCGCACCATTAAATCCAAGTAGCCCAATTTTGTCACCTTTTTCAACCATAGTTGAAATATTGTCTAAAATAGTGAGATTGCCATATCCTGCCGAGGCTTTTTCGATTTTAACTAATTGTTGTGGAATAAAACCTTCAATCTTAAAGTTGAAATTAAAAGGTGAATCTAATTGAGCCGCACCAATCAATTCCATGCGTTCCAATGCTTTGATTCGTGATTGTGCCTGTTTCGCCTTGGTGGCTTGGTAACGAAATCGCTCAATGTATTTGTTCATGTGCGAAATTTGACGCTGCTGGGCTTCAAACTGTGATTGTTGTTGAGCCAACTTTTCTGCTCTTATTTGTTCAAAGCTGTCATAATTACCGGTGTATTGAGTGAGTTCGTTGTGTTCAATATTAATAATTTGATTACACACGGCATTAAGAAAGTCTCGGTCATGCGAAATTAACAAAACAATGCCCTGGTATTTCTTTAACCACGATTCAAGCCAGATAATGGCTTCTAAGTCTAAGTGATTGGTTGGTTCATCAAGTAATAAAATATCCGAACGGCACATTAAAGCTTGAGCTAAATTCAAACGCATACGCCAACCACCCGAAAATGAATTAACAGGATTACTTTCTTGTTCGGTGGTAAAACCTAAACCATTGAGTAACTTTGCCGCGCGAGCTGTGGCAGTATAACCATCAATTTGTTGCATATCATCGTAAAGGTTAGCCAGTTTGCCTGCATCATTTTTTTGCTCTGCATCAGCGATTGCTTTTTCTAATTGACGGAATTCTGTATCGCCATTAATAACATAATCAATAGCCGACTCTTGGGAATTGGCAATTTCTTGTGCTACATGCGCCATAATCAGTTTGTTAGAGACATGGAAGTCACCATTATCAGAATGCAATTCTCCCAAAATCAATTTAAATAAACTGGTTTTACCAGTGCCGTTGGCACCAGTGATACCAACTTTAACTTTTGGATTAATTGTTAAACTAACATCTTTGAATAATTCTTTCTTTCCACGTCGCAGCGACATGCCTGTAAATTTCAACATAAAGCATTGACCGCGCGAATTAACACTGTTTTGAGTTGTTCAGCTTTAGCATCATCGTAGCGATTGGTGCTTTCATCCATGTAATTAATTTGAGATAATTCAATTTGAAGGGCGTGAATGTTATTCTCAGGGTTGCCATAGTGGCGGGTGATGTAGCCGCCTTTAAACCTGCCATTAAAGACATAAGAATATTTGTTTTGCTGATTTAATACGGTTTCAAATTTACCTGCAATTTCTTGTGAACAACTTGCGCCACTGTTAGTGCCAATATTAATGTCAGGCAATTGCCCTTTAAAAAAACGTGGAACGTGCGATTTGATGCTGTGGCAATCAATCAAAATGGCAAAACCGTGTTCGGCTTTTATTAGCTCTAACTTGTCTTGGATAATTTGGTGGTAGGGTTGCCAGTATTGTTCGATTCTTCTTTGAATTTCTGTTTTATCTGGTCTTGATTTGTACAATTCTTGCTCGTTAAAGCTGGTCGTTGGACACAATTGTGTTCCAGATTGACCCGGATATAAGGGCGTATTATCCGCAGGTCGATTCATGTCTATAACATATCGTGAAATATTTGTTTTGAGTAAGCTAATATCAAAATCTTTAGCAAAACTAAAAAGCTGAGACACAAAAAAGTCCCGATCAGGCGAACTCAAAGCAAATTCGTGCATATTCTTCGCTATATCACCAGGTATAACACTGCCATCATGAGGTATAGAAAATAAAAGTGGTGAGTTGCGGTGGTGAAATAGGTAATCTTTTTGCACTTAATCTTGTCAATGTTTAATTGCGATGCATCTTAACACAGACAATAAAAAAGTGCATTTGAGTGAAAGCAAATTGCATGTATAATGGTCAAGTCTTTTTTTACTATAAAACCCAATTATGGAAATATCAAAAACTCCCATCATTAATGCAGGCAATTCCGAAGATAAACGTGAAGAAATAAAAGCCTATTTCAACGAAACCTTTGATGTTTACGAAAAACTATTTGAAGTCATCATCGATGAAAAAGGTTATTTTGAACGAGCCGATAGATTGCGTCATCCATTGGTTTTTTATTTTGGGCATACGGCTACCTTTTTTGTCAATAAACTTCGAGTGGCTAAGATAATTTCTGACCGTGTGTGTTCTCGAATGGAAGCCCAACTTGCCATAGGTGTGGATGAAATGTCGTGGGATGATTTGGACGAAACCAACTACGATTGGCCAACGGTAGAAGAAGTGAGAACTTATCGAAAGAAAGTCCGCGACTTGGTCAATAACTTAATTGATGAATTGCCCTTGGAGATTCCGATTAAGTGGCAAGACCCTTTTTGGATAATTTTGATGGGTATCGAGCACGAGCGCATTCATTTGGAAACTTCATCGGTATTAATTCGTCAATTGCCACTGGATTACCTCAAGCCACATGATGAGTGGCAAATTTACGGTGATGACAATAAAGTGGTTGAGAATAAATTGCTGCCCATAGAGGATGGCACTGTTAAACAAGGCAAATCCGAGCCATCAGAAACTTATGGCTGGGATAATGAATATGGCTTAAAAATTACCGATGTGGCTGCTTTTAAAGCCAGTAAATATTTGGTTAGTAATAAAGAATTTTTAGCTTTTGTCGAAGATGACGGTTATAAAGTGGAAAAGTGGTGGACAAAAGAAGGTTGGGATTGGCTGGACTTTAAAAAGGCACAACACCCCACTTTTTGGGTTAAAACCGAAACTGGATTTAACTACCGAGCGATGTGTCAAGAAATTGCCATGCCTTGGAGTTGGCCAGTGGATGTCAATTATTTAGAAGCCAAGGCTTTTTGCAATTGGCTTGGTGCCAAAAAAGGCAAAAAACTACGCCTACCAACAGAACCCGAATACTTGCGAATATACGATGAAAATATCTATGGAGACAGTGCTAACATAAATCTTGAAGTTGCCGCCTCATCGTGTCCTGTGAATGAATACAAACAAGGTGATTTTTACGATGTGATAGGTAATGTGTGGCAATGGAGCGAATCGGCTATTGATGGACTCAAAGGTTTTAAAGTGCATCCAGCTTATGATGATTTTTCTGTACCAACTTTTGATGGCAAGCACAATTTAATCAAAGGTGGTAGTTGGATTTCAACAGGCAATGAGATTTTACGGGAGGCACGCTATGCTTTTCGTCGGCATTTTTTCCAGCATGCAGGCTTTCGTTATATTGAATCGGATTCACTGGTTGATGGGCAATACAATATGTATGAAACCGATAGTTTGATTTCGCAATATTTGGAATTTCACTACGGCAAAGATTATTTTGGCATCAAAAACTTCCCTAAAGCCTGTATTGAAAAAATACAGCCATTAGTAAAACAAACGGGTAAGGCTTTAGATATTGGTTGCGCAGTTGGGCGCAGTAGTTTTGAGTTGGCGCGTTATTTTGAAAAAGTCGATGCGCTGGATTTCTCCACACGCTTTATACTCAATGCCATCAACCTACGCGATAAAGGCAAGGTGCGTTATCTCATTGATGATGAAGGTGAACTCACGACACTCAAAGAGTTTAGGTTAGAAGACTTAGGCTTAGGTGACAAAGCCAACAACGTTGAATTTACCCAAGGCGATGCGTGTAACCTCAAAGATAAATACAGTGATTATGATTTGATTTTTGCAGGAAATTTAATCGACCGTTTATACGAACCCAAAGTATTCCTCAAAGACATGGTACACCGATTAAATCAAGGGGGATTGTTGGTATTAACCTCACCCTACACATGGTTAGAAGAATACACCGAAAAAGAAAACTGGCTCGGCGGTAAGAAAATCAATGGTGAAAACTTCACCACTCTTGATGGCTTACACGAATGTTTGGATGAAGATTTTGAATTTCTCGAAAAACACGATGTGCCTTTTGTTATTCGAGAAACAAGGAGGAAGCACCAGTTGACAATCGCACAAATGACGGTATGGCGCAAGAAGTGAGTTTTTTTGGCTAACGCCACACAGCTACGCAGAGGAAAAATAATTAACAGGGTGTTTTTTGAGATAAAACAGAGGTAAAACATGAATAAAAAAATAAAAGGCAGTTGTTTATGCGGTAAGGTGAGTTATCAATTTAGTGGTGAGCCGCTGGTTTTTCAGTATTGCCATTGTTCGCGCTGTCAGAAAATAACGGGTTCGGCTCATGCCTGTAATTTATTTGTCAAACCTGAAAACTTTTCTTGGCAAAAAGGTGAGAGTCATTTAAAGCGATTTGAGTTACCATCGGCTAAGTATTTTTCTACTAGTTTTTGTGGAAAATGCGGTGCTTCAATGCCGTGGTTATCGCGCAGTGGTAAAGCGGTGATTGTTCCTGCGGGTTCTTTAGATAATGATCCGAAGATGAGACCAAAACAAAATATTTACTATGGAAATAAGGCACAATGGTATCTGTGCGTTGATGACTTACCTAAGTTTGATGGTTCACCTGTTTGATTAGAGAAGCTTTGTTTTAAACTGAAATAAGAAAAATAGTGTATTAAAGAGGGTTTAATCAGTTAAAATCAACGGCTGAAAAAAATAAATCAAATTATGAAATTTACCCTAGCAAAAACTGATAAAAAAATCCCCGCTGCCAGAAGAGGGCACTTAACTTTTGATAGAGGAACGGTGCAAACGCCTTGTTTTATGCCGGTTGGCACTTATGGAACGGTCAAAGGCATGACTCCTGAAGATGTCAAAGCCACGGGTGCTGAGATTATATTGGGCAATACCTTTCACTTGATGTTGCGTCCAGGAACAGAGGTAATTGAAAAACACGGTGATTTGCATGATTTTATGCATTGGGATAAGCCTATTTTGACTGATTCGGGTGGATTTCAGGTTTTTTCCTTAGCTAAAAGCCGTAAAATTACTGAAAAAGGCGTAAAATTTGCCTCACCAGTGGATGGTTCTAAAGTCTTTATGGGACCAGAGGAGTCCATGGCGGTTCAGACTAAATTAGGGTCAGACATTGTCATGATATTTGATGAATGTACGCCTTATCCTGCTGATGAAAAGACAGCGGCAGAATCCATGCGCTTATCCTTGCGTTGGGCAAAGCGTTCAAAACAGGCCTTTGTTGCTAACAAAAATTCCAATGCCTTATTCGGTATAGTCCAAGGTGGCATGCACGATGAACTTCGCAAAGAATCGGCTCAAGGGTTGAAAGAAATTGGTTTTCATGGCTTTGCCATCGGTGGGTTGTCGGTTGGTGAACCCAAAGATTTACGCGAACAAGTGTTAAAAACAACCACGCCGTTATTGCCTGATGATAAACCGCGTTATTTGATGGGTGTGGGCAAGCCTGAGGATATTATAGAAGCCGTTAAATTGGGCGTTGATATGTTTGATTGCGTTATGCCAACACGTAATGCCCGCAACGGTCATTTATTCACATGGGATGGTGTTGTCAAAATTCGCAACCAGAAACACCAATACGACACAAAACCATTGGATGAAAACTGCGGTTGTTATACGTGTAAAAATTATTCTCGTGCGTACTTACGTCATCTGGATAAATGCAAAGAAATACTAGGTTCGCATTTAAATACGATTCATAACCTCTACTTTTACCAAGATTTAATGCAACACATTCGTCAAGCGATAGAAGAGGATAAATTGCAAGAATTTTCTGATGCGTATTATGCTAGAATACAACAAAACAAATAGTGAGGCTTATTATGAATACAGTTAAAGTTGTTGCATTTTTAATTTTTATAGCATTTAGCGTAACAGCAAAAGAGTCGCAAAAGGCAATGAGTTGGGATTCCATCAAGGTTGCAGATAATCTTTATATGCTTATCGGAGTAGGTGGATTTACCGGTGGAAACTTGGCTATTTCGGTAGGCGATGATGGCGTTGTTCTTATCGATGATGCCATGCCATCGACCTTAGATATAATGAATAAAGCGCTAGCCAATATAACCCCAAAATCCATTGATTTTTTGATTAATACTCATGTTCATGGCGATCATACAGGCAACAATGCCTTCATGGGCAAAAAAGGCGCTTGGATTGTGGCACAAAATAATATGCGCAGGCATTTACTCACCAAAGGTGTACAAGGTTCTGATGGCAAGAAAATGGATGCGCCCAAAGAAGCCTTACCCGTTATAACTTTTTCTGAATCAATGGACTTTCATTTAAATGGAATGGATGCTCATGTTTTCCACCTTCCCCATGCGCACACCGATGGCGATGCTGCGGTGCATTTTACCAATGTTAATGTCATCCACATGGGCGATACCTTATTTAATAAAATATTTCCTTACATGGATTTTGGTAGTGGAGGTTCATTGGATGGATACATCGAAGCACAAAAAACAGTTCTTGGATTGGTGGATGAAAACACCAAAATCATCCCAGGACACGGCGTACTTGCCAATAAAAAAGACCTAGAAAACTCAATCGCCATGCTAGAAGATGCCCGTGCAATAATTGGTAAACTAGTTGATGAAGGCAAAACAGAAGAACAAATCCTCGAACTCAACCCATTAGCCAAATACCAATCATGGAGCTGGGGCTTTATCACCACTGAAAAAATGACCAAGCAGATTTATAAGGGGGTGAGTTTGAATGGTGAGTAATGTTAAATGAAAAGAATACTCATACTGTTTTTACTTGTTCTTAGCTTTACTAGTTTACCCCAAAATTTACAATTTTTCGATAGAGAAATGATTGTAAAGCATAAGATAAAAGAAATTCGGGAGCAAATTTCAGATACTGAAAAAGGCACAGAGGGTTGGATACCTTGTCCAAATTATTATTACAAGTTTGATAAGAAAGGTAATATTGTTGGAGCTGGAGAAGCAAGAGTTTCAACAGGGGTTGGGTATAAATACAATAAATCAAATCAAGTAGTGGATATTTTCTGGGAAGACAAAAGAACTGGAGAAATTGAGCATTATTTTAGTTCTATTCATAAAAATATTGAAAACCCGCAAAGGTTTAAAAGTGAACTTATAGAGTCAGAAGTTAGATTAGGAAAAATGCTATCAAGTAAAATAAATTATCAGCACCAGCCATTATTTACAGTTTCAGATAGTTGTGCGATGATTAATGCAAAATATGTTTTATCTGTTAAGGAAGAACAAAATGGATTGCCATTATTTTTAAAAGGTTATTTTAAACAAGAACTCGAAGATTCTCCAACACCAAGAAAACCAATTTCACCTAAACAACTCTATATATACTATGTTTATGAGTATTTTCAATAAATGAAAAAATCTAAAAAAGTTGACTAAAGCCAACTACCCTTATGAGTATTTAAATATAACGGAATTCGATTTTTATATTAACTGTAGCTCTTCAGTACAGAAGGGTTTAGAATTTTCTCTAATCAATGCTAACAAAATGCGAGTTTATGAATTATAAATAAGTATTTTTTAGTTTCGAGTAGAGGAATTTATGAGCCCATACGGGCTAAAAAATGGTGGTTATGGGTGGACTTGAACCACCGACCCCGGCATTATGAATGCCGTGCTCTAACCAGCTGAGCTACATAACCATTTTGATTGTGCGTTACCTTGAGGGCGTGCATTTTCTATGTTATAGCGATTTTTGTCAAGTACATTTTTTGAAAAAATTAGATTTCTTCGGTAATTTTGTCGACTTGTGAGTTTAACGCTTGTAGGCAGTTTTGCAGTTCGTCAATTTGAATGGTACTTAATGTCTCAAGTAAGCGTTTTTCAAATGCAATGGCTTTGGGTTTGACTTCATTTATTAGAGCGTCCCCTTCTTTTGTCAGTTTATATCGGCGAGCTCTTTTGTCTTTTTGGCATGCTTGTTGAGAAATAAAATTTCTTTCCTCTAAGGACTTCATGGTTCGCGAAACTCGGACCTTATCCATCTGGCTTTTTATGGTTAATTCTTTGGCAGTTTGATTGCCTTTATCTGATAATAAAGCCAATACGCGCCATTGCGAAACGGAGATGTTGTATTGTTGACGATAATACTTGGCGATTCCCGCACTAATTTTATTGCTCAACACAGAAAGTTGGTAAGGTAAAAATTTATTTAATTCCATAATACCCAAATCCAGATAGTGAAAACACGATTATAGCACAACCCATTAGCACGTCTAGCAAACCAAGAAAATGTCTTATCACCAATAAGGTGACTGCGAATTTTATTGATTTGCTATACGCACCAATTGATTGTACTCTAATTCGCTTTTCTTTATCGGGATTTGGGTAATAGTTTCAATTGTAACTAATTCTTATAAAATAGTTTCATTTGAAACTAAAAATACTTAAAATAGCCGTAATTTATAATTTAGGTTGTTTATTATGACAAATCAAAAAACAAATACAATCAATGGATTTGGTTTTATTGAATATGCATCAAAAAACCCTAAGGATTTAGATGTTTTATTTAGGCGATTAGGATTTAGTGCTATTAAAAAGCACAAGACAAAAGACATGACACTGTTTAGGCAAGGCAGCATTGATTTTATTTTAAATAATGAAAAACAAGGATTTGCGGATAAATTTACCACAGAACATGGACCTTGTGCCAATGGTTTTTCTATTGTGTTTGATGATGCCAAATCTGCTTTGCAACACGCGTTAGCAAATGGTTCGCAAGAAATTAAAGGCGATTTAAACTTGCCTGCGGTCAAGGGTATTGGTGGAGCAGTTTTGTATTTGGTGGATAAGCAAAATTACAAAGAATTGTTGGATAATGACTTTGATGATATTGTTGGTATGAATCAATACCCAAGTGGTGTTGGACTGACATTTATTGACCATTTAACCCATAATGTTTATTATGGTAATATGGAAAAATGGGGACAATATTATGTGGATTTGTTTCAATTTGAACAGATTAGGTACTTTGATATCAAAGGTTCGCAGACAGGATTGACATCAAAAGCAATGCGTTCGCCTAACGGTTCGGTAAAAATCCCTTTGAATGAATCCCCCGATAAAAAATCACAAATCAATGAATACATAGATGAATACAAAGGCGAGGGCATACAACATATTGCCTTGTACACAGAAAATATTTATGAAACAATTGAATCCATTAAAGCAGCAGGAGTTGATTTTCTTGTGACACCAGCCACTTATTACACTATTATTGATCAACGCGTTAAAAAACATGATGAAGATATACCGCGATTACAGGAAAACAGCATCTTGATTGATGCTGATGAAGAAACTGGAGAAAAAATACTGCTGCAGATATTTACTCAAAATTGCATTGGTCCAATTTTCTTTGAAATCATTCAACGCAAAGGCAATCAAGGTTTTGGTGAAGGTAACTTTCAAGCTTTATTTGACTCGATTGAATTGGATCAAAAAAGAAGGGGGTTTTTATAATGAAAAACTGGATACAAACATTTAAAAAAGAAGGGGTAGTTGCCAAACAAGCCCATTTTGATTTGCCAGAAGGGACTTTTGAGCGCGAAGTGGGTAAAGAAGGTTTTTTTGGACCAGTTGCGCATTTTTACCACAAAAACATGCCAACTGGTTGGATAGATTTTGAGGGCGAGCTTCAACCACGGGCTTTTGATACCAATAAAATAACCGATATTGAAAGCAGCCCCTACAAATCTCCAATCATCATGCACAATGCTTCAATTAAGGTGAGAATGCTCAAAATAGATGAAAGCATGAATCATTTGGTTAGCAATGCCGATGGCGATGAGATGTTGTTTATTCATGCAGGTCAGTGCGATGTGTTTTGCGATTATGGGCATATCAAATTATCTGAAGGCGATTACTTTATGTTGCCACGTTGCACCAAATGGCGTTTAGAAATGGATGAATTGTGTGAAATTTTGATGATAGAATGCACTAATGCTCATTATCAATTTCCAGATAAAGGTTTGTTGGGGCCGAATGCAATTGTTGATCCAGCAGTAATAGAAGTGCCAGCGATTAATGAAACCTTTAAGGCGCAACAAAATGATAACGAAACATGGACGCATTTAATTAAACACAGAAACAAAATGAGTTGCCAAATATTCCCTTTCAATCCACTGGATGCGGTGGGTTGGCGTGGAAATTTAATGCCGATTAAACTGAATTGGCGTGACATTTCACCTTTAATGAGCCACAAATACCATGTGCCGCCATCGGCTCACACCACTTTCATTGGCAATCGGTTTATTATTTGTACTTTTGTGCCACGATTATTTGAAACGGCAGAAAAAGCCTTAAAGATACCCTTTTTCCACAACAACGATGATTACGATGAAGTGTTGTTTTATCACATGGGTAGTTTCTTTTCACGCGACAATATACACCCGGGTATGATAACCTATCACCCACAAGGTTTCACCCATGGCCCGCACCCTGGAGCCATGAAAAAAGCCTTTAAACAAGATAATGCCATGACTGATGAAGTGGCTGTGATGATTGATACCCGTGATCCATTGGAAATCACTACAGAGCTGGAACAAACTGAGTGGAAAGAATATATTGATAGTTGGAAAATAAAGTAATAAATTTATTCGGGTAGTTGGCTTCAGTCAACATTTTTATTTATAAAATCTACGATTTTATGAGTTGACTAAAGCCAACTACCCGATATGAGTAAATAAAAAAATACAGAGATAAAAAATGAAATTAGCAACATTAAATAACGGAACACGTGATGGACAATTACTTGTCGTTAGTCGTGATAATCGTAACGCCGTAATGGTCAATGAAATTGCCACAACCATGCAACAAGCTTTGGATGATTGGAATGAATTGTCGCCACAACTTGTTGAAGTCTATAAAAAATTGAACAATGATGAAATCGTGGATGCTTTCGAATTGGATTTGTCAATGCTTGATGCACCCATGCCACGCTCGCACCAGTTTTTAGATGGCAGTGCATATCTTGCTCATGTGGAACGTGTGCGCAAAGCCCGTGGAGCTGAAATGCCACCAAGCTTTTTGGTTGACCCATTGATGTACCAAGGCACCAGCGATAGCTTTTTAGCCGCCCATGCGGATGTGGTTGTTACCAGCGAGGAATACGGCATTGATTTTGAGTCAGAAGTGGCAGTGATAGTCGATGATGTGCCGATGGCAGTTTCGGTAGAAGAGGCGGCAAAGCACATCAAACTAGTTTGTATCTTAAACGATGTTTCTTTGCGTAATTTAATTCCCGCTGAATTGGCAAAAGGGTTTGGCTTTTTGCAATCCAAGCCACCGACGGCTTTGTCTCCATTTTTTGTGACACCTGATGAGTTGGGCGATGCATGGCAAGACACTAAAGTGCATTTGCCTTTGCACACACGCTATAACGGCGAATGGTTTGGTTTTCCTGATGCTGGTGTTGATATGCAATTCAACTTCGCACAACTTATCGCCCATGCTGCCAAAACTCGTCCATTATCAGCAGGTGCGATGGTTGGTTCAGGCACGATTGCCAATGAAGATGAATCCTTGGGTTCTTCTTGTTTGGCTGAAAAACGCGTACTAGAAGTGATTAAAGATGGCAAAGCCACCACACCATTTATGAGTTTTGGCGATGATGTCGAAATCAAGATGTTAGCTGAAAATGGTGATAATATTTTTGGAACGATTCATAATAAAATTGTTAAAGCCTAAAAGTAATTGTTTTTAGAGCTGTCATTGCGAGGAGGAACGACGTGGCAATCTCATCGAGTATCGTGGTTTTATTTAGAATTGTTAGACTCAAGAGTTAGGTGTGATGACGGGTAAAAGAGGTAATAAATATGACTATAGGTAAAACAAGAAGGTATAAATTACAACTCGAAGCGTGGGAACGAGGAGTCATCATTTGTGGTTTTCTTATAACTCCTACAGTTTGGGCTTCAGGAGGTTCTACTTTAGATTTCTCTTTGTATATGTTTGCTTTTTTTGGAGTCTTAGCATTCATTTTTACTAAAGTAGTAAAATATTATTCGAAAAATATAGTAAACAAAATATTGATGAAAATAATAGAAGTTTCCCCAATAAGCTTATTAATTAGTCCAACATTTTTCATTGATGATGGCAACTCTATTTTACTTCCATCAGCAGTAGTTCTTGTAATTGCTGTAGTATCTAAAAATGTGCCATCTTTGTATAGTTTACTTATATCGGTTAGTGTTACATTTATTTTTTTGTATTTTTTAAAAGTATCGAAAATACAAAATTTACAAGATAACTCAACAAATCAAAAAAATGAATAACAACTTTCCACAACTCGGTATGGCTGGATTTTCGGCTTCTTTTGTGGGGCAGAATCTTATCAGTATGCACGGGACTAATCCTCAACCCTTTACTCAGGGTGAATTAGAACAAACAATTGGACGAAGTTTTGCCGATATTTTGTCCGATGTCAATTTGGGTTTTGCCCCAGATGAAGGGACTTTGGCTTTGCGGCAAACGCTATCCGATTTTCACTATTCTCAAACAGCTTATTTTGAAATCATGACTTTTGCAGGCGCACAAGAGGCTTTGTTTTGTGTCTATAACGCTTTACTTCAAAAAGGCGATAAAGTTTTGGCTGTATCGCCGGTTTATCAACCCTTGTTGCAAATTCCACTTAATTTGGGTTGTGAAGTTTCTACAATTGAACTAGATTGCAAGGATAACTGGTCGCTTGATTTGAATAAAGTAGAGAAATACTTTAAGGCAGGGTGCCGATTATTTGTGATAAATTTCCCCCATAATCCCACAGGTGCGACTTTAACTTTGATTGAATTTGATGCATTGATTAGCTTGTGTCGTCAATACGGTGTGTGGTTGTTGTCCGATGAGGTTTTTAGGGGTATTGAACATAAAACTCTATACCAATTGCCGACAGTTGCCGATAGTTATGAAAAAGGCATGAGTGTCGGTGTGATTTCTAAAGGTTATGCAGTTCCTGGGATTCGCGTGGGTTGGTTGGCATGTCACAACACTCAATTGTTGAAGAAAGTGAATGAAGTTAAGGGTTATTTATCGGTGTGTAATTCGCAAATTGATGAAGCTTTAGCGGCTGAAGTGCTAAAATACCCAGACAAACTGAGCCAACGCAATTTAGCTATTATTCTAAAAAATAAAAAGCAATTAAGTCAGTTAACGCATGTGCAGGGTCATGAGGTGAATGTTATCATCCCCAAAGTGGGTTGTTGTGTTTTTGCTTTGTTGAAAGATGAGTCAATTTCTACCGAATCAGTGGCTCGCTTAGTGGCAAATGAAACAGGATTCTTGATTTTTCCATCAAATTTATTTTGCACTCAAGTCAAAGGCTTTCGGATTGGCTTTGGGACGAATAAATTCAGTAATTTTATCAATGCAAACAACCCATAGTTTTGACGCTTATCAACTTATCTTTTATTCAAAGGCGTTAAAATCTTTCGATTGTTGATTATTTAGGTAAAATTCATCCATGCAATCATTAACACTCATAACAAAAGACGAGATTAACTTTTTCCATGAAAATGGTTATTTGGTTAAACGCAATTTTGTCGATACAAAACAGGTCTCACAAATACAAGATAAAGTTATTGAACACTTAAAGGCGCGTGTGAAACCTTTTGAACTCGAACAAGAAGTGCATTACCCTGGGTCTCCTCAAACAAAAGAAGAAAAAGGCGGAGATACCATCAGGCGTTTGTTGTTGGCTTACTCTCGTGATGACGTTTTTGCTCAGTGGCAAATAAACGATAAAGCAACCCGTGTGTTAAAAGCATTGTTTGATTCTAAAAAACTTTATTTGGTGCAATCACACCACAATTGCATCATGACCAAGCAACCGCAATATTCTTCAGAAACACATTGGCATAAAGACATTCGTTATTGGAACTTTGCTAATCAAGAGCTCATAAACACGTGGTTGCCATTAGGAGATGAAACAGTCGAAAATGGTTGTTTACAAGTGCTTCCTGGCTCTCATCACTGGGATACGCCTAGGGAATGTTTGGATGAACGCTTGTTTTTGCGAAAAGATTTAGCCTGTAATCAAAAATGGCTTAAAAAATCTGTTGATGTTGAATTAAATAAAGGGGATTTATTGTTTTTCCATGCGGCGGTTTTTCACGCAGCAGGAAGAAACAAAACCCAACAATCTAAAAATGCCTTGGTTTCCACCTACCACAGTGAAAAAAATCAGGAAATAGTCAATCCATTTCCTGATTTAGAACCAGTTAAAATAGTTTAACTTTTTTAACTGTGTCCTCACACAATTCATCGAGTTGCCATGACTTTAGAATTTCAATGTCATTTTTTCTTGATATGGTATAGATTTCCAAATTAGACAGTTTATATTTTTCTCCAACCATTTTACCTCTAACCATTTTCCCACCAGATTTTTGAATAGATATTCTGAATTTTGATTTTTTTAACGCATCCCAAAACTCACCAGAGTCACCGTCTAATCTTTTGACAAACATTTGCGGGCAATAGGATTGACTAAAAGTTATTTCAGTTTCAAATAATGAGTAATTCAATGCGCGCATTATTCTATAGCCTTCACCACTGAGTTGTGCATGTGAATCTTGCATAAATGCCATATCGGCAAACATTTTCATCATCAAGGATTTGGCTGTTTCTTTATCGGCACTATACAGTGTTTTATAAACAAAACGCATGGCTTCTTTTTCATCCTTAAAATCTGGTATGTCAATATCAACCAGATTGGCTAATTCAGCTTGTGCTTGTTTTTCTTTTTGTATGGATGCCAGTGTTGGAAGTTTGTTAAAATCTGAATTGCTATATTGCTTGGTCTCTAAAACTCTGCATTTAGTTAATTCACCAACAATCCGATTAAAAGGCTCTTTTATTTTATCTCGGTAAAAACGCAAACCTCTTAAACACTGAGTGGTTTCGACTTTGCTACTACCAACTTTGGCTGAAGAAATTATATTAAATTTGACTTTGAATGAGTTTGGTGTGTACCAAAATTCATCTCTATCTTCTTTGCTAGCTAAAGTAATTTGTGGTTCTTTGAAAACAAGGTCACGGTAGTTAGTCAATGCCACTTTTATGTTTTTCTGTATTAAATCAAGCAGCACACTCTCTTTAGGAATGTCTAATCCCAATACTTGTGTGGTTAATGGTTTTACCACATCAAAGTCGTAGTTTTGACCATTAATTTGAAATTGAACAAATCCACCTACGCGTAAAATTGCATCAGGAAATTCTTCAATTTTGGCATTGATTTTGTAGGCAAAACCCTTTTGCCACCTTTTGCGGAGTTGGTAAGTCGAGTTCTTACCTGCATTGTCTGATAGTTCAATATTAAATCGACCTTTTTTTTGTAAAAAAGAAAGGACTTGTTCATCGGTTGGTTTTGATGTGAATGACAACTGTGTCGGCTCTAAATCTTCTTTTACAACGCTGGTGTTGTCGTTATCTGAACCACATGCCGTTAGTATGAGAGTGAAGGTAATTAGTAAAATTAATTTATTCATAATATTTTCCTGGTTTTAGTTTTCAAAACCGTTATTAAAAATCGTGTCAGTGACTGTTGCAAAAATAGCTTGTATTGATTTATTGTCATTGATATAAACAGTACAATTTAAGTTGCTAGAATTGTTACATTCATCTCCCTGCCAGTGCATAAATGCAGAACCACTGTTTGCAGTTGCTGTGAGTGTAACACTTTGACCCAATTCGTAGGTTTGTGAACAGTTAGTTATGCAGTTAAAGCCTATATTGTCTACAACTTCACCATTTCCAGTTATGTCAAGTTGTATGCTTTTAGGTGTGCCTCCAGATTGCATTAAATAGAGTTGTTGGTTAGAAATTGGTGGTATGTTTAAACCAAAATAATTATTAATAAGATGATTTTGACTATAAAACAATACATTGATTAATGGTGGGTTTTGGCTATCATCAACAATCAGGTCATAAAGAATAGAATGTGTGTCATAATCTGTGCCATCTTGGTATTGGCTAATTCGAGTCATTTGATTTGTTTGCCTATCAAATACATAAATATCAAAATCATTGTTAGTGTCATTTATTACCACTTTGACTGTGGTGTGAAATGCAATGAATCTGCCATTAGCTGAGGGCATTGGATTATTTATATACGTTCCTGCAAAGCCGCCTAAATAGTCATAGCTGATAACATTTAAAGAGTTTAGCACTCTATCATAAACCATAACTTGTGGGTTGCTAGTTGCTGCAGCTCCTATTAAATTACTTGATTTTGTTTCAAATGTGATTGTTGTGGTATCGCTTGATATACGTGGATTATCCGAGGATAAATCGCCTCCCACACCAGTTATTTCAGAGATGCGGGAAATCTGCCCACTAGGCCAGTTAACCATAAAGACGTCTTTCATGTTGTTATTATCATTGGCTATTAAATCAGTAGCGCGAGAACTAAAAACAATCCATGTAGAAACTCCTGAACCACCTATATCTGGAGTCTCACTTAGATTATTAGCTGGTAAATTCTGGTCATTGACGCTTATTATCTGAATAGTGGCATTGACCTTGTCATAGATGAAAACATCTCTGCCTCCATTGTCATTGGCTACTAATGTACCGTTTGTTGAAGAGAAAACGACATTTCCATCATTATTCACTTTTGGGCTGTTACACGAGCTGGCAATTTGAGTATGACTCTGATCAAAATTGTCGTATAAAAACAGGTAAACATTATCCAGTAGTGTATGTGATGCATCTTGCGAATAATTGCTTCTAAAAACGCTGTATCGTCCATTGCTGGACATACTAAAAAATGCATTAAAACCATATGGCTCGTATTCCAACTCATAACCGATTCTGTTTATTACGCCTGTATTGCGGTTTTTTAAATACAAATCCCTAGAATTTTCATTGATAACCCTCGGAACTATATTGTCGGCATTACTCATATACGCAACCCAATTCAGGTCATGAGATATATGTCCTCCACCAATTGAAGAATTTTGTATTTGAGGTGGGGTTACAGCCTTTGAAATAACATCAAACCCTGTCTGATTGTTAAAGTGCACAGCCTTAATTTGCGTGCTTTGAATTGTTGCTAAACCAACAGTTGATTTGGTTGCGATGATAATATCACTTAAATTATCAGAAGCATTTAGGTTTAAAACTTCAAACCCTTCATTGTTAACTTGACTGACAATAAAACTTTGTTGTGTTGTTAAGTTGATAAACATGACTTTATTACCATCGCTTATAATGGGTGGAACTATTTGGTTAGATTGATGCAGCAAATAAAATTTTGAATTGTTGTTGCTTACATTAATTTTAGTTGTTTCATCACATCCGAAATCACTAATACCTGTAGCCATATTAGGAAAAGGAAACAAAGTGACAATACCCGCGTCATAGACAAACAAATCATTCAAGCCATTATTGTCATTAGCATCAATAAGATCACTTGAGGAACAAAAATAAGTGACTCCATTATTTGAGACTTCACTGGCATCCAAAGAGTCAGCTACTGGTACGTCCAAGTTATCAACGGTATAAATATTGGTTGTACTAAAATCAAGATCACGAATAAAACCAAAAGTTCCCGTTAAGCCATTGACAACGGGTAATACATCACCATTTGATTCAAAGTTGATGAAACGACCATTGTTAGAAACAGAGAGAAGCGTAGAGAAACCGGCGGCAAATCCATTACTGTCTATACTTATAAGTTCATAAGTCGCATTGGTTTTGTCATACACATAGACATCGCTTGTCGTGTTTAAATCATTTGCAGCCAAGGAATCATCAGTAGTAAAATAGAAAAATAAACCATCTGAGGATAGATGAATTTGATAATCTGTCGTAACAACTGCTGTACCATTATATAATAGTGTATGAACGGCATTTGTCTCAATATCTTTAATGTACAAATGATAGGCTGTAATGCTATTAGATGGAAAAGGCAAGCTATCTGCTGAACTGGTGAAGGCAATAAATTTGCCGTCATTTGTCGGGTTAGTCGTATTTCCAACAGAATATGAAGGAAGAAAAACACCTTGTTCATCTGTATTAATTATAGTAATTTGCTCAGTATCAAGATTTTTAACATAATAATCTTGAGTGCCATTGGTGTCATTGGCAACCAAGTTGGATGAAGTGCTTACAAATGTAACGTATTGACCATTGGCTGAAATACCGAGATAACTTGTACTATCGGCACTATTTCCTTCATAGCCTATATCAAATTCAGGAGGATTTAACCAAGTTAGAACCCCAGAAAATGCTGATGAAGATGTTATGAGTATTAATATTAATAAATGTATCGATTTCTTCATTTTGTTTTCCCCAATCATTTTATTCACCATTGTAATGTTATTGTTTTATTGTTTTCTATCGTTATCCACTGCTGCGCTAACCACTTTTTATCTCTAAGGTAACTTGCTCTGACTTGAAAAATGCCTAAATCATTTCTGATATGTATTTTCATGTTTACTTTGTTGTTATCATCCAGACCCTTTATGATAATTTCGGGTTGGTATCCCAATGTGTCTGGATTGATTTTTGAGAAATCATAAGTGATTTGTTTTCGAGCTGTTTTAACAACAATAACATTTTCAAAGCTATTTTCAAAAAGAACATCACAAGCATTTGTGTGACCACCATCGGTAATCATCCAGCCATCATTAGTAGTCAAGTTTGCCCGTGCATCAACTGCTGCTTGTGAACAATAAGAAATAGTACCAACAATAAGAAGTAATCCAGAGTGCACATTTTGATTATCCCATGCGATCAATAAAGCATCATAATTTTCTGTTGAAAAAGGTGTATCTATAAGAAAATTATTAAAACCTAAGAATACAGCCTCAAAGTTCCAACCACTTAAATCTTGATTAAATGAAGTGGCATGATTGAACATACTGCCCATTGAGATAACATTTGCTGTTGACCAATTGCTTATGTCTTGGTTAAATGATGAGGCGTTTTGAAACATGGTTGAAAATATTTCAGCATTGGTAGTATCCCAGTTACCAATATCTTTGTTGAATAATGTAGCTTGGTCAAACATGCTACCGAATGCTGTAACATTGCTTATGTCCCAATTCCAATTACCTGTATCTAATGGTGAGCCTATAGAACTTGCTTGAAAAAACATTTGTAATAGTGTAACTACATTACTTAAATTAGGGATATCACTGGCTTTATTGATTAAATTTGATGTGCCTTCAAAGGCACTATCCATTGAAGCCCAAGAGTTTGTTCCCCATTGGTCTATACTTAATATCTTGTCCTTATCACCTGAATTATTAAAATAGATTTGTGGAAAAGTGCCAAATATACGAATGGTATGTACACCAGCAACACCATAATCATGTGTGGCATCACCTGTGATACCTGTTTCATCAGGAACCATGTCATTGTCCCAGTCAATGGCATAACTATAAGTTTCACCCGGAAAAGTTGGAATGGTAATAATCGTATCACCAACGGTAGTTTCCCACGTGGTAACAAAATGATCACTGGGGGCTGCCAATAATTTTGTAGATAATAAAATCATTGGTAGTAAAAATAGGCAGGTCGTTTTACAAAAGTTATTTGACATTTTGCTTTCCTCAATTATTTGTTAATTTTAGGGCTGAAGTATAGCTTTTGTATAAATCTGACATCTGACCATTGCCTGACCATTGCCTGACTATTTGCTGACTTTTTACTTGTGGTTAAGTATTTACTTGTTTTCAGGTGTTTTACTAAGAATTATTTAAGCAGAATACTTAGAATGAATTTAAAAATAATCGCCAATACGTTACTATGACTAATCAACCATTTTTTTAAATAATTTATTCTATGCTGCTCAAAATCAACAACTTTTCCTACGATGATTCCAATGGTTTAGTGGTGAAATCTGTGGAAGAATATAAGCTCACCAAAATTCAGCGTAAATTATTTAATTATTTTATCAATCACCCCAATACCACTATTTCCAAACAAACCTTAATGGATGAAGTGTGGGGACGAACCGTTACGGAAAACTCCATTGAAAAAACCTTATCAAAATTACGCAATGTGATTGAAGAAGACCCATTAAAACCAAAAATTTTGGTAACTCATTTTGGTCATGGCATTAGTTTTGAAGGCAAGGTTGAACGCAAGCAAGTAAAAAGTGATACCAATCAAGATTTAGCTGTTGATACAAAATTAAAGAGAAAATTTAGCTTTATTTTTCCTGTTTTAATCCTTATTGCGGGGATTGTTTGGTTTGTTGTTAAACAAAATACGCACGAGAGTAAAGCAATCCCTATCGAACACCTCAACAAAAACCAACGCCTATTAATGTTACCAATGGTGTTTGATGAAAACACCAATGCTGCGGATGCTAAAAACATTAATAAGCTGATAAAATCCACTTTTAACAACCTGAATTCCGAAGGAAAAGTCCTATTTGATGATATAAGTCAATCTGCAAATGAGGCTTTAAATAAAAATTGGCAAATTGATAATTATTTAGTCATGATGCAAACACGGGTCAAAAAACATGGCGAAGTTTACGATGCGGTGATAGAAATCACTAAGGGCATGAAAACCGTCAAAACGGTTAAAATAAGTGCAAGCAGTTTAATCGAGTTAAGCAATGCCCAAAACCAATTTGTAGCAAATTTCCACAAAGGTGTTGGTGAATTATTCATCAATAACGCCGATGCAGAACAATTAATGCAAGTCAAACACTACTATGACAGCAAAAATTGGTTAAAGAGCAAACAAATACTGGATGATGTTTTACAAAACAATGACAAAAATTACCAAGCACGTTTAATGTTGTCGCAAGTTTATACTCAATTAAGTCAATACGATAAAAGTTTGTTACAACTCAAGACTTTGATTTCTACCCCTTTTTATAAGAATAACAGTGCGGTTATTCATATGAACATTGCCCAAAACTATATGTTTAAAAATAAGTTTACCCAATCGGTTGATGAGTTGACGGGTTTTCTTAGTCAAAACCAGAATGTTGGTGAGTTAAAAAAAGCGAAAATTAACATTATTCTTGCTGATTCCTATTCTTACTTGGGCAATGCCGTTGATTCCCTTAAATTTTATAAACAAGCCATCCTTAATATCAATGATAAGTTGTTTCCAAGATTATTTGCTCAAAGTTATTATGGACAAGCAAAACTATTAAACAACACTTCAACTGGCGATGATGTTTATAAACTATTTGAAAAATCCTTATACTATGCAAAACTAGCTCATGATATTAAAGACCAAGCACAGATTTTGGATAGTATGTCAGTGTTATTGTTTTTTAACAACCAATGGCAAAAAGGTTTGGATTTAAAAAGACAGTCTATCAGCTTAATGGAAATAAATGACGATAAAAGTGTCGCCATGGGAACAGGTTTAGGAGTTTTGGCATCGTATCTTATAGAACGAGGATTATTCACCGAAGCGCGTGAGGTGATTGATCGCATTGCGACAATAGCACGCGAAATCAAATCGGATCACATTACTTTGATTTACAATTTTTACGATATCTCCCTAGAATTAAACTTCAATAATTTTGATTATTGCCAGAAAGAACTGGATAAAGCCTCCGCATTGGCAAAAAAAACCAGCAATATGGGCATGTTGCTTAACAACGTATTTTTGCAAATGGAGATACTAGTTGCTCGAAAAGACAAAGTGAATTTTGAGGCGGCTTGGAGAGAGAAAAACAAATTATTTCAAAACCCTGGCTTAGAACGTTATCAAATTTATATGGATTTGTATTTGGCACGTTTTTATCAACAAATACACAACAATAATGAAGCCATAGCCTTAATCAATAAAATTTCCGAACAAGCAAAAGTCTCCTCGGATTTTAAGTTTTATGTGGATGCGCAAAATGTCATGGCAAAAATATACCAAGATAGCGACCCCGATAAAGCCCTAGAAATATTAACCAATATTGAACAATACAACCCCAATCCCAACCCTTATTTAGAAATTAAAGCCCAAGTGTTAAGTAATTTAGGTAAAAAAGTGGAAGCCCTTGCCATTATGCTAGAAGCCAAAGAAGCCTACAACGAAGCATGGAAGGCTGAAAACCAAGGATTGTTGGAACAATTGCAACAGTAATTTTCAATAAAAAGACTTTATCGCACAGCGAAAGGGCTTTTATAGTTTATTGTCACTTTTTTTTATTAAAGCTTAAAAAGAATCAGGTCATTGCGAGGAGGGACGACGTGGCACCAAACGGCTGTCCTTGCCGTTTGGTGTCGCGTCGCTTATGCTCCTCGCAATGAACTATGTTTTTTGTTTTACCCATGTTGGTTTATCTTTTTTTCTTAACGCGAGTTTTCTTCACCGTTTTCTTGCGACCATTTTTCTTAGTTGTAACTTTTTTTGTGCGTTTAACCGTAGTGTTGCCATTCCTATGATGCGTTACTTTTTTGGTTTTTTTAACTGTTGTGGTTCTGCCATTGTGTCTGACAGTCACTCTATTAGTCACTTTTTTTGATGTATGAGGTTTGTAATTGAAGCGATTAATGGTATGGACACGGCTCACATGTTTGGCAACAAACGTATTTCTTCCAGTATAGCGAACAACTCTATTTCTGTAGACGGTGTGGTGTAATGGGTGGAAAGGATGCCACCACCTTGGGTAAAAGCCAAAATAAAAGCGCGAATGATAAGGGCGGTAAGCTGGACGGAAAATCCAGGTGATAATTGGCCAGGTATGGATGTGTACATGTGTTGGGTGGTAATAATAGTTTTCTCCATAGATAAGGACATTACCATGAACTTGCATGGTGTAATTGTCACCACTTTTTTCAACTTCTATGGTGGCAACATCTTGAAATTCATCAGGACCAATGGCTGCTTGTAATATTATGAGGTGAGCGTCATTGGCAACTTCTTCGACCAGACGAATATAATCCACTTCTCCATTGCCATCCAAGTCGAGGTTGTTTAATCCTTCATCTGGATCATTTAAGGCTTTTTCAAAATCTTCAAGATTTTTTGTTTCAGCAAATAACTCACTGACTGCTTGCAAATCCAGTCCATCGGCTGCTTCAGAGGTTGGTGCGACAATTGTTATGTTGTCTTGACCAAGAGCTGGGTTTATATGCAAAGACACAGACAGTGCGGCGAGTGTTAATAGGTGTTTAATTTTCATGATTTTCTCCTGTTAAATTATTTATAACTGTTCTAACGCTTTTTAGGAAATTGGTTGACCAAAATGTTTAGAATGTTTGGCTTTAATGTCTTTTTGTGAAAGGTTTCTCAATTGCTTTAGGGTTATATTCAGTGCATAGACAGCTAGCAAAGCAAAGACTAACATGATGATTTCTAGTTGGTTATTGCTGCTGGGGAGTTTATTTCGAAATAAATATGAACGTTTAGGTGGGTTTTTACTAATGTTCACCTCAATCAAACTTCCTGCTTTTAAATAGCTGTTAATTGCTTCATAAGCTTCATTCTTACTGTTGGTTGTAAGGTACTTTCCAAACTTGCTAATGCTATGTGATTCGTACGTTGTCCCCATGGATTTGTATTGGTAGTGTGCATAGATGCGATACTTAATTGGCTGGGATTGCCCTTCTGTTTTGACTTCTTCTACATGGGATTCAATGAGGGTTGCTTGATCTTGATACCAGTTTTTATCATTAATCTTTATTATAAGTTCTTCAATAGGATGGTGAAATGCCAATGCAAGAAACAATACGGCTAATATTAACCTCGCGACATAATACCGCAAATTCAGTCTAAGCCTATTTGTTCTTGGCAAGGCATCAGCATGCAGTCCTAGTCATTCTAAAGCAAATGCTGATAACGCAGTCCAAGAGCGGATAGGCTTAGACCATTCATAACAAAATCAACAAGTTGGGACTACAAGAAATCCCCATTTCTGCATCAAATTATTTTGAGATAGACGA
>JALSLV010000107.1 GCA_026988115.1 Lysobacterales bacterium | reverse complement strand
TCCATATTCTACAACCTGTTTTACTCCCTGAAAAACATGATACCACGATGTTTTAAACGAACGAGCAACTTCTAACCACGAAAGTTTCTTTGCCCAATGTGCTAAAAATTGTGCGTAGGTGTTGGTTAAAGTATTTTTAGATGTTGCCCATGGGATTTGTTCAATTTTTACACCACAAGTTGTGCAATTAACACGCCTTAATTTGTAACGTAAAAAGACTTTGAAGCCCCAAAGTGGCACGAATTCAAAGTCTCGTTGACTTTGGTGATCGTAAATCGTATTTCTTTTTCCACAGCAAGAGCAGATTGGCTTTGAATTCTTGCGTGGAATTATGTGAATAATTAATACCTCTTGTCCATTTTTTCAAGTCTGAAATGGCAAAAAATTATTAAGAAATTAAATAAAGAAAATCTTGGGCTTAATTTGAACCTTTATAAAACTTACAAGTCTTTACTAGAAGACTTAATCGAAAAGAGAAGCTTTTTATGCAAAAAATTATTTATCATTATGTACTTATTATAATTGTTTTATTAGCAACAATCTCGTGTTCACCGCAACAAGAAAGCGAAAAAGTGGTTATCAAAAAGTCTAATGTGATAAAGCAAGTGCTTGGCGTGGATGGCATGACCTGTATGGGTTGTGAAATTACATTGGAGAAAAATGTTTCAGAAATTTTAGGTGTGGTGTCTGTCAAAGCATCATCAGATGATAAACAAGTAGTGGTGCAATACGATAAAACCAAAACCAACTTGACGCAAATTATAAAAACCATTAAAAAAGCGGGGTATATTCCACTGGATTTGATTGATGATGGGAGTCAATAAGTGAGTGTTTTATTTAATTTTGGTGAAACAATACCCGAGTACGATTTCAAAGTCATTAATGAGCGCGAAGCGCGTGCCAGTGCGGGCATTATGTTTTTACTGGGTTTATTGAGCTTGTTTTCAGTTTATATTTTTCGGACTTTATTATGGGCAGAACTGTTTTCCATTACTTTTATCTTTGAATTTTTTATCCGCACTGTTTTTAATCCAAAATACGCACCATACATGTCATTGGGTGGTTTGATTGTTTCCAATCAAGAGCCAGACTGGGTTGAAGCAAAACCCAAACAATTTGCGTGGATTTTGGGCATGTTGCTCGGTGTTGTCATGACCTACTACATTGTATTTGATTTGGTTTCATGGGCGCGGTTTTATATTTGCATTGTTTGTTTGGTTTTGATGTTTCTTGAATCGGCTTTTGGCATATGTTTGGGTTGCCTACTATATCAACGCCTGAATATGAAACTAAATAAATGCCCTGGGGGCATTTGCGATACAACTAAAAAGGAAAAATTCGGTCTAAAAAGAGTGGTTATTATGAGCGTAGTTTTGGTTTTGTTTGTTGCCACTTATTTTGTGTTGGAAAACACCAAATATTCCCAAGAGACGAACTTTATACTTGTCGATTAAGTTGATGAAATACAGAACCACGTCATTGCGAGGAGGAACGACGTGGCAATCTCATCATGCCGACGTATTTTTTGAAAATGACATAAACTTGAGGAGATTGCCGCGTCGCTTAGGCTCCTCGCAATGACGATGGGTTTGTTCGTAAAACTGTTTTTTCGCGATTGCCTGACGGAGTCTTATTTAGATGAATTGATTCAATTAAATTGCTTAAAATCCACAAAATATTATAAGGTTTTTAAGCCATAAGTATGACCTTAAGAAACTTTCCAGAAAGAAAAAAAAGAACCACGTCATTGCGAGGAGGAACGACGTGGCAATCTCATCATGCTGTCGTATTTTTTGAAAATGACTTAAACTTGAGGAGATTGCCGCGTCGCTTAGGCTCCTCGCAATGACGGTGGGTTTGTTCGTAAAACTGTTTATTCGCGATTGCCTGATGGAGTCTTATTTAGATGAATTGATTCAATTAAATTGCTTATAATCCACAAGATATTATAATGCACCCATCAAAATAATCTCGTCAATTTGGGGACAATCTAATGACAAGTCAAACTTCTTTGGTTTCACAAAACCCGCAAGAATTTATCGCATTTTTACAACAAAATAACATCAAACGATTTTCTTTGGTTTTTGATAAAAATACCAACAAAGTCATTGTTTCAGATGAAAAATTACAATCAGTGGCTGATTTTATTAATGCCGATAAACGTGATTTTGCACAACACGAAGGCATGTTGTTTCAGGTCAGTGAAAAATACGGTGTGCTGTTTGGTGCATTTATCCACAAAACCAATCGTGGACAAGCCTCGGGGGGATTGAGATACTGGCATTATGCTAGCATGGAAGATTTTTTGCGTGATGGTATGCGTTTATCCAAAGGCATGACACGCAAAAATGCATTGGCTAACCTCTGGTGGGGCGGTGGTAAAGGCATCATGATTCACAACCCTAAAAATGATAAAAGCGATTTAAAAATACGCGAAGAATTATACAAAGATTATGGGCGTTTTATTACATCGATTAAAGGCTGTTATATTACTGCCGAAGATGTTGGTACCTGTGAAGAAGACATGGCAAATGTGTTTTCTCAAACTCGTTTTACTACCTGTATTCCAGCATCGGTTGGTGGCAGTGGTAATCCTTCATCAGCCACAGCCTTGGGTGTGGTGCATGGCATGGAAGCGGCATTGAAGTTTTTAGACTTAGGCACATTAGAAGGTAAAACTGTTGCCGTACAAGGCATGGGTCATGTGGCAGAGCCAATGATGGGTTATCTATTTGAACGCAAGGTAGCTAAAATCATTGCGGTGGATATTAACCAAGGTTTAATTGATGAGGTAAAAGCCAAATACACTGATAAAAATCTAGATGCTCGCCTTGTTGACATCAAAGATAATTCAATACTGTTTGAAGAATGCGATATTCTTGCCCCGTGTGCAACGGGTGCGATTTTAAATGATGAGACGATTCCTCAAATCAAAGCCAAAATCATTTGTGGTGCATCAAATAACCAACTTAAAGATTCAACAATTCACGGTCAAATGCTAGCAGATAGAGGCATCACTTATGTTCCTGATTTTTTGGTTAATCGCATGGGTATTGTAAATTGTGCGGATGAACAATCCGGTTATATTGATGATGATCCTTATTTTTACCGTCATTTAGACCAAAATTACGAATATTCAGTTTTTCAAACAGCATTGCATGTACTTAATCAATCCAAAGTCACCGATACACCTCCTGCAGATGTGGCAATCAAATTAGCCGATGAATTGGCATTAGAAAATAATCCGATTTATGGTCATCGAGGTGAAAAAATTATTGAATCATTGGTAATAAACAAGTGGCATACTGCATAAGGTAATGTTATTTAAACGGTCTCTAATTTATTGCATTAAACCAATTTGCCCACAAAACTAAAGCTCCAGAACTGCCCGTTAAATGAGTGGCTTTATTGTTATCTTTACCAACCCAAAAGGTAGCCAAATAATCTTGGTTAAATCCCACAAACCAGCTGTTTTTACCTTTGTTTGTTGTGCCGGTTTTTCCGTATAAACCACTAAAACCATAGGAGTAAGTTAGTTTAGCAGCAGTTCCGTTAACAGTAACCTGATGTAAAGCCGTGCGAATTTGTTCCAGTGCAAATGGTTCAATATGCCTGTTATTTAAATGCTTGTTTTGACGAATAAGCTTGTTGTCTTTATCGACCACTTGTCTTATTGAGATTAATTGATTGCTGGTGTTTTTTGATGCTAACAGTAAATATAAATTGGTAACTTCATAAGGAGTCAGTTCAGTTGCTCCAAGAAAAATAGAAGGGTGTTTGCTGCGGATAATATTTAATCCGAGTTTTTTCAGGTAACTGACAAAATTATTAACGCCCAGTTTTAGTCCTAAATTAACGGTGGCTTGGTTACGTGATTTGATGAGTGCCAATTGTGCAGGAATTTGCCCCAGTGATTGACCATCGTAATTTTTAGGTTGCCAGTATTCGCCCTGTTTTAATTTTATTTTGGAAGGTGAATCTGCAATTAATGTTGATAAGGTAAAACCAGGCAATTGTTCAAGAGCCGCTAAATAAACAAAGGGTTTAATCAACGAACCAATTTGGCGTTTGGACAACAGAGCTCGGTTGTATAAACTGGTTTTATTTTTATCGCCTTTGATGGCTAACACCTCTCCTGTATTGGCATCGCTAACGATAGCCGCGGCTTGCAAGTTTTTTGCTAGCTTATCCGTTTGTGTTTGCAACGTGCGTGAAAGTTGTTGTTGAATGAAGGGGTTTAACGAGGTAAATATATGCAAACCTTGGGTGTTTAATATATTTTTATCGAGTGACTCGGAGAGTTGTTTTTTGACAAGACTTAAAAAATCACGGTATTGGCTGTCGGCAAAGGCAGAATTTATGCGAATGGATAAGTCCATTTTTTTTGCTCGCAACCATTGTGCTTTGGTAATAATTGACGTTTTATACCACGAATTAAGAACGGTATTTCTTCTTTTCAAAGCGCGCTTTCTTTGTTTTATTGGGTGATACCATGATGGCCCTTTAATGATTCCAATCAATAAGGCTTGTTCTGATAGGGTCAATTGAGATGGTTTTTTGGAATAATAATAATGAGCGGCCTGTTTTATGCCATGAATAGCCGTAGAGCCTTTTTGTCCCCAATAGATGTCATTGAAATAATTTTCAATAATCTCACCTTTATCAAATTTATTTTCAAGCATAATCGCTGTGATGGCTTCATTGATTTTTCTTAACCAGCTTTTATTGTTGTAATGCAGTCTATTTTTAATTAATTGTTGAGTGATAGTGCTGCCACCTTGCACTATTTTGCCAGAAAAAATATTTTTAATAACAGCCCTTAGTATGCCTATTACATCAATGCCAAAGTGCTGATTGAAATTTCTGTCTTCAACGGCTTGTAACCCCATTACCATGGTATTGGGGATTTCTGTGATTTTCACGGGTTGGCGGTTTTCAAAGTTTTTTGAATAAATTTGCCCAATCAACAAGGGTTCTAACCGAATAAGATCAACATTTGATTGGCTTATTATGCCATTGACAAGGATAAACTGAACAATTTTGGATTTTTCCTGACCACCAAAAAAATTAAAGCCCTTTGTGTGGATTGTGTATTCGTTATTTAATTTCGAGTAAGTGCCGATGTTGTTGAGCGAGCTGCCCTTTTTATAGCCTAATACCGAAAGCTCATAGTCAATTGCTTGTGAGCTGATTTCTTTTCCATTGTACAGATTTAACTCGCGGGCATAAATATTCGAAGGGATTGACCAGTTGTACTCAACAAACAAGCTGTTGACAATAAATTGCAAATAAAGATACCATGGAACGAATAAACCAATAGAAAAACCAACACTGAGCCATAAAATTTGACGAATAAGGGGCTTTTTAGCGTGTTTAAATTGTTTTTTTTTAGATTTTTTTGACACCTTTTTCAATGGAATAACGTACTTAACAATAATGAATAAAGAATATTAACATGATGTTCAGAAAAAATACTTAAAATACTAAATTTTATGAGGAGATATAATGAAAATTTTACCAATGATATTACTGCCACTTATGGCAACAGCAAGCCTTGCCGACACGAGCTTAACCTTTACCAATAAAAAGGATAATGTGGCCATGAAAATGCAGATAGCAGGAAACAAGATGCGTGCCACTTCGGTTGGGGATAACAGTTCTTATATGATTTATGATGCAGCAAAAACAACTTTTACCATGGTTGATACTAAAGATAAGAGTTACTTTGTCATGGACAAAGAAGCCATTGCATCATTAAGTGATATCGGTGCGTTGATGGATAAAATGTTAGAAAAACAATTGGCAGATATGCCCGCAGAACAAAGAGAAATGATGCGAGGGATGATGACCAATATGATTAAATCTCAAATTTCTAAAGAAATGCCAAAACCAGAATATTCATTGACGGGGAAAACAAAATCATACAATGGCTTTGATTGCCGAGTTGTAAAGAAAAAATTGAAACGTAAAAAATCTGAATTTTGCGTAACAGAATATTCGGAAATTGGCATGAGTCAAGATGAATACAGAGTCATTGAGTCTTTCCAAGGCGTTATTTCTCATATGGCAAAGCAGTTTGGAGCCGATAAATCCATGGATTTTTCAGAATTAGGAGATTTTATTCCTGTTAACTACAATCAAGCCGGCGAGCAAGGCACCTTAAGTGAAGTCAATCATAACACGATAGAGTCATCCTTGTTTGTACTGCCCTCAGATTATAAACGCCAAGAAATGCCCTTCTAATCAAAAAGTACAAACATTTGCAACATTTGTTATAACGGTATTTTTTTAAAAATGCTTAAATAGAATCATAAAGAATTCAAAAGTGTGTGTGGCAAGTAGAGTTCTTTATTAAATGATACTAATGGATTAGAATAAACAAATGGAATTCAATAACGCTAAGCTACCTCTCAATCAAGCTTAGCGTTTTTCTTTTTTTTCTTTAAAACCCTCAATGGCTAGAATAAACACTGTGTTTTTTATTGTCGGGCTTGCACTTAGTATTGGAAAAAAGCAGCCATTTAGTCTTGTGAAATGAATCGTAATCTAAGCGGTTTTGAGGTTTAAAACACGCATTTACAAAATCTTTATTCACTAATAAATAACGCTTTTGTTTTTCATGAATCCAATTAACAGCAGCCTGTTGTTGTTCTTTTTTGGGGAGATGATGACCAAAATGTGTGGTTTTCCAATGCGTATGCAATAGCAATTTTTCGCGCATACCAACCAAACCAAGTTCCGCATCTTGTGGTAGAACTTTGGCAATCGCTGCCATCATCGGCTGAGTGCTCATGGCTTTATCAACCAATGGCATTGCCCATAAACTATAACTAAGCCACATACCTAGCATAAAAATGGTGTATATTTTTAAGGCATTTTTTCTAAAAACAATACTAACAATTAAACCAAACAAGCCAAGTGATGCCAGCCAATACCAAGGATTAACAAGATATTTAGCGGTTAAATGTGTCACCTTTTCAACGCCAAATACCCCAGAAAAGCCAATTAAACAAAGCATAAAAGATAATATAAATACTAATGTAACCGATATTCGCTGTATAGTTTTATTCGCTATTAACTGTTCAAAAAAGGGTGCAATGATTAATACAAACATCGGCAGGATTGGTAACATGTATTCAGCACGCTTGCCTTTAGATAAACTAAAAAAGAAAACCACAAAGACCACCATTGTTAAAGGGTAAATAATGCGTCTGTCTTTATCTTTAAAAGCCTGTTTTATCGGCTTAATCAACCAAGGAATAAACAAACTCAAAGGCAACCAAAACAACGGAATTACCTCAAGTACATAATAATAAAAAGGTTGCAGATGCGCCCAAGACTTGGCATATCGGTTAACTGTCTGTTTCAGTAAAATATTATCACGATAAGCCAAAACATCAGGTGTTGGATTGTTGTCTACTTGAATCAACATCGGAATTAACCACAGTGATACAGCAAAAAGTAAAAAGAATAGTCCTGCAAACCACTTGAGTAATTGCTTATTGTTTTTATCAGCCCAACTCGGCGAAACAATGATTAAGCCAAATAACATCAGCACAGGCAAAAACCCCACACCTTTAGTAATAATTCCCATGCCCATAGCAAAAAAGGCCAGACAATACCAACGCCAAGCAGGACCAAGTATCAAATGCCGCAACAGCCCATAAGACCCAAGCATCACCCAAAAAGCCACCGGAGCATCCAATTGTCCACTTTTGGCTTGCAAAATAAAGTGCAAAGTAATGGCTAATAAAAATCCTGCATACAATCCAATTTTAGGGTTGTATAATCGCTTGGCAATATCGACAGTCATCCACATAGTTAGCATGGATAAGATGGCCGAAGGCAACAAGAAGGCAATTTTTAAATTACCCAACAAGCCATAAAACAACAAAATCATCCACATCACCATCGGCGGTTTATCCGGGTAAATCTCACCACCTCGGTGCGGAAAAAACCAATTCCCCGTCTCCCACATTTCCTTCGCCATCAAAGCAAACCGCGGTTCATCAGGTGGCCAAGGATCGCGTAAGCCGATTCCCGCTAGGATAACAATGGCGGTGATGGCGAAAAGCCAAAAGGTGTATTTTTTAATATCAACAGAACTCATTTTAATTTCCCAATGTCTGCTTCTATTTCTTTTAGGCTTTGCTCAATTTGTTTGTTTTTTTTAATTCCTATATATTTTTTGTATTCTATTGAAGATTTATCCAATGCCATTTGCTGGCTGATTTTCCCCGCATGGGTTAATAATTCCCTGCCATTGAGTTTTAAAATAACATCCAGTCGTTCTATCCAATCCTTCATGTACATCGGTGTGTGTTGTTGTGCCATGGTTTCGGCAAAAGCCAGATATTGTTCAACCAACAAACCGAGCAATTTCATCTCATCTTCATTAAGGTAATTTTTTGCAATACTGACATCGACTTTTTTAATAGATTTTTTATCACTTGATAACATGCCTAACAAGGGTAAAGATGCATCAACTCGGCGATAAACCAATTCGGCAGCCGTTTGTTGGCTAATAGCCCACAGCAATTTATTTTGTACAATCTTAAAAAATTCAATAGTTTTGGGATTTTGAGGATCATAATCAATGCTGGTGGTGTAAATGTCTTTAATTTTTTGATAAAAGAACTTCTCAGATAAGCGAATTTCTCGGATTCTATCTTGTAATTCATCAAAGAAATTCATGGATTGACCAGATTTAAACCTATCATCATTTAGAGTAAATCCTTTGATTATATGTTCTTTTAACCTTTGCGTTGCCCAAATCCTAAACTGAGTGCCTTGTTTGGATTTGACACGGTAGCCAACTGAAATGATTACGTCAAGATTGTAGTAATTCGGTACTTTGTGCTGAAATTCGGAATTTCCGAATTTCTGTAAGACTAAGTTTTCTTGGAGTTCGCCTTCTTTAAAAATATTCTTTATATGTTCATTAATAGTTGATTTGGCTTTGCCAAATAATTGAGCCATTTGCTTTTGTGTCAACCAAACGGTTTCATCTTGAATAGAAACATCAAGTTTAATATCTCCTTGCGAAGACTGATAAATAAGAATCTCCCCTTTGTCTAGTTTTGAATTATCCATTGGTCATTTAGATTTTAGTCGTTAAAAAATAAGTATAACAGATGCCCTGAAGTATTAAAGGTTTTCGCTGCACCTCTGCCTTGGTCTGCTCTATCATTATTTTCTGTCCTTAAAAATAAAATACAAATTTCTTAGATAAACTATCATACCGAAACTTTGACCTAAGATAAAAACAGGGTCTTTTTGGTAGATGGCGTAGGACAATAAAATTAAACTACCAAACATGGAAAAATACCAAAAAGATACGGGCATGACCGATTTTTTTTGCTTTTCAGATTCCATCCATTGCAGGATAAAACGCATGGAAAACATGATTTGTCCGATAAAGCCAATGATTTGCCAAAAGGTGTCCGTGGCAGTATTGTTGCTGCGAAGTTCTTTGATGTGTTCGGGAGTTACAAAACCAATGGAAAACAAATAAGAAATCAAAGTGGTAAAGAAAATAACAATGCCCGTGATTAAAGGTTTGACTATTTTGGGGTTAATAAAATACAAGTTACGCAAATAAATCACCACGCCGAATGTTTGCCCCATAACAAAAATAGGGTCGCGTCGGTACAAAGCATAAGACAATAAAGTTAAACTGCCTGCGATTGAAAAATACCAAAAAGCACGTGGAATGACGCTTTTTCTCTGTTTTTCAGATGCCAGCCATTGCACGATAAATCGCCCGGTAAAAAGGGCTTGACCTATAAAGCCAATGACCAGCCAAATACTATTGCTCATCGTTTGTGTATTCAGAAATTTCTGGTCGTTTACCACGGCGAATCAACCAAGAGACACCAAACAAATCAGAAATGCCAACCAATGCACGGTTCCAAAACCCGTATTTGCTCACGCCCATTTCGCGTGCACGGTGCGAAACTTCAACATTTTCTACTTTGCCACCTGCACGTTGGTACAAAGCGGGCAAATAACGGTGCATGTGGTTGAATGAAGGCAAATCGACAAAAATATCACGACGAAAAACCTTTAAACCGCAACCCGTATCGGGTGTTTTGTCTTTTAACATCCATGAACGAATAGCGTTGGCGTATTTTGAAGACTTGAGTTTTAACCACGAGTCGTTGCGTTTTTTTCGCCAACCTGCAATCAGCCATACCTTATCTTCAGGCTTGGCATCCATGGCTTTTTTGTAAAGATTTGGAATATCGGCAGGCACGTTTTGCCCATCGCCATCAAGAGTTGCAATCCACGGGGATTTGGCATTTTTCACGCCTGTGCGAACCGCATAAGACTGACCGCAACTTTGAGCGTGTTTGAATACACGAAGTGTGGCGGTGGTTTTTTGCTTTTCTAGTAACACTTCAAGTGTGTCATCGCTAGAACCATCGTTAACGTAGATAATTTCGTAAGTGACGAAGCCTTCTAATGCCGCAACAATTTCATCAATAAGGGGAATAATATTATCCCGTTCATTATAAACAGGCACAACAACAGATAAGTCTGGATTATTTTTCATAAGCGTTTTCTAAATTTAGCGGTGCATTTTAGCAAATAGAAGATAATTTTTCACTCAATCATAGCTTTCTAACAAAGGTTTATAATATTAATCATCAATAAAACTGATACAGTTCATAAAAACTATAAATTTTACTATTTGCCAAACTCTGTTAGTATAGGTTGTCCATAAGAGTATTTCGTTGATAAGATTTCTGCCTTTGCAGGAATGACGAAGTTAATAGGACAGAACATGAGTTTATACCACCATTCCCAAGGCAAAGACAGTTGCGGATTTGGTTTGATTGCCCAGCTTAAAGGTGTGCAATCGCAAAACCTTATCTCAACGGCAATCAGCGCACTAACACGCATGACCCATCGGGGTGCGGTGGATGCTGATGGCAAGACAGGAGATGGTTGTGGCATCACTATTCAATTATCCGATTCGTTTTTCCAACCCATTGCACAGTCCTTGGGTGGAAATCCAGATGCTTTATTGGCAGTTGGTCAGATTTTTCTTTCTCAAAATAAAGACAAAGCACAGCATGCTCGAAACCTGCTTGAAAGAGAAATCAAACAAGAAACGCTGAATGTCATCGGTTGGCGTGATGTACCTGTTGACACAACAACGCTTGGCACAACAGCCGCCAACTCATTACCACAACTACAACAAATCTTTGTGCAAGCACCCGTTGGTTGGAGCAAGGATGATTTTGAGCGGCGTTTGTTTATGGCGCGCAGACGAGCAGCTGATTTGATTGATGATGAAGAGTATTACGTGGCGTCTTTGTCCAATAAACTGATTGTTTATAAAGGTCTGGTGTTACCGAAATTTTTAAATGTGTTTTATCCTGATTTAGCCGATGCCAATATGCGTTCGGCGATTTGTTTATTTCACCAACGATTTTCCACCAATACCGCACCCTTGTGGAAATACGCACAGCCGTTTCGTTTACTGGCACATAATGGCGAAATCAACACCATAAGTGCCAATCGAACTTGGGCAAAAGCGCGCCGCAAAAAATTATTAACACCATTAATAGCCGATTTACCCACATTAAGCCATTTGGTTAATCAAACGGGTTCGGATTCATCTTCTTTGGATAATATGTTGGAAGTTTTGTTGGTCGGTGGCATGGATATATTTCGCGCCTTACGCTTACTGATTCCACCTGCTTGGAAGAAACGCAAAAATATGGATGCCGATTTGCGCGCTTTTTACGAATACAACTCTATGCACATGGAAGCATGGGATGGTCCGGCTGGCATTGTTATGACCAACGGCGAAAAAATTGCCTGCACTTTGGATAGAAATGGTCTACGCCCAGCGCGTTATGTTATTACCAAAGACGGTATTTTGACGGTGGCATCCGAGGTCGGTGTATGGGATTATAAGGAGGAAGACGTGGTCGAAAAAGACCGTGTTGGACCAGGTGAAATGTTGGCAGCCGATATTCAAACAGGTCAAATATGGCGCAGCAACAAGATTGATGACAGTTTGAAAAATCGCCACCCTTACCGTGAATGGTTGCGTGAAAACACCATAAGATTGCGTTCCAACCGCAAATTAGAACGCGAAGGCGCACAAAAACACATCAATGATGACATCAAACGCATTGGTATTTATCAAAAGTTGTTTAATTGCAGCATTGAAGAACAACAAAATGTCTTGCGTGTGATGGCTGACAATGCCGCTGAGGCGACCAGTTCGATGGGCGATGATACGCCGATAGCCGTGTTATCACATAAGAGTCGTAACTTGTTTGACTATTTCCGTCAACAATTTGCCCAAGTGACCAATCCACCAATTGACTCCTTGCGAGAAAAATCGGTGATGTCCTTGGAGACTTGTTTTGGGCGTGAACATAATCTCTTTCAAGAAACCAATGGCATGGCATATCGTGCCATTATCTCAAAACCTATTATTAATTTTGCCAAGCTGACCCAAATTAAGGCACTCGATCAACGTTATTACAAACTTGAGTTGCTGTCATTAAATTATCCAATTTACCAAGACTTACAATCCGCGATTGTTAATTTATGCGATGAGGCGGTAAAGTTAGTCAAAAATGGTTGTGTAATCTTGCAGTTATCCGATAGGGATATTGATGAAACTACGGTACCAATTCATGCCGCATTAGCCGTTGGAGCGATAAATTCTCGCATGATTGAAGAGGGTTTACGCCTCGATGTCAATATCATTGTCGAAACAGCCACCGCGCGCGACCCACACCATTTTGCTATGTTAATTGCTCTGGGTGCAACCGCTGTTTATCCCTATCTTGCCATGCAAATCATCAATCAATTGCATGTGCAAAATCGCTTGCAAAATGGTTTGATGGATGCACGGGAAAACTATTTTGCCAGCATCAAAAAGGGTTTGTTGAAAATCACTTCCAAGATGGGTATATCAACGGTTTCTAGTTACCGCAGTGCGCGATTGTTTGAAATCATTGGATTAAGCCAAGAGGTGATGGATTTGTGTTTTGCTGGTTTACCATCACGCATTGGTGGAGCCACTTTTAAGGATTTACACGCCGATTCTATTCGGGTCAATAACCGTGCATGGAAAGCACAAATCAATATGCAACGCAGTGGGCAATTAAAGTATATCCACGGTGGTGAATTTCATTGTTATAACCCTGATGTGGTAACTTTATTGCAACAAGCGGTTAATACAGGAAAGCAGGATGATTACGATAAATTTGCCCGTGCTGTCAATAACCGCCCCATTGCGACATTGCGTGATATGATGCAACTCATACTTGCGGATAAGCCATTAGCACAAGAAGAGGTTGTATGCACAACTGAAATCATGAAACGTTTTGATTCGGCGGCCATGAGTGTTGGTGCTTTGAGTCCAGAGGCGCATGAATCGTTAGCCATTGCCATGAACACCATCGGCGGTCGTTCGAATTCAGGCGAGGGTGGTGAAGATTCAAAACGTTTTGGGACTAATAAAAACTCCAAGATAAAACAGGTGGCATCGGGACGATTTGGTGTTAATGCGCATTATTTATCCAATGCCGAAGTGATACAAATAAAAGTGGCTCAAGGGGCAAAACCAGGTGAAGGCGGGCAATTGCCAGGAAAAAAAGTGACGGTAGAGATTGCCAAACTGCGTAATGCTATACCCGGAACCACCTTAATTTCACCACCTCCACACCATGATATTTATTCGATTGAAGATTTGTCGCAATTGATTTTTGACCTCAAACAAGTCAATCCCAAAGCCTTAATCTCGGTCAAACTGGTCTCAGGTCCTGGCGTAGGAACCATTGCTGCTGGTGTTGCCAAAGCTTATGCCGATATGATAACCATCGCAGGTCACGATGGTGGCACAGGTGCCAGCCCATTAACCTCGGTTAAATACGCAGGCAATCCATGGGAGTTGGGTTTGGCAGAAACACACCAAGCTTTAATCGAGAACAACCTTCGTGATAAAATTTGCTTACAAGTTGATGGCGGCTTTAAAACAGGCTTAGATGTCATAAAGGGCACAATTTTAGGAGCCGATAGCTTTGGCTTTGGTACAGGACCAATGGTCGCTTTGGGTTGTAAATATTTACGCATTTGTCATTTAAATAATTGCGCAACAGGCATTGCCACGCAAAACAAAACCCTGCGTGATAAGTATTTTACTGGATTGCCCGAAAAAGTGATTCGTTATTTTGAGTTTGTTGCCGATGAAACCCGCCAGTGGCTGATGAAGCTCGGTGTTGAGAGTTTAGACAAACTTATTGGCAGAACTGATTTATTGGAATTAATCCAAGGAGAAACCAGTAAGCAAGCCAATCTTGATTTATCTGCTATTCTCAATGCAGCAAAACGCCCAAAAACAGGTGCGGCGCATTATATGGGCGTGGCAAATGATTCATTTGATAAGGGCGCGTTGAATCAGCAAATACTGAGTGATTTTAAGCAAAACAAGCAACAAGACGTTTATCGGATTAATAATTATGACCGTTCAGTTGGCGCAAAATTGTCGGGTTTTGTTGCCACAAAATACGGTAAAAAAGGGCATCAAGTCAATTTAAAATTCAAAGGCATTGCTGGACAAAGTTTCGGTGTATGGAATCACCAAGGTATAGAACTCAACTTACAGGGTGATGCCAATGATTACGTCGGCAAAGGCATGAGTGGTGGCAGCATTGCTATTTTTCCACCTAAAAACATAGCCTACGTTCCCAGTCGATCCGCAATCATAGGCAACACCTGTTTATACGGTGCCAGCGGTGGCGTACTTTTTGCAGCTGGGCAAGCAGGTGAACGCTTTGCGGTAAGAAATTCTGGTGCCATAGCTGTGATTGAGGGGGTTGGCGATCACGGTTGTGAATACATGACTGGAGGAATTGTCGTTATTTTGGGCCCTGTTGGCGAAAACTTTGGCGCAGGTATGACGGGTGGGCAAGTGTTTGTCTTTGATGATTTTGATACGCTCGAATCACAAGCCAATCTTGATACTATCGAAATACTCTCAATTACCGATGAACAATGTGAATCTTGCCAAGTGGAACTGAAAAATCTCATTCAACAACACATCGACAAAACAGGCAGTCGTTGGGCAGCTAAATTGATGCGCAATTGGGACAGTTATCTAGATGCCTTTAAAGTGGTTCGACCCAAACAAACAACAACACTTCATATTGCCAAACCTATAAAACTGCAGCAAGGAGGTCTATCGTGAGTGAATCATTCAAAATTGGCAGCACCTTAAGTTTTCTGGAAAACCAACGCAATCTTGCCAACAAACGCCAAGCTGATGCACGCAGTGGTGATTTTAACGAAATCTATTTTAAGAGTGATGAAGAGAATCTAATAAAACAAGCCGACAGGTGTTTGGATTGTGGCAACCCTTATTGTGAGTGGAAATGCCCATTGCATAATTTTATTCCCAATTGGTTGGATATGGTCACTCACGGACAGTTTGAACAAGCTGCCAGCTTAATGCACGCCACCAACCCATTACCCGAAATCTGTGGTCGCGTTTGCCCACAAGATAGGTTATGTGAGCAAGCCTGTACCCTTAATACAGGCTTGGGTGCAGTGACCATCGGCGCGATAGAGAAAAATATAGCCGACCAAGCCATTGCCAACAATTGGCGACCCGATTTATCGGCTGTGAAATCATTGAATAAAACCGTTGCTGTCATTGGCGCAGGGCCTGCTGGACTTGGTTGTGCTGAATTACTAACCCGTAATGGTGTGAACGTGGTGGTTTATGATAAATATCCCGAAATTGGTGGATTACTGACCTTTGGCATCCCAGGTTTTAAACTGGAAAAAACTATTCTGATAAAGCGTCGTGAATTTCTACAAGATATTGGGGTCAAATTTAAACTCAACACCGAAATTGGCAAGGACATCAGCATTGAACAATTGGAAAATGACTATGATTCGTTGTTTCTAGGCATGGGAACTTACAAGCCTGTTAATGGTGGTATAAGAGGTAAAAATTTGCCCCATGTTATTCAATCATTGGACTATTTAATCGGCAACATCAACCAACAACAATCCTATCAAATGGACAAAAACTACACCGATTTAAAAGGCAAAGACGTGATTGTACTTGGTGGTGGAGATACTGCCATGGATTGTGTGCGTTCAGCTGTTCGTCAACAAGCTAACTCTGTTAAATGCGTTTATCGCAAAGATGAAGCAGCTATGCCTGGTTCAAAAACCGAAGTGCAAAATGCCAAAGAAGAAGGTGTACAATTCATTTTTAACCTGCAACCTACCGAGATTACCCCCGATGGAGTTGCCTTTGAACGCACTGATTTTGATGAGTTGAAACACAAAGATAAAACGGTGTTTCTCACCACTGATAATGTTATCTTAGCCTTCGGTTTTCGTGCTAATCCTGCTAATTGGTTGGATGATGCCAACATCAAAACCTCCGACAACGGTTTGATTCAAACCACCCAAACCCTACAAACCACTAACAAAAAAATCTACGCAGGCGGAGATATGGTCAGCGGTGCCGATTTAGTCGTCACCGCCATCGCTCAAGGGCGTGATGCAGCCAAACAAATATTGGCAGATTTGGGTTTGGTGGATGATTAATTTTAAACAGGTAATGGTAATGCTCAGTTTTAAAGCATTATTACTTAACCGGCATGTTTAATAATGAAATATTTTGCTTCAAACGCAAACCCAAAGTCACCTCTCCCAACTCATAAAAAAATTATCAATTATTACAAAAACAATATAACTATCAATACATTATTAATTATATAAGTGCTAATTTAATTATCAATATAATTTTTTATTTGGTCAGTTGGATTTCTCCCACGCAAACCCAACAAAGACAAAAAGCGTCGGCTAAAGCCAACGATCCAATTAAATCAAATTCTCCAATTGTATCAATTATAGATAAATGGGGTTCGGACTTTAGTCCGTCTTTTAAAACCGACAATCCAATGTATCCTAAACTATTCAACACAAACAAACAGACTTATTAGTGAACTACGTAAGCTTATTCTGCTTACTTTACTGATTGCATAAGCATTAATGTATTTTCCGCTTGTGTTGTTGTAGTATTTTTTTATTCATCAAACCACTGGATTCCTGCTCTCGCTTAGGCTCGGCCGGAATGACACCGTTGTTTTTAATGCATTTGCATAATAAGTAATAATGTGTAGTAGCTAAAGTGGTGTATGTTTATTCGGTCAGTGGGATTTATCCCACTCAAACCCAACAAAGCGTCGGCTAAAGCCAACGATCCAAACAAAGCCAAACTGGTAAGTGGGATTTATCCCACTCAATCCATTAGAGTGTTGTATATTTGCCTTTGATTTGACCAAAAGCTCGTTTGTATTTATAATTGTTGTTATTTTTTACGGAAATCTGTTCATGTACCACTTTATTTCAGTTAGAAAAACCAAATTTATCCTTTTATTGCTTTGCGTGAGTTTTATTGCCTATGGGCAAGAAGAACAGGCAGGAATTGATCTTGATGCCTCTTTTCCTGCAATCACCCCGGGAACCATTGAGCATGATTTGCCAGCTAATGGCAATTATTGGGATCCTGATGACCCGGGATGGGGTGTTACCGTTGAGGTGCAATCACGCCCTGGGGTTGCTGGCGGTTATTTCTTATTTATGACCGCGTTTTTTTACGATGATAACAACGAGCCTTTTTGGTGTGCGGTATCATCGCCCTTTGACCCGCAAGTTGACCCCAACCAATGGCGCGATGCCGAGGTTTTTTCAAATATTCCTTGGGGATCCACAGACCCTCAAGTCTTGGTTGAAATGGACGTGGATTGCCACAGCAAAACAGGGGGAACCGCTTTGGGCTCTGCGGTTAAAAAACAAAATCACACCAGCATGATTACCCCATTGCATCTTGTGTGGCGAACACCCTCACGTCTTGAGATAACACCACAAGGGGGAATAACCCATTACACCCAACGCCTTGCGTTGCACGATGATTTATTTAACCCCTCGATGGATTGGTTAATGGATGCTTATTGGTTGATAACCTCTTCGGCTAGGACTTATGGCTATGGGCCAGGTGGTAATGGTTATGTAGCTCATGATTCGGATTATAATGTAAAAACAGGCTTTGAGCGCCTTGATGTCAGTGACCAAGAAAACCTTCGGGCTTTTATTGGCCATCAAGAATATTATGTTTATTATATTTCAACACTTAAAGCATCTTTAAGGTTTACTGACTATTTTAGTTTGCCTAATGTTTTACAAGAAACGCCTTATGCTCCGTATATTAGTTTTGGTGGATTCTCAAATAAAGATTGGATAGTTTTGGTGCATGACCCGTTATTAAATACGGTAAGTTTGTATACGGTGGCAGGCGATAAGGGCCCTGAGCTTTTAAGGCCTAATTCTGGTATTGAGACAAAGTTTCGTGCCGATGTTAACCCGGATGCTGATAGCATTGATTTTTATCCCTCAATTCCTGATTGCACACACCCGGATGCTGGGCTTATAGGGTGTAGGGATATTTATAGGACATACAGCGAAACAAGCATGGCGAACTGGTCGCCACGAAACGTCCACAGGAGCACCATGAAGATGTTTAAAATCAAAACAGGGGGCAAAGGTTATTTGTATCACCCTAATAATGGCGAGAGTCCAGAGGCTGGGACTTATCGCATTAAGCAGCAGCTAATTGATGATGGCACCATACCCGATGATGGGGGTTAAACTTGCATTTGAGATGCGTTTTTCATTTCACAAGAAAACCTGCTAATGCAGGTTTTTTTGTGGATATTATCTAGCAGGGCTAATATCAACCTAAAATCTTAAATTATCAGGTAATTCTGTATTATTTTTACTATTATCGGATAAAATAACCGACTGAAAAATTTAACTAACTATTAGGGGACAAATAAAATGCGAATAGGCATACCTAAAGAAACAAAAGTATTAGAAGGCCGTGTTGCCTTGGTGCCAGCGGCTGCTGCCGATTTAGTCAAAGCAGGGCATGAGGTTTTTATTGAAACTAATGCCGGCATTAAAAGTGGTTTTAGTGATGAAGATTACACCCGTGTTGGTGTGACTATTGCAAATGATGCGGCTGACCTTTATGCCAAAGGTGAAATGATTGTAAAAGTTAAAGAGCCGATTGCGGGAGATTTATCTCATTTACGTAAGGATCATTTGTTGTTTTGTTATTTGCATTTGGCTGCCGAACCGCAATTAACGCAAGAATTACTCGATATTGGTTTAACAGGCGTGGCTTTTGAAACGGTTGAAGAAGCCGATGGTTCTTTGCCTTTACTTGCTCCTATGAGTATTATCGCTGGCATGATTGCCACTCAAGTTGGTACGCATTTATTGCATCAACCATCAGGTGGTAAAGGTGTTTTGCTTGGAGGCTTGCCTTCAACAGAACGTGGTAAGGTTGTTGTTCTTGGAGCAGGGGCAGCGGGTGGAAACTCTGCCGCATTGGCCGCTAAAGGGGGAGCCAATGTAGTGGTGTTTGATAAACGCCAAGACCGTTTAGCACAAATGATGGCACTTGGAGCCAATGTGACGGCACTTTACCCTTATGAAGAATCGGTTGCCAAAGAAGTTTCAGATGCTGATTTAGTTATAGGTGCAGTATTAGTGACGGGTGCAAAAGCACCGCATGTGATTACCGAAGAGATGGTTAAAGGCATGCAAGAAGGTTCTGTGATTGCTGATATTTCGGTTGATCAAGGCGGTTGTGTTGCAACAACCAGACCAACAACATGGGAAAATCCAACTTTTGTTAAACATGGCGTGACCCATTTTAGTGTGACCAATATGCCAGGTTCTGTACCACGTACTTCTACTCAAGCAATTTCAGCAGCAATATTGCCCTATGTGCAACGCTTAGCACGCGCGGGTTGGAGAGAAGTTGATTCCTTGCAAAAAGGAATAAATGTGGATGCAGGGAAAATTATTCACCCAGCTCTGCTATAATCCAACCCATGAAGAAAAACAAAGTATCAGGACATGTCCGAAATCGAGTGAGGGAAAGTTTATTTTTTCTTATCATTCCTATTGCTGCTTATGTGCTGTTATCTTTGTTAAGTTATGATGCCAGTGACTCTGGGCCTTTTTCTGCAAGCAATGCCACTTCAACTCAAAATTGGGGTGGCTCAAGTGGAGCTGTGTTGGCGGATGTTTTGCTCAATATTGCGGGTTATTTGTCTTATCTTGTGCCTATTGGTTTGGTGTTTGTTGGGTGGAGAATCTATAAAAATCACGATTATGAAGAGGTTAGCTGGTTAGATACTGGCATAAAAGCCGGTGGTTTTCTATCCACTTTATTGTCAGGTTGTGCCTTAGCTTATATGTATGTCAATACCCATGGAGCACTTTTTACAGGTGGAGGAATCATCGGTGAAATTGTGGGAAGTGTCTTATTTTCTAGCTTGGGAAAAATAGGCGCAACACTTATTCTTTGTGCGATATTTTTAGCTGGAATTACTTTGTTTACAGGCATGTCCTGGATTCAATTTGCCGATTTAGTAGGAAAATGGACCTTTAATTTTATTGAATGGTTGCAGCTTAAGTATGAAGATTTAAAAGATTGGCGCGCAGGTAAACAAGCCAAACAAGAACGCCAAGAAGTGCGTCAAATCGATGCGGTGGTGCAACAAAACAGAGAGCCAATTATTATTGAGCCAGCCTTTGAACCAGAAGTGCCAGAATCACCAAGAGCCTCAAAAGAACGTCAAGGTCAATTATTTGACACCCTTCCTGCATCCAAATTTCCTCCACTAACCTTGCTTGATGATCCCAAAGCCCAAATTGTGGGTTATTCTGAAGACGAATTGGAGGTTTTATCCAGACAAGTTGAGTTGAAACTGGCTGATTTTCGCGTTAAAGTCAAAGTCGTTGGTGTATTGCCAGGACCTGTGGTAACGCGTTTTGAACTCGAACCAGCTGCTGGAGTTAAGGTGAGTCAAATTGTTAACCTTGCCAAGGATTTGGCTCGAGGTTTATCAGTCATTAGTGTGCGCATTGTGGATGTCATACCTGGCAAACCCTTTATTGGAGTTGAAATTCCAAACACCAACCGCGAAATTGTCTATTTGAGTGAGATATTGCGTTCAGTTGAATTTGATAAATCTAAATCCCCCCTAACCCTAGGGTTGGGCAAAGGCATATCAGGAAAACCCGTTGTGGTAGATGTTGCAAAAATGCCTCATGTATTGGTCGCAGGAACTACAGGCTCGGGTAAGTCGGTGGCTGTTAATGCCATGATAGTGAGTTTGTTGTATAAAGCTACGCCTGATGAAGTTAAGATGATAATGGTTGACCCCAAGATGTTGGAGCTTTCGGTTTATGAAGGTATTCCACATTTGTTAGCCCCTGTGGTCACAGACATGAAAGAGGCATCCAATGCCTTGCGTTGGTGTGTGGCAGAAATGGAGCGTCGCTATAAACTCATGGCTGCAGTGGGTGTTAGAAACCTTGCTGGCTTTAACAAAGCGGTGAAAAAAGCTAGAGCTGCTGGAGAGCCATTGGCTGATCCTTTATTTAAGCCAGATGCATTGATTCCTGGTCAAAAACCACCTGAACTTGAAACCATGCCTTATATTGTCATTATCATTGATGAATTTGCTGACATGATGATGATAGTGGGCAAAAAAGTTGAAGAACTTATTGCACGTTTAGCGCAAAAGGCACGTGCAGCTGGAGTGCATTTAATTTTAGCAACCCAACGACCTTCAGTTGATGTTATCACGGGATTGATTAAAGCCAATATTCCAACCCGAATTGCCTTTCAAGTTTCATCCAAGATTGATTCGCGGACTATTCTTGATCAGGGTGGAGCTGAACAATTACTTGGGCATGGGGATATGTTGTATTTGCCACCAGGTAAGGCGATTCCAGAACGCATTCATGGGGCTTTTGTTGATGATCATGAAGTTCATGGAATAGTCAATTACTTGACCACTCACTATGAAGCTGAGTATAAGGAAGGTATTTTAGACGAGGTGCAATTAACCGACGATGGACAAGAACTCAGTGCCACAGGAATACCACAAGCTCCTGCTAGTGATGTTGATGAACTTTATGATAAAGCGGTTTTTGTTGTGACTGAATCCCGTAAAGCTTCTATTTCCTATGTGCAAAGACGATTGCGTGTGGGGTATAATCGTGCGGCAACGATAGTGGAACAATTAGAAGAAAATGGCGTTGTTAGTGCACCAGCACATAACGGAGCACGCGAAGTGCTCGCACCAGCACCTGTTTCAATGGATGATGATATTTAGTGCCTGACCGAGAAAGGAATCGTAGCGAGGAAAAATCCTTCAGGAAAGGATTTTCATGTCAACCCACATGGATGTGGGCAAGTATCAGGACGATACGCGTAAAAGTCTTGTTTGAAGCAAAATATTTTATTATTTGAGGAGAATAGCTCGCTATTTGACGAGAATAATGGGATATTTTGGTCAAATCCAGCTTTTCCGCAGTAGATTACTTCTTTCTTGGTCAGGCACTATTTAGTTTCTATTCAGAAAGCATGCGGTAGAATGACAAAAATTTAACGAGGTTAATTATGAAGATTAAAATAACATTAGTTTTGGCACTCCTATTTACGCCACTGTTTTTAATGGCTGCTGAAAAAACAAATGCAGCTGAACAAATATTGGATAAAGTTCGCAAAGATTTAAGCTCATTAGCTGCTGATTTTGTGCAGTATGAAACAGATGCCAACGGCGTAAAATCAGAAGACTCTACTGGCAAGGTTTGGCTTAATGCTCCCAACCAATTTAAGTGGGAATACCAAAAACCCATTCCTCAATTAATCATAGCTGATGGAAAGCAAGTCTGGGTCTACGACGAAGACTTAGAACAAGTGACTATCAAACAACAAAAAAGCAAACAAAACCCAATCTATGTTTTGCTCAATAAAGAAAAAACGCAAAAACATTACAGCGTTAGTTTAATCCAAAAAGCGCAGGGTGATTCGAGTTCTATTCAATGGATTCAAATGTTACCAAAAAAACCCAATGAAGACATTAAAGTCGTTTGGTTAGGCATTGATAACAATAATTTAGTGAGTTTAAAACTGCAAAATCAACTGGATAATGTCGTGATTTTTGAATTTTTAAATGTTAAAAGAAACCCAGAATTGAATAAAGACTTCTTTAGTTTCAAGGTGCCAAAAGGAGTTGAGGTTTTAAGAGATGGCATAGATGTTGGTGAGTTTTAAAATTAATGCAACCATTGGCAGATAAGCTTCGACCTAAATTTCTTGCCGATGTGGTTGGGCAGCAACACTTAACCGCCAGCAACCGCCCTTTTGCTAAAATTATTGAAAACAATCACCTGCATTCCATGATTTTATGGGGGCCGCCGGGAACAGGAAAAACCACGTTGGCTCGTATCTTATGCGAACAAACCAATGCCCAACAAATCAACCTCTCAGCCATTCTTTCTGGTGTATCGGATATTCGAAAAGCCATAAAACAAGCCGAAGAAAATCGCACTATGGGTCTGGCAACGGTTTTGTTTGTGGATGAAATACACCGTTTTAATAAATCCCAACAAGATGCTTTTTTGCCTCACATGGAAAATGGATTGATTACCTTAATTGGAGCAACAACCGAAAACCCTTCTTTTGCTTTAAATAACGCCTTATTGTCGCGATCACGCGTCTATATTTTGAAGAGCATTCAAGCAGATGATTTGTTAATCTTGCTAGAAAAAGGCGTTGAGCAAACGCAGTTAAAGTTGTCGGACATTCAACAACATCAATTAATTCAATCGGCTGATGGTGATGCTAGGCGTTTATTGACATTACTCGAAATTCTATCAGACTATTCAGTTGATGGTGTGGTTAAAGACGAAGAAGTGGCTTTAATTATCTCAGGTCAGGCCCGTCGTTTTGACAACAAAGGCGATGTGTTTTACGAACAAATATCTGCTTTACATAAGTGTGTGCGCTCATCCAATCCAGATGCAGCATTGTACTGGATGAACCGAATGTTGGATGCGGGTTGTGATGCACAATATATTGCTAGAAGATTACTACGCATGGCGAGTGAAGAGGTCGGTAATGCAGACCCGCGAGCTCTGAGTTTGTGTTTGGATGCGTGGGAGACTTGGCGTCGACTGGGTTCTCCAGAAGGCGATTTAGCCTTAGCACAAGCCGCCACTTATCTAGCCAGTTGCCCTAAAAGTAATGCGGTCTATGTTGCCCATAACCAAGCACGAGAAGACGCAAAAAATCGAGGGTCTTTAGGTGTTCCCATGCATTTGCGTAATGCCCCCACTCAATTAATGAAAGAAATCGGTTATAATAAAGGCTACCAATACGATCACGATAACAGTGATTCGATTGCTTATTCACAAAAGGGTTTTCCCAGTGAAATGGGTGAAAAAGTTTATTATCAACCCAAGCAGTCTGGTTTAGAAATAAAAATTGCTAAGAAACTTGATACCATTAGGAAAAAACGAAATGTTTAAACATCTATTAGTTGTTGGCGCAGGTGGCGCATTGGGGGCGATGTTGCGTTATTTGAATGCAAAGCTCTTTACTCACTTATTTGGAACACCACTTCCATGGGCAACTTTAATTGTCAATGTGATTGGTTGTTTTTTGATGGGAGTTGCTTATGTGTATTTATTAGATAAGTTGCAAGCCTCAGATTCCTTGCGTTTATTTATTATGATGGGTTTTTTAGGTGCCTTAACAACGTGGTCAACTTTTTCAATGGAAACAGTGCTAATGCTGACTTATGGTGAATATGTAAAAGGTTTTATTTATTTATTTTCAACATTTATTTTCTGTTTTTTGGCTTTTTTTGTGGGAATGAAAATAAGTCAATAAAAAACCTAGATTCACTTATAAATGGTATTATAATAGGCTAATCACAAAGCATTAAGGAAATCATGCAACACCACAATCTGAAAAAAACTCAAAAACAAATTGATGTAAGAGACCTTTGCATAACTCTGGGATGATGGAAAAAAGAATGAAAAAAGCTCCAATCAAGGCAAAAAATGAGTCAAATAGCCCTCTATTTGCGAATTTTTTAACGCAGAGTGGTGTTTTTTGCAACTTTTTAACACGTGCCACGAGTTATGCAAAGGTCTCTGTAAATAAAAAATACATGAATGATGTTTTGTGGGAGTCAGAATGAAACGAGTAATGGCATTTGATTTTCTCAGTTTTAGCAAATATTTTACACTCCTTATTTGCAGTTTAATTTTCGTTAATAACTCTTATTCTCAGGCAAAGCAACTCACTACTCAAGCCCCTCTCACACAGGTCACTATCGGAATATTCAATAATCCTCCTCTGTCTTTTGCTAATAAAGATGGACATTACCAAGGTTATGTTATTGATATTATAGAACGAATTGCCAAAATAGAAGGTTTTGAAGTTAAGTGGCAAATGAATAGTTGGCATAGTATTGTAGAAAAATTAAAAAAAAATGAACTTGATGCCATTACTTCGGTTGCCTTTACAAAAGAACGAACACAGTTTATGCAGTATTCTAAAAATAACCTCTTTGTCGGTTGGTCACAGGTGTTTTTACCTATTGATTCACCGATTGAAGGCTTTTTAGACCTCAATAATAAAAAAATTGCAATTTTGAAAGGTGGGGTTAATGGCAAACGCTTGATGGAACGTTGCCAAAAGTTTGACATCAATTGTATTGATGTGGAGGTTAGAAATTATGAAACTGGTTTTAATCTGCTTGTAGAAGGTCAAGTCGATGCAGTGGCATCAAATAATTTAACGGGTGTTTGGTACTCCAATAAACTGGCTGTTATAGCGAGTTCTATTGTGTTTAATGCAACCAAAGGGTTTGTTGCCATCCCTAAAGGAGCAGATAGCACTTTTTTAAATGTGTTTGATAACCACATCAGTCAATGGAAAAAAGATAAAAACTCATTTTATTACCAAGCCCAATCAAAGTGGCTCAAGCCAAAATACGAAATCAATCAATCTAAAAACATCTGGTATATTGTCATTGGTTTAGCATTACTCTCTTTATTGACATTTATAGCCGCGTTGGTTTTTAAACGACAAGTGGCGCGCAGAGCAAAAGAAATTTCTGTAAGAAACGAACAGTTTAGTCAAATTATTAATTTGGTTCCTCATATCATTTATGTTGCTGATGAAAAGGGTAATATTCTATTAGCCAACAAAAAAGCCAGTGAGTATTTTGGTATGACTCAAGACGAAATAGAGCGCTGCAGTATTGAAAACTATAAAAAACACCAGTTTAACAGCAGGCATTTTTTAAATGACAATCACTTAAGCCAATCTTTTGATGCAAATGAACTAAACGAAATTACGACAACAGACTTTAGAGACAATCAATACACACTGTTATTATCAAAAATGCCCTTTACTGGCATGAAGAAAAGACTTAAATCCCATGTTATTGTTGCAGTGGATATTTCTGAAATTAAACAGTATGAGAAAAAAATTATTAACCTTGCTCATTATAATCAAGTCAGTGGTTTGCCGAACAAAGCTCTTTTCAAAATCAAATTAGAACAGTCAATCCATCAATTTGCCCAACATGGAAAAACCGGAGCCTTATTGTTTATCGATTTAGACGAATTTAAAAATATAAACGGATTGCATGGGTACCGTATTGGTGATGTTTTAATAAAAGCACTTGTTAAAAGATTTAATAAGAAATTACGGGACTATAAAACATTAGCTCATTTAGGAGGTGATGAATTTATTATAGACTTGCCAGAATTGCACAAGGAGGCAGTTGTCGCAGAAGTGTTGGCAGTGCAATTTACCGAATTAGTACAAGCGATGATTTCCAAGCCTCTTAGAGTGGAGGAAATGCTGTTTGAAATAACCGCATGTGTTGGCATAGTTTTATACCCAAGGGATGGAGCGACAGAAGAAAGACTAATACAACGACTTGGAACAGCTTTAAATGAAGCTAAGAATCAAGGAATAAATAACCTCAAGCTTTTTGATAGAGTTTTAGAAAAAAAAGTGAAGCAAAATCACTCGTTAGAGTCAGAGTTAAGGCTGGCACTAAGCAACAATCAGTTTATTGTTCATTATCAACCCATCTTAGCCGCTAATTCTCGACGAGTCGTCGGAGCCGAGGCATTGATTCGTTGGAATCATCCAACTAAAGGTTTGATTGGACCTGGAGAATTTGTGGAAGTAGCAGAAAAAATTAGGTTGATTGTACAAATAGGCGATTGGGTTTTAGAACAAGCTTGTAAAAGAATTAGAGAAAATATTATAGCAGGAAAAAAAGATTTTTTTATTGCGGTTAATGTCTCAGTCTTGCAAATAAAAAATAAATATTTTCTTAAAAGGATTGAAAACTTAATTAGCCAATACAATATCCCTGCTAATCACATAGAGATTGAAATAACAGAATCCGTCTTAATGGAAGATATCTCATTATCCATTTCATTATTTAATAAACTTAAATTGCTGGGAGTTAAAATATCAATAGATGACTTCGGAACTGGTTATTCTTCTTTTAGCTATTTAATAAAATTGCCCATTGATAAAATAAAAATAGATCAGTCTTTTGTAAAAAATCTACCCAAAGATAACAACAGTGCGACCATTGTTAAAACCATAATTAATATGGCACATGAACTCGATATGAAAGTGGTGGCTGAAGGTGTAGAGACAATTGAACAATATGAATTTTTAATTAATGAAGGGTGTCAATTTTTTCAAGGTTATTATTTACACCGCCCAATGGAATATAAAGAAATAGCCAAATTGAATTGATTCATTAAAAATAAACTTCTTCTTCATCATAACATACGGTAAAATCACCTTTTCTTTTCATATGCGCTCGTAGCTCAGTAGGATAGAGCGACCGCCTCCTAAGCGGTAGGTCAGGGGTTCGATTCCCTTCGAGCGCGCCATTTAATCAAATTTATGACAACAATAATAACAGTCACACCATTATTCCTAATTATTTTAGCTTGGTTAACTGTTGCTTTATTTATTCAAAAATATTTAAAACTGCCAACCAATATCACCGTACTGTTTCTCGCAGGTCCATTGGTTTCCATTTCGGCACCAATCATGGTGTTTATCGGTTCAATCGTTTCCAGCAAAATGTCCACAGATGCATCACTTGCTACCTTACCGCTTGGACTAATGGTGGCAGGAACAGCAAGTGCAACAATTCCAGCTGCCATGTTAGCAAAAAAACTCGGTAGAAGACTAGCCTCAATTCTTGGTTTTACCAATGCATTTTTCGGATCTGTAATTGCAGCAATAGCCATACTTAAACAATCCTTTGTGCTTTTTTGCATTGCAGCCTTTTTAATTGGAATGTGCACGGCTTTTACTCAACAACTTCGTTTTGCTGCGATAGAGTCAGTCGCTGCTGAAAAAGACATCAATAAAGCTTTGTCAGTGCTCATGTTTGCAGGAATTTTTTCAGCTATGATTGGTCCTGAAATCGCCATGTTTGGTCAAACTATTTTTGCCGACTCAATCGGATTTTCTGCCGCATTTATTGGCATTAGCCTCATGTCTGTTATTTCCATGTTGATAATGCTGAAATTTAAAAATACAACAATAGAAGATACAGTCATTGAACACAGTTCTAGAGCATTGATACAAATTATTAAACAACCCATTTTCATCATTTCAGTTGTTGCAGCAGCATTAAGCTATGGATTAATGAGCTATATTATGACATCAACTCCATTAAGTATGCATCAAGTCCATCACCACAGTTTATCAGCCACCAAATGGGTCATCCAATCACATATCGCCGCGATGTTCTTGCCCTCGCTGATTACCACCTGGTTAAGCAACAAAATCGGCATCAAAAACCTCTTGTTTATTGGTTCAAGTCTATTCGCTGTGGTGTTGGTTATCGCAACCCAAGGACACAGCGTGCTGCATTATTGGTGGGCGTTGATAATGTTAGGCATTGCATGGAATTTTTTATTCTTCTCAGGCACTTCATTATTGCATTTGAGTTATCACCCACAAGAAAAGCACAAAGTACAAGCCATCAATGATTTCAGCGTCTTCACCTTTCAAGGCGCATCCTCACTAATGGCAGGCTGGGTGTTGTATAATTACGGATGGAATGGCATCATAATATCAGCAATTCCATTCGTCATCGTCATGTTTGCCATTAGTATTTATTACACCATCTACACCAAACGAACAAAAGAACTTGATAAATGAACCAAAGCCCCTATAAAATGTCCAATTCTTTGCTAAATAGCGATATTTAGTAATTTACAAACGCAGACAGTCTTATGTAATTAGGGTTCTGTTTGTGCTACCACACAACGGGGATGTCATTGGTTTCGACGTGGGTCGCGAAGTTTGTAGGTGCATGCCGAGGAAGAAACTATCCTCGTTAAAAATGTTTCAAATGTTATAGTTGCAAACGACGATAACTACGCTCTAGCTGCTTAAGCTAGCCCTTACCTAACTCAGCTTACGGTATTAGGATAAGGGTCACTTAGTAAGATCGCTTCGGTCGGTGTTTGGACGATTTGAAGTTAAACTTATCTAAACTGGCAAAACTGGATCCTGATTGTCGGAGCCAGTAGCGCGAGATTAAATGACAAAGCTAAGCATGTAGATCCTCAAATAGAGGGCTGGCGGACGCGGGTTCGAATCCCGCCATCTCCACCAATACAGAAGGCCGTTCATATGAACGGCCTTTTTTATTGGTGGAGATGGCGGATGAGAACTTCACGAAGTGACGTTCGACTAAAAGTGCAGGGATAGCACTTTTGAATGCCGCAGGCAGCCCGAAGGGTAAAATCACAAGGATGTGATTTTATAATCCCGCCGCCTTATAAAATTTTATAAACATTTATTTCTAATACTATAGTCAAATTTACATTCAAAAAGACTGAGACAAATAAATGACTAAACCTACTGAACAAACAAACTCAAGAAACTATTTTAAATTCATCACAACAATGATAAGCTAAACATCAAACTCAAAACTCGCTAAAATGCCATTATTTCAAAAAGTTGTTCTTAAAAGCTACCTCACTAGAAGTTTAGATAAAAATACTATTCTGAATTTTCTAATTGCTCAACAAATAAATTCATATCATATAGAGATAAAAATATGAGTGTAAAGCTATCTCAAAATGACTATTTAAAAATTCTAAAAAACGCTATCACTTCTTTAAAACCGACTGGAAGCAATGGTTTTGAAGGATTATTAGCAAAATGTTTAAATGATTTAACTGGAAAGATATTTAGATTAGCCGGCTCTGGTTCACAACATGGAATTGATGGTGCTTCTTATGATAATAGTATTCACCTTACATTTGAAGGCAAGCTTTATACTGGCAGAATTCGTCCTAATGATATTAAAAACAAAGTTTTTGATATAGTTGAATCTGGAATACCACCAAATTTATGGATGTTGTGTGCAACAACTGAGATTAAAGAACAACTTGAAAAATCAGTAAGAAACGTTTGTGATAAAAACTCAATTCATCATTTAATTCTTGATTGGCCATCAAGCACGAATACACCTCCATTAGCTACTTTATGTGCTATGTCAAGAACAGTGGTTTTAAATTTTTTTAAATCAAATACACAGGATGAGAGTATCGACTTTAAAAAAGTCGAGACTGCATTACAAAAGATAGAAAGTGACAAACAGTATCTTTCAGAAAAAGAAAAAATTCTAAGCTTATTAAATGAACCAACTCTTGGCTTGCCTTTAGCTTATGACAAGAATAAAGAATGGTTAAATTCTGTTGTATCAAATGAGTCTGAATCAAGATTGGAGTTCGGACAAAACCTTGCTGTTAAACAATCCAATAATTTAATGCGTTTAACCCTTATGGATTCACTGATAAAAGGATTTAGTATTTGTAATGACTTAACTAAACCATTAGCTGAAAAGATAGATGATGATAAAAAGGAAATTGTTAATGACATCATTACAATATTAGGAAATGAAGGCTCTGGTAAATCATGGTTATTTGTTAATAGCTGGATTAAATTTAATAGCGAAAGCACTCTGCTATTGATGTTTTCAGCAAATAATTTTTCAGATTTTAATAACAGCAAAAATGTAAAAAAATTGATTGTTCGACAATTGATTAAACAAACCATGGATGAGGATTCAGAATTCAAAGAAAAAAGATGGGATAACGTTTTAAATAATTGGAAGAACAAAAATAAATTGGATAATTCTAATAATACAGTGCCAAATATAATAGTATATATTGACGGATTAAATGAATACCCAAATCATCAATGGGTAATTTGGATTGAAGTTATCAATAGATTTTTATCTAAAATTAATGGAATTTTAGCAATATCTTGCCGAAAAGAATTTTTTGAAACTAATATTTTACCAAAAAATCGAAAATTAAAAAAAAGTGAAATCATTGTCCCAGAGTGGACAATACCTGAATTAGAAGAAATTCTTGAAACTAAACATATCAAGATTGATAAACTAAATCAAAAGGTAATCAATGCCTTAAGAAACCCGCGACTGTTAGCTATAGCACTTGATTTGTTTTCCAACCAAAAAATCCAAAGTCTTAATGACATGAGTCCATCTCGTTTATTATTTGAGCATTTATTAGCACATCTAATAAGACATTCTCAAATTAATACGGCAGATGAATTAAAATTTCACTTATCAGAAGTTGCAAAAGGTATTATCAATCGCAAAAAGACAAATGACAAAGCAGATTTAAGTTTTAATACTTTGTCAAAAGATGACAACCCTTTGACTAAAAGTTTAACTAATATTTTAGAAGGAAGGTATATAGAGTTTTTACCAGATGATATAACTCGCTATAGGTTAAAAGACGATGGATTAATATTGGCATTAGCTCTGTTGATAATTTCAAACATGAAAGAATCAATTCGGAACAATCTTGATATATCTAATTCTTTAACAGCGATTATTGAACCGATTTCTTCTTTAGACATTGCAGCTGATGTCGTAATAGCAGCAATAGAAATATCAAGTATTGATGATAATACTCCTAATGCAATTACAATCGAATTAATTCATGAGTTTTTATTAAAGATTCAAAACCTAAAAGAAAACATGTATGAAGTTTTTGTTTCTATAACAAGAAATAGAACCAAATTATTAATGGATGTGCTTTTTAAAATTTCTATTTCAGATTTATATTATCGAAATAGCAATTTACTAGTTTCAGCCTTATGTGATGTTAGAAAAGATAATAGTTGTTGGAAAATAATGAAGAAAGAGATAAATAACTGGTTGAGTTATTATTCATTAAAACCAAGTATGCGAATGGCTAGGACTATGAGCCAGAATAAAAGTAAAAAAGATATTGGAAAAATAAGGGAAACTGAAAAGCAGAAACTTGAAAATAAAATCAACTCAATGTCAGAATTTGAGTCAAACTTTAAAAATAAATTCATGCAGCAAAATGACAAATTAGATACAACTAAGTTAGTAAGAAATTCATTTCAGTTATTGTCAGGAATGCCGTTAACAGCACATGTTGAATACCTTGTGGCATGGAAGTTTGGTCAATCTATTAATCCTATCATGTTTTCAATAGATGATGAATTTAAACATTTGATTCAATTCAATAACTGTGATTGGAAAGAAACAAGGTCAAAGTTTTTAGATGTAACTTCATTTCTTAATGAAACATCTACATCAAGCTCGGGGAAATGGGCGCTAGCTTCTATTTTATGGGCGTTGGCTACTGAGAAAGATTCATTATATGCTCATAAAATTACTAAAGAATTAACTAAAGATAGGAAAGATTTTAAAGGATTTAGTTTAAAAGAAAAGTATTGTGATAGCGATCCTTGTGAACCAAACTCAATACAACCTAATAATTTGAAACCAACAATTGAGAAATATAATAACTTACTTAATAAAACACTATTCCAGTCATTCAATATCTCAAGCGAAGATCGATATTTTAGAGATGTAAATGCTGCAATGGCTAGATTTAAACCTAAACTAGCAATAAAAAAATATCGAGTGATTTTTAAAAACTTACTAAATTTACAGGGCAGAAATTTATATAGCTTATGTCATCATCTTCAGCAATGTAATTCATTAATCCTTGATGATTTGAACAAAAAACTAATAGAGAAAGCACAAATGCTTTCTAAAGAATTAAATCTACAAGATGAAAATACAAATGAGGAACAAGCTAGTTTACAGTATCTTATAAAATTAATACTTCCAAATTTGAATGGCACAAAACAACTTGAATTCTTAATTTCTTTAGACACTCAAGGCAGTGGTGGACCATTACTGAGTCAGTTTAATCTTTATAAAGTTGCCAATAAAAATATATTAGAAAGATCATTTCAAAATGTTGTAAATGTTCAAATTGAAAATAAAATCATTACCTTACTGATGTTTGCTCGATATTCCAATACTGAAATTACTGAAAAGACCAAATTAATTATTGAGAAACTAATTTATCACAAAAATAAATCAATCACTAGAGAAGTGATGAATCTAGCAAGTAAATACCCTTTAATGTTTAAAAATATTATAAAAGTTGTTGTGGAAAATAACTGGAATGCAAATAGGTTAGACCCAAGAAATGATAGTAGAGAAATATATTTTGGTTCAAGAATTCTTATATTAGCCGAGAAATACGGTTATATTTCAGTTAATAAAATTTTCAAAAGATTGCCTCTTAACGGTATGGGGTTTATAGCATCAAGGTTAACAAAGAATCAAACGGTGAGATTAGCAAGTCTAATAGGTAATACTATTAATAAGTTGATTTCAAATAATAAGCTATATCAGTTAAATGAAATCGACAACGATATGTCTCAAAATAGACCTCCGTTACTAGAGGTTGGTAAGGCTTTAGATAGTAAGACATCACTTGAAATGCTAGGTCAAAAAGAAAATCAAGATAAAATAAATTTTAGTTGGAATAAATTTAACAACTACTTAGAGGGGTTATCAAATAATGAATCATATTTAGTATTAGATAGTTTAGATAGAAAGACAATTAATATTTGTATTGACAATGCACCTGATTTAGTTAGAAGTTGGGTCAATTCAATTCTAAATAAAGAACCAAATCATTTACACCATATTAGAAATATTGGATTTTGTATTGCTGAATGTTTATCAAAAAAAGAAATTAATCAATCTGTCCGACTCTTTAAACATCTTGCATTAGGAAGTTCTACTATTACCCAAATTTTTGGCATTGCAAAAATACCTCAAAGCTCATGGTCAATATGGAACAGCAATGATAATGATAAATTAAATAAATTTAGAATGAATTACTTATCTTTAATTACAAATGACCAAGAATTATTTATTGAGATATTAACAGCCAATATTCATGAAAAAAATAAACTTATAGAGGGCTTTGTTAATAAGCTCATTTGTTCTAATAAACCTATAAATATTGCAAGAGCTATAACTGTATGCGGTCTTGGAGTTGATTCATCTCTTTCTACAAAAATTATAACTAAATTCAATAATGCCAAAGGATTAATTGGCAATGCAACAAAAGCTGCAATTTTTGCTTATGAACGTAATCAGTGGGCTGAACATTGGTATAAGAAAATGGATAGAGCTCAAACCAAAGCAGAGTTTTGGAAATTCTCTGTTTTATTCTTAAAAGTTGTTGATGCACGTTTTGAGGTTTGGAAAATAAAATTTATACCTCAAACAAAATTTATGAGTGAATATTGGCCAAATTTACTAGATGCCTATAAGAATAGAATTAAAAAACTAACTACACAAAGAGAAAAAAAATTATTTGGTCAAGAGAAACCTGAAGATTATTTCTTATGAAAAAGTGTCCTAATTGTTAATTAATAAGAATAAGTCAAATTTAATGGTTAGTAAACTGAGAGAATACCTAACTAACTTTCACTATTGAAGTATCACTAATAGTTGAGAGATAGCAATGAAAAACAGTAACGGTAATAAACTTGGTCAGTTTTTAAAATTTTTAGGTATAATATGGAGTATACTTGTATTTATCCTTGTTTTAACATTTTATTCGTAAGCGTCAACCAAACCACCCCCTATAATTAAATCTCAATCTGGTTCATACTTCTGCATTTATAAATCAGGAATAACCAAATGATCAGACGCAGCAAAGAACAATGGCAAGCCATTATCACTAA
>JALSLV010000106.1 GCA_026988115.1 Lysobacterales bacterium | reverse complement strand
CACATATTTATAAAGAGCTGCAGTTGGTTGAATCTATTGAAGGCTACGAAAAACTCCTGCCTTGGAATTTTAAATCAAACAACGATTGATAGAACTTGTCAAGTATGTGGTTTGGTTGACGCTTACAGTTATTAAGATAGGATATATCAACTGGAGTTAATGGGGACGTGCATGAAGAAACCTGATTAAGGTCACTACAAGCTATATTAGGGTAACCAGATATTTGATAGTCTGAACCTTTCCCCGCTAAAACATAATAAGACCCAGGCTCTAAGTTGTTGGCTTTATGATTAATTCCTCCAAAGTCACTATATACTATTTGATTAGCAGTGTTATATACTATGACGTCTGATGCCAATACTTCACCAGTTGCAAAGTTTTTAACTATAATATTAATGTTTGGATTTTGTTTCAAACTTAAATGAAGAGATATATTTTCATCATAATTTACTGTGATATTTGTACCTTCATTAATGAAACAACTACTCCCAATTCCATCAGCACAATCAATACCATCATATAATTGGTTTATATGCATATTGTCAGATACAAAAACAGTATATTGACCGTTAGTTAATGGTGTATCAAAAACTCCATTTTCTGAGTTTACTGAAATAAAATCATTTATATCATTATTTTTATAAAATTTAAGGTTTGCATTACTGACGAGTTGACCTGTGGAATGAGATAAAACTTGCCCACTGATTCTTCCTCTTTTATGAACAGTAAAATTGCTAAAGTGAGTATTCTCACCATTGACTACTTGAAAAGTTGCTGACATTTCGTCAGGTATTGGTAAGCAATCAAGTAAATTTTCTCCACAAATCGTATTTGGGTATAATGAATAAACTTGATGGGCGTTTCCAAAAACAATAATTTTATATTGCCCTTCCTTTAAATAAATAGGAAGTAATGTACCATCAAAATTAACAATTTTATCATAAAAATCAGGATTTTGACCTGTATTGATTTTATAAATACTGACTGCAGATCCAATGGCATCGCCATTTATATCTAAAATTCCATCTCCTGAAATCGTTCCTCGTTTATTCATAACAATATCATAACCAGTTAGATTATCCGAAGGGTTAATTGTAACTATAGGAATACTGGATGTTTCACAATCACCTGCTTCACATGAAATATTGCCAAAATAAGTATGGGCAAACTTATCGGTATTTGGTAATGTTGCTTTTATGTAATAGTTGCCATTTTCTATATAGTCAATAGTATAGTTACCATTTGCATCCGTAATAAAGCTACTAAAACTTTGGAAAGAAAAATCACTTTCTAAAATAATATTAACATTCTCCAAAGAGTTGCCATCTTGATCTGTTACTGTTCCTGATAATGTGGCTATTGGGGTTAAGTCAGCATTAATTGTTATTGATGAATTTAGTACAGGTGTAATTGGCGTACCTAATAAGATGTCACAATCTAAGTTAAGACACTCAATTCCATCAAATAATTTGCTAAAATAGCCAGGGCGACTAATCTTTAATTTTTTAATCTCCAAAGCTTTAATATAAAAACCCGATGAAGGCTGTAACGTGCCAAAAAAATCCAATAAATTATTGTCATTATACACTTCATAAGTAATAGGGGCTTGTTGATTTGAAGTAAGATTAATATAAAATGCTTCATCTAAATTCATATCCACAGTTGTCTCTTTATTAGCAGAAATAGTAATCATTGTTCCAATAGATGCATCACAACTATCATAGCAATTAGATGCACCATAAACTTTCGATACGAATGAACCATTAGGGTTGTTTGAATAATAAAAATAGTAATTGCCAACGGGTAAATCAATTTCTTTTCCAATAAAATAATGTGCAATAAAATTATTTTGCTCATCAAAGATAAAAAAACCGCCACCGTCAATTTCATTTAAAGAGTTAGAATGTAAGTTAACTGTTAGCTGCTGCCTTCTATTCAATTGAAAATCAATGTTATTAACATCAGAAACATTGAGAATAACTGGTGTGAAGTTGTCGCCTAAACAGGATGTGCTTAAGCAGGCAACATTGTCATAAGTTTCTGTGATGTAACCTTTTTTTGATGCACTTAATTGATAAGTTCCCTCAGTTTGATGTATAAAACTATAGTTCCCCATTGAATTTGTGTTTGTATAGACAAATGATGAACTGTTGTTTTTTCTTATGCCGACTTTAACACTTGCGATAGGGATATTATTTACATCAACAATATTGCCAGATATAGTTGATAAATCATCAGTATCACGAGTTAGTTGGAAATCAATGTTTTCAATATCTGTAGCATTAACAACTACAGGTGTATAATTATCTTGTGAATCACAAAAATTTGAATTTATACAAGGAACTGCATTATAGGATTGCGAATTATAATTTAGGAAGTTTGTTTGGGAATACAGATGGTAAGAACCAGGTTGTATATTAAGAAAGCTGTAATTGCCATTTGCATCTGTTAATGTAGACTTATGTATGTTGGAATGATATTCCTTTAAAGTGATCCGAATACCATTAATAGGAAGATTTTCTAAATCTACAACATTGCCCGATATCTTAACAGTAGATAGCAAATTAAAGTCTATATCACTAATATCTGATAAATTTGTAACGGTTAATGCAGTACCTTGAGTAACATCACACAATAGTTCTGAACATAAGTTATTAGGGTAAAGTTGATATTGATAAAAATCACCTTTGTATGCAACAAGATAATAACTTCCGTTTCCAATATGGTGCGTTTCATAATTGCCATTTGCATCTGTTGTTGTTAAATGTGCAAATATTTGATTGCCATCTGAGTCGAATAATCGAACCTGAGCTTGTTCAATAGGTTGGTTTGAAGAGTCAACTACCCGACCTGAAATTTTGGCGCCTGTTACCTGCTTCAATTGAATATTGTCTTCGTCTAAATTGCTTAATGATATAGGTAAACCAAGATTAGTATCGCAACTATATGAATTTGAGTTCGCACAAGCAATTGAATCATACATTGTAGTGACGTAATTATTAACTCGACTGACAATTTTATATTCTCCAATTGGCAATGGATCAGTCACCCAGCTACCATCATATTGTGATGTGACAGATGAAACTCTTTGGTCGTTATTGTTATAGATGTGTATGTCAGCATTTTCAATAACTTCTAATGTCATTGCATCAATAATTGAGCCACTAATTTGTGCATTTGGTGTTAGTGCAAAATCAAAACCTTCTCTGGATTCGTTATAGTTAAAATGTACTAATGTCGCCAGTGAAAAATCACAAGAATTGAGGCAGGCTACATTATCAAAAATTTGTTCTACATAAGAGCTATGATTAGCAATAAAATAATAACCACCTGCTTTAGGTAAGCTTATAGAAAAACCTCCATCATTACTAGAATGAGCTGTAGTAATTAAGTTTTGATTAGCGTCAAAAACTCTAATACTAGCTTGGCCAACTTTATCAGAAGGACTTTCTGAGTTAAAAATTTTACCGACAACTGTTGGTTTAGATGCTATTGAAATGTCAATGTTTTCAATCAAATCATTTTCTGCAACTGGAAAAAACTGTAAACTTGGCAAATCACAACCAAAGCCAGGGCCTCCGCTGCAGGGAATATTGGGGTATGCGGTGGTTTGTAAAAAACTATTAGAACCAGCAAATTCTATAACCACTGTATAATTACCTGCAACAATACTAGTAAATATATAACGCCCTACTTGATCAATACTAGTAGAGTCAATATAGTTTCCATTTTCATCATATAAGCGAGCAATTGCATTAGTTAATAAATTCCCTGAAGTTTTATTTCTTACTCGTCCCTTTATAATTCCATTTGCTAGACCCTTTGCATTAAAGCTAACTAATTTTGATTTGTTGGTTTTAGTATTTTCAGTATTTAGAATACCATCAATTGTCGTATATAACTGTTTAATCTTAAATAAATCATTGTCAAAACTTTCATTGCTAGATTTTAGTTGTAACAAAGCAATTTGATATTCTTGGAGACGTTGATAATAAACTTTTGCAATGCTATCTCGCCCTAACTTTTTAATTAAAATATCAATTTCCGTTGTTTGTGAGTGAATATTATTAAGCAAATCTTTGACTTGTGGTTTGGTTTGTGCATTTAGCAGGGTGGATGTAAACAATATCATTAAGAAAAAGAATGTTTTTTTCATTGGTTTTTTTTAGAAATTTAAAAAGTCAATTATTGATTTTAACAAATACATGCAAAAACATCAATTCATTGTTGGGGAATATATTAACCCTTATAATTGGCCCGATGCGGGTTTGATTGTTTGGCAAGATCCTTAGAGGGTGTAAAAAAACTATGTCATTTACGCGTATCATCCGTGATACTTGTATCAGGGATGATACGCATAAAGTAATTTGATGCTAAAATGGGGATTTCTTGTAGTCCCAACAGGGTGAAATCATATCAAAAATTTTAAGGTATGAATTCACCGATTTGATTTTGTTATGAATGGTCTAAGCCTATCCGCTCTTGGACTGCGTTATCAGCATTTGCTTTAGAATGACTAGGAGCTTGTCCGAGAATAGTAATCGTCATGAAGGAAAGCTGGGTTTAGGGCAGTTTTTGGCTATTTTAAGGAGAATAGCCCCGCTATTTGACGAAAAATAGCTGAAAAATGCACAAATCCAGCTTTTCTGGAATAGATTTTCTGTTCTGGGACAAGCTCCTAGGACTGCATGTTGAAGCCTTGCCAAGAACACACGGCTTAGACTGTAGTGCGGTATTATGTTGCGGGATTAATACCTATGCTTTTCTGAATTTGGCTGGTGTGGTGCCAACCAACTCTTTAAAAGCATTATAAAAATTAGATTGGGTTGAAAAGCCAACCTCTAAGCCAATGGACAAAACCGAAGCTTTAGGTTGTAAGAGCAGCAATTCTTTGGCAGCTTCAATGCGCAGTTTGCGTAAATATTGCGAAAATCCTAAGCCCAATTTTGTGTTTAAAAGTTCGGATAATTGGTGTGTGCTTAAATCTAACTCGCTTGCCAGTGTTTGTCTGTCCAAGTTGCTTTGTTGGTAGAGTTTGTCTTGCTTCATTAATTCCTCAAGCAGGGCAAGTTTAGCTTCGCAGTCAATAGCACTTAAGGTCGAGACAGCATAGGTTTGTTTGGCAACTTCCGAAACATTTTCAGAAAGTTTGGGTTGGTAACTAACCACCAATGCCACAATAAACAAGGCAATGCCGATGGCACTGGCATAGAATGAATAGAAAAGTTTTTGCGAAAACGGCATGGTTAATGCAATAATCGATACCGCTATGGCAATAATAAAAACCATGGTTAATAAAATCAGCTCGTTTTTAAAACCGCCTTTATGGGTGCGAAGGGCATAAATGGTTTTAAGTAGCCACAACAAATACAGTGAGCCAATAATAAATGCCAGTGTAAATGTAAGTTGTGGTTCGAGAATAAAGACTAAAGCCAAGGGCACAAAATGCAATACATGAATGAATTTAAAATCATCTTGAGCCTTTAAAACAGGTCGAGCATAAAAATAAAAACTGGGCGCAACCAGAATCAAAACACTTAAATACCAAGAAGAAAGTACACCGGCAGAATAACCGCTAAGGTAACTAAAATGCTGAAGTTGTAATGCGGCTAAACACAGCATCAAAATAATGCCAAAAACTTGGGCAACCTTTTGATTCACATAAAACTCATGAGTAAAATGCGTCAGTATAAAAACTAACGCATAAAAAACTGAAAAACCAGTTAATAAGATTCCAAGTAGCTGCATAAGTCTATTATGCAGCAATAAACTTTATTTTACAACACCACTAATGCGGCAGGTTTGAAAAGCTGGATTGGTATCTAAAATGGTAAATTCACCCTGCCCCATATCGGCTTTTATTTGGCGTGTACCACTATTCAAAAAATAAGTTATTTCCAGATTGCCTTTGGATTGTAAAAACGAATCCCAACGCGTACCTGGTTCGTGACAAACGATGGAGCAGCCCTCGTTTCCACAATGCACCACTTCTTTGTAAGTTTCTCGATTAGCAGCGGTTGCAAAAGACGATAAGGACAAGCCCACAATAAATAATAACTGTTTCATAATATTCCCCTAATAATGTAAATAATAGATTCATTATAGGGAACAGTGATGAATTGGCTGTTAATAAGCTTGGGAATTTAATGTGAACTTTATCACATTTTATTGACACTCTTTGTGTCGAAAACAGCCGATTTCATGATCATTAGTCATGCCTGCTGCTTGCATAAGGGCGTAACAAATAGTTGAACCAATAAACTTAAAGCCTCTTTTTTTCAAGTCTTTACTCATGGCATCCGATATGTGCGTGGTAGCAGGAATGTTTTTTAGGCTGGTAAAGTTGTTTTGGATGGGCTTGTTATCGACAAACTGCCAAATGTATTTATCGAAACTGCCAAATTCTTGTTGAACCTTGAGTATTTGTTGAGCGTTGTTACGTGTTGAATAGACCTTTAAGCGATTGCGAATTATTTTAGGGTCTTTTAAAATATCATCCAATTCTGCATCGGACATTTTTGCCACTAAATTAATATCAAAGTTTTTAAAGGACTCTTGATAACCTTTGATTTTTTTAACAATTGTGCGCCAGCTCAAACCAGCCTGTGCGCCTTCTAAAGTAATAAACTCAAACCATAAAGCATCGTCATGGATAGGAACACCCCATTGCTTATCGTGGTAATGGGTATCTGCCTCATCACCTAAACACCAAGTGCAACGTTGTTTTTCTGACATAATTTACTTTCCGTTTATAAAAACACCATTATATCTTGAGATAAGGATAAATACCGTTATCATGTTTCACTTATGAAAAAATTAATACCAAAATTCTTCAAATTAATCTCACGGTTGAGTCCATATTTGGCAGCAAAACTGGCAACGAAGCTGTTTACTCATCCTCGAAGAAAACCGCGCAGTGATGAAGAAATGCAATTCTTATCGACGGGTAAACAAATAACATTTAAGTCTGGACGAAAAGCCCGTATTTGGGGAAAAGGAAAGGTAGTGTGGTTGGTTCATGGTTGGGAATCTCGTGGCTCTACTTTTTATAAACTCATTCCAAAACTTGTTGATAAGGGCTATCAAGCCGTTGCGTGGGATGGTCCTGCGCATGGTGACTCCGCTGGTAAATATTCCAGCGTGCCTGAAAATGCCAAAGCCTTAGCACAAGACTTAAACCAAGAGTTGCTTGAAAAACCGGTGGCTTTTATTGGGCACTCTTTTGGTGGGGCGACAATGTCCGTATTGGCAAAACTATATAATTTACCAAATAAGCTTGTGCTTGCCTCTGCACCCACTCAAATTCAAAATGTCTTCACCAACTTTGCCAAACTCATCAAACTTTCTGCCAAAGCAACCACTATTTTTATCGCACAGGCAGAACGAAAAACAGGTTATTCACTCCAAGAGGTCAGCTTGACTCACAATGATTTAAGTGTAAGAAGCGAGGTTTTGATTATTCATGATGAAGCCGATGAGGTTATTCCTTATGGTGATTTTATCGCTTTAAAAGAAGCTTGGAAAGGTGGTAATTTTATTACCACTCATGGTTTAGGTCACCGTTTAACGATTAAGGATGGTGAAATTTTGGATAAAGTAGTGAAGTTTATAAAAAAATGAACACACCAATAGTTGACCAACTAGACCAATAATGGTATTGTTGACTATAATACATACAGTGCAAGACTATGATTATTTGTCAGGTTTCACAACGTTGTTGATGTAAACCCATCTTGTTAGAAGACTTTAATCTTAACAACCTTTGTTTAAATTGGCTAGGATTTTGTTTAAAGATTTTAGGCTTAATTTGAAACCATTT
>JALSLV010000105.1 GCA_026988115.1 Lysobacterales bacterium | reverse complement strand
GCGTATGTGAGTATTAGTTTTTGCATTACTGTGGTATTTTTGGCACATATTGTTCACCCTGTTAGTTGATTGAATTTTATCTAACAAGGCGAGTTTTTAAAAGCCTGCCACACTCATTGTTCCGCTATGCTCCACAATGAGTGTGGCAATTATTTAACAATAACGTTGTGAAACTATACAGTTATTCATATTATTTAAATTTTTACGAAGCTAGATACATGCTTATAGGCAAGTCCTTCGGAGCTTTGGACGATTCCTAATCTTTGCATCAGATTATCTTAAGGTAGAATAACTATCTTCGCAATAATCTTCTTTAATATTAGAAATCGTCCATAAGCCTGAGATTTCATTCTAAATCAGAGTTTCCTTAAGCAATAGTTATTGCTCCCCATGCTTTGAGTGCGGTAAAATCTTTGGCTTTAATAATTTTCATAGGTAGATTATATGCTAGAAATGCGAGAAAACTGTGAGCATTGTGATAAAAATTTACCTGCAGATGCTAAAGAGGCTTATATTTGCAGTTACGAATGCACTTTTTGCAAACATTGTGTGAAAACTAAATTAGATAATATTTGCCCTAATTGTGGTGGAAACTTTGAAAAAAGACCTGTGCGTTTGATAAAAGATAATACATAAGGTGCTTAAAATAGTGAATGTTTAAGAAATAAAACTCCATAAATACAGCGATAGACGTTAGAATTATTTGTTTCTATATACACTGCTGGTGGGCAAGCCCACCCTACAACAATGCCATGACAAACTACTCCAAATTTGTACTCAAGATGCTGATTGCGGCGGTTATTATCAGTACCTCATCGGTGTGGGTAAAAACTTCGCAGGTTGACCCAAGTGTCTCAGGGTTTTATCGGATGTTCATTGGTGGCAGTGTTTTACTTGCCTATTGTGGCTTTAAACGCTTTGATTTATGGCGTTCTTGGCGTTATTTTGGTTGGTTGTTTTTAGCGGCTTTGTTTTTCGCTGTTGATTTATACTTTTGGCATCGCAGCATCTTTTATGTAGGACCCGGTTTGGCAACATTATTGGGTAATTTTCAAGTCTTTATGATGGCATTGGCAGGCTATCTGTTTTTTAAAGAAGCCATTGGTTGGAAGTTTATTTTTGGCTTGTCGGTTACGATTGTTGGTTTGTTTTTACTCATTGGAATCAACTGGTCAGATTTATCTTCGCAATACAAAGTCGGTGTTGTTTATGGGTTATTAACCGCCATTGCCTATACAGGTTTTATGTTGTCATTGCGCCATGTTCAAGCCAGTAAAAACAGTTTATCCGCTTTTACCAACCTCGGTATTATGTCCTTGTTATGTGCTGTAATTTTGTTTGTTCAACTTAAAACAGATGGTCATACCATTGATGTTCCTTCCACACAATCCTTAATTTCTTTACTAATTCTTGGCATAATCTGCCAAGTTATTGGCTGGTTGCTTATCACTCAAGCTATGCCAAATTTACCAGCATCTATTGTTGGTGTTCTTCTGTTGTTGCAACCTGGTTTATCCATGCTTTGGGACGTACTCTTTTTTAATCGCCCCACAGGGTTATTGGATTTGCTCGGTTTGGCAATGGTTTTGTTTGGGGTTTATTTGGCGACTTTGAAAAAGAAAAATCTATAAGTGTTTTGACCAATCCATTCGATGATTACACTGAATGTTTTTGACGTATAGAGATAAAAATAGCCAATCATTAGATAAAGATTAGATAATCTTCAGGTTTCAAATCATAAAATCCATAGAATTAATCCATCAGGTTGTTTTTAAAACTACATTCAAGAATCAAAATTTTTATTCCTTTGAAAAGTTAAGATGTTTCAAAAAACATTTCATGAGTGTAGTTTTAAAAACAATTTTAAAAAAGAGGATCTTTATGAAAAATTTATTAATACTGTTGTTATTGACCAATATTACACTTGCATCAACTTTAGAAAACCCTGAAACGGATAAAATGCTAAATGAAAGCCTAGCGTTGTCGTACCACTTTAAAGAATTCACCAATCAGCAAAAGGGCTCCACCAATTGGCGTTCTGTTGGTGCTGGTGGGTGCCAGTATTCAACTATCCAAGCTGCAATTGATGATTATACCCAATCGTCTTTAGGCATGCTTAACATTCCAGTAGAGTTTAGAATTGCCACCAACAAAACCTATTTTGAAAATTTAGTTATTGGTGGTGAATATGATATTTCTTTAAAAGGTGGCTACAGTGATTGCAGTAATATGGCTAATCCTCCACCTAATAATCAGTCTTTAATAGATGGTGGTAACAATGGTACGGTATTGGAAATACAAGGTGTTTCTACTAGAAGAATCATGACTTTTACCAATTTACGCCTAATTAATGGCAGCAATGCAGCTGGCGCTGGTGGTGGTTTACTTTCTGATAATTCAAATGTATCGTTGTTATTAGAAAATGTAGATATTAGAAATAATACAGCACGAAACGGGGCAGGAATTGCCCTAGTTGGCGGTGATACTGATTTGCTCTTGAATGAGTCTCTGATATTCGGCAATATTGCCGATTATGGTGGAGGAATTTATTGTAGCAGCAGTAGTGCAGGAGCGGATTCTTCTATTAATGTGGCAAATCACAGTGGGATTATTGCTAATTTGGCAGACAATCCATTGAGTGCAGTACCCAATGGACGTGGTGGTGGTGTTTATATAGATGGGTGTTATTTTGCTATATTTACAGGGTCTGATCAAAATGGTTCATTAGCAGGAATGGACTTAAATTCTTCGGTTAATATAGGTGGAGCAATTTATGCAGAAAATGCCATCATAAGAATACTTGGTCACCAGTCTTGTGGGTCACTTGGCTGCTTGGGAGACAATACTAACCCTGTGAGTTTTAGAAGCAATGAAAGTGTTTCTCGATTTGGTACAGCACTTGGAGCCGTTCTTTATGCCAAGAACAGTGAGGTGAAAATTAATTCAGTATGGATAGAAGGAAATGTCGGGGCCTCTTTAATTTATCTAGAACAATCAGAACTAGTGATTGAAAGGGATCCGTCTGGTGTATGTTGGAAAAATAGTGATTGTAATTTAATAGAAAACAATATCGGTGTAGTATTTAAAGGATTATCTAACAATGATATTGATATTTCAAATGTAAATATTGTAGGAAATAATAATACCGTCTTTGATATCTCTTTTCCAGCAGCATCCACTCCAGCGACGCTGCCAAAATTTAGAGTTGAAAGCAGTATGATTAACGGCAATGGAGCAAATAATAATTATTTATTTGATTTCTTTGGACCCATTGATGTCAAGTTTGTGCACAATACCATTGCGGATAATCAAGTAACACAGTCCATTTTTCGGACTGATTTCAATCCAAATATTACTGGGCCAACTTCTTTTGAAATCCACTCTAGTATCATTAGCAATCCTGGTCACAATGTTTATTCCTATGATATCTTAGATTTTAGCAATGGCTCTGGAATAAATATGCATGTAACCGTTAGTGCCAGTTTGTTAAATGAAACAAATAGTATAACTGCACCTGCAACACTGACAAATGATGCGGTTGTGTACCAAGGAGGGCCTTTACTTGACACCTTGGCTCCGCTTTTTATTGATAGGGCAAATGGTTTTTATCATTTGTCTTCCGCATCTCCCGCCATTGATTATATTAATACAACTTTCCGAACACTGGTTGTTCACAGTGATATTGATCATCAAGGACGCGGGTATGATGATCCTAATGTGCCAGATTTAGCTTCAGGGGGTAATTTTTCATATTACGATTTAGGCGCAGATGAACGAATTGTGGTGGATTTAATTTTTGCCAATGGTTTTGAATAAGCCATTAGCATAATTGAATATTTATGTTCGATAATGGTAAAAACTTATCATTTATTCTTAAACACTTAAACAATAATAAAGGAACCCTTATGAAAATTTACTTATTACTTGGATTGTTATTCATTCAAAACAGTTATGCAAACCCAGAATGGAATCTAAATCCAAAACTTGAACAACAATTGATTCAAGCATTGGATGTTTCATCTTCATTTTATGCTAAGCAGTCGAATAAGGCTTCAATTAATTTTGTGACTGTTGGTGGTGATAGCACTTGTGATTTTCGAGTGGGAAACAATAAAATTCAAAGTGCCATTGACAGTGGCGCCAATGAAATAAGAATTGCCTCAAATGATGTTTATCAAGAATTGATCACCATCAACAATCCATTGGCCGATGTAACCTTACGGGGCGGTTTTTCAACCTGTACAGCGGCTGCAAATAACCTTCAATCTGATTTGCCAGCTGACTGGACAGAGATCACTCGGCCCAATGGTCAATCAGCTTCAATCTTTACCATAGTTGGATTAATTTCAAATAACAAAACTGTTTTTGAAAACATCAAAATAGTTGGGGGAGATGGACAAGGCAGTACTGGTGGTGGAAGCATAAGGATTGAGAACACAGAATCCGATGTTTTATTAAAGAATGTAAGACTTACTGGTGGCTTTAACATGGCAACAGGTGGGGGTTTATCAATATTAAGTAGCAATACGACTGTTATTTTAAGAAACACAAGCATAGATAATAACCAAACCTCAAGTAATGGTGGAGGACTTTATTGCAATGACTTTAGTGGTATGAGTAAGTTTGTCTCGATTATTTTAGATACCAACAGTGCAATCACAGGAAATACATCACAATTTAATGGAGGTGGCGCTTATTTGGATCAAAGGTGTTTGTTATCAGTTTTTAGTGGCTCATCAACTCCTTTTCCAATTCCTAAAAACAAATCCGATAGCACAATAAAAGGGCTTGGTACATTGGCGAATAATTCAGGAGTGACTTTGAATAATGCCAATGGTTTTGGTGGCGGTGTCTATTTGTCTGGGGGAGCTGGTTTGTTGGTCTATGGCTATGAGTTATGTACACTTGATGCTTGTTTTGGAGACAATACAAATCCAGCCAATATTATTGGCAATACATCAAATGCGAACAATGGCGCACCACAAGGAGGCGGTGGTGGAATCTATGCAACAGGTTTAAATACGGATGTCACAATATCTGCTGGATTGATTACTGATAATAAAGTTGTTTTTTATTCGGGTGGTGCCATTGCTTTGTTAGATAATGCCAGCTTAACGGTTAACATACTCAGGCTTGATTGTTGGGATGCTGTTCGTTGCAATTATTTTAGTACAAACACAGCGGGTCAAAACGGTGGTGTTATTTACAATGACAATGCCACAGCCAATATTTCGCATGCTTATTTTGAAGGATCACGTGCCAGTATTGGCGTGGTGATGTATTCAATCAATAATGCGCTGACTAAAGTAGAAACTTCTGTTTTTAACCACAATGGCTTGGGTGGTGATATTGAATTTTTTGATAATGCACTAATTTTCGCAACATCTGGTGCCGATATGGAAATAAAATACGTCACTATTGCGGACAATGATGTCACATTAGGTGTGTTTAGGGTTGAAAATGATATTGGTACCAGCTTATTACTCAACTCATCTATTGTCGATGATGTCAATAGTGGTTCAGTCATTGCTGATAGTGGAGTGTCATCAGGCTTTGTCTTTGCCAATTGCGTCATGGCACATGAAACCAATTCTTTGAACGATTCGAATAATACGGTTGATGATCCTGAGTTTGTTAATCGCGTTATTCGTGATTACCACTTGAGTAATACCTCACCTGCTATTGATTACTGCAATACTTTAACCACAAGCAGCAATAAAGACATAGATTTTCAGGGTATTGGTTGGGACAATCCGAGTTTAAGCAACTTTCTCGGACCTTATGATATTGGCGCAGATGAAAGTTTTCCTAAAGAATACTTTACTATTGGCTCTGATGCCGCATGTGATTTTAATTCAGCAACTCAAACAATTCAAGATGTGATTGATACCGGAATTGGTGAAGTGAGGATTGCCCATAATGGCTTTTATGATTCCGCCATTGTGATTGATGACATCAGTATAAAATTACGGGGTGGGTATCTTGATTGCACAGCAGCCGATGCAAACAATGCGACCACACACACGACAATAGATGCACCTGGTGGTGTTAATATTCCCACTATTGATGTTAAAGGTACAGGTATTGGGAATGTTATTCTCATTGAACATTTAACCATTATCGGAAATGAAGATACAAATTTTAGTGCGATATCAGCCATCAGTGCAGTTGCTAAGATTACACTCAATGATCTTACTGTTATTAGGCACAATATCGACCCCTTTACATTTGGTGGCGGTGTTAATCTCTCAGGAGGCGCCATAGAATTATTATTAAATGACACACTAATTATTCAAAACTCAGCCTTTAATGGTGGAGGAATATTTTGTGATGGGACTTTTTCAAAAATAACCGTGACAGGAGACAGTGGAATTTCACACAATACAGCCGAAGGAAAAGGTGGCGGTATTTACTTGACCAATGGTTGTGAATTGACCATGTACTCTGGGGTGAGCAATCCTGATGCTTCCACAAATTTTGGCCTATCAGACAATCAAGCGGCAGCAGAAGGTGGTGGTATTTATGCAGACAATGGTGCAATAGTCACTTTATATGGCCACGAAAAATGTGAAAACAATATTTGTATTGGCAACAACACCAATCCAGTCAATGTCAATAATAATAGATCTGACTCCGACTCAAGTGGTGGTGAGCGCGGTGGTGGTATCTATTTAACGGGTATTAGCACTAAAGTTAATGTGTATGCTGGTTTATTCAGTGAAAATACCAGCCCTAATGGTGGAGCAATTTATGTGAATGACTTCGCCAGTTTATTGGTAGAAAGGTTGTCTAAAGAATGCTGGAATCCTGTCAAGTGTAATTATTTCTTTAAAAACAGAGCATTGGGGGCAGGAACAGGTGGAGCTTTACAAAATGATGAAGGATTTCTGAAAATATCATCAGCCTACTTTGAAGAAAATGATGGAAGAACGGGTTCAGTGCTCTATGCTTTTGGCAGTAATTCACATAATACATTTGAAGGTTCAGTATTCAATCACAACAACAATCAAGGTAATGGAGATAATTATGTTATCCGAGCGGCCGCATCTTCCAGTGTAGAAATAAGTTATAGCACCTTTGCCGATAACTATATTGCAAATTCTAGTGTTTTTGGTATTACCAGTGACTCAACTTTAAGTCTGTACACAAGTATTGTTAACGAGCCTGAGGGAGATGTCTTGGCTGCGAACCCAGGTAGCACGGATATTTTTTGTATTATGGCTCATGAGTTGGACAGTTTTACAGGGTCAATTCGGTTTTTAGGCGACCCACTTTTTGTTAATCGCACTGTGCGTGATTATCATTTAAGTCAAATATCACCTGCCATAGATGCATGCAACGATATTTACAATGCTACCGCAATAGCGAAATTCAAAGACATAGATTTTGAAACACGTGGAATTGATAATTTGAATAACTCCAATGCTCTTGGAGTATACGACCTTGGTGCTGATGAGGTCGTCTCTGAGCTTATCTTCAGTAATGGCTTTGAATAATTTAGGAGAATAAAATGAAAAAAATACTAATACTTACATTGTTTTTATGGTCTTGTTATGGTTACACAGTTAACCGTATTAAAGACAATTTACGGGCAGCAGAATCCTCTGTTTTATTTCAACAAAAATTTAGCAGCAACCAAATTCAGGCAAAAGGTTTATCACAAATCACCTTAAATAATGGTGTGAAGTTGGAGTTTAAAAAATACACCGAACTGACTCGATTAGATAAGAATGTTAAGTTTAAACCCTTGATGAGTCAGCCAATAGTTAGGCAGTATTTGCAGAGAATGCCGAGGTATACCGAAAACATATTAACCTAGCTAGATAATATCGCTCTATTATGTTATAATAGTAGCATGAAAAATATAGACTTAAGAACACTAACACCAGAGGCTAGAAAAGAATTAAAGCGAGTCACTA
>JALSLV010000104.1 GCA_026988115.1 Lysobacterales bacterium | reverse complement strand
TTTAAATAGTCTAATAGTGACTCGCTTTAATTCTTTTCTAGCCTCTGGTGTTAGTGTTCTTAAGTCTATATTTTTCATGCTACTATTATAACATAATAGAGCGATATTATCTAGCTAGGTTAATACTCTATTGATGGCAAACAAGTAATAACAAGACAAAATGCCGTGTGGCTCTCTCCAGGAAAGCACACAATTAAAGTTAACTCCAAAATCAACTTAACCGCTCGCAGCGGCGTTGTTACTGCAAGACAAAAAATCACTAATTTTAAAAACAAATCTATTGAAATAGATGTAAAAGAAGGCAAAAAATATTATGTTGGTTATGATGCCAGTGATAATAATTCAAATAATTGGCAACCCATAGTGTGGAACGTTAAGTAAAACCACCTCAAAAACCAATCGCCTATTTGGTGAGATTAATCCTGATTTGTCTTTAATTAGACTTCAGGATTGGTCTTTTTTTTCTTTTTAAGTATTCTTCCCATTATAATTCCGATTTCAAACAACAACCACATCGGTATAGCCATCAGTGTTTGAGAAATAATATCAGGCGGTGTTAACAACATGCCAATAACAAAAACAGTAACAACCACATAGGGGCGATTGTTAGCCAGCTTTTCAGGTGTGGTGACGCCCAACAGTATCATCAAGATAACAGCAATTGGCATTTCAAAAGCCAAACCAAAGGCAAAAAATAAACGCACAACAATATCCAAATAGCTGTTAATATCAGGCATATAGTTCACACCTGCTGGAGCTATTGAAGGAATAAACTGAAAAAGAATCGGAAAGATAACAAAATAAGCAAACAGACACCCCAAGTAAAATAAAAAGATACTGGAAACCAATAAAGGCCGTGCAATTCTTTTTTCACTTTTATAAAGGCCAGGAGCAATAAAAGCCCAAATTTGATAGAGAACAATAGGCATAGCAACAATTATTCCAAGAATAAATACCATCTTAAACGGTGTAAGAAATGGCGATAAAACACCCGTTGCAATCATGCTGCTGCCTTCAGGCAAATACGCCATAACAGGTCTTGCCATTAAGGCATATATCTCGCCAGCAAAGGGTAATTGCACGATGACAATAATTAAAATAGCGGCTACGGCTTTGATTAACCGACTGCGTAATTCTATGAGGTGAGAAACAAAGGTTTGAGGTTCAGACATTAGGTAACCTAGGACTTCCAGTCTTTACTTTGAGGCATTTCTTCCCCTGCATTTTTGGCTATTTGATTGAGCTCTTGAGTGACTTCGTTGGTTAATTCTTTTGTTTCTTTTAGAATATTGTTTTCTGCCAACCTTTTATTAAGTTCTTCGGTTTCAAGCTCGCTTTCAACTTCTCGCTTTACATTTTCAAAGGTTTGTTTGGCTTTACTGACATAACGACCGATTTTCCGGGCAAGCGCAGGCAAACGTTCTGGACCAACAACAACTAATGCCACCACCAAAACAAGAAATAATTCAGAAAAACCTATATCAAACACTGTGCTTACAAATTTTGTTTAGGATTTTTTTGAATCTTTAGATTCTGCTTTATCTTCAACCTTCTGTGCACTTTCTTCAGGTTTGTCTTCGGTTAGTTCAGCTTTGTCTTCATCTTTAAGACCCTTTTTAAATCCTTTAATGGCTTCACCTAAATCCCCACCTACGTTTTTCAACTTTTTTGTGCCAAATAACATAATAACAATTAACAAAATAATTAACAGCTGCCAAATACTAATACCGCCTAACATAACATTCTCCGAAAAATACTTTCATTTAAATGGGGGCATTATAGCTTTTTTTAAAGTATTGTTTAATGCTTAACACAATTATTTAACACAAGAGTGACTTTTATGATGCTTTATTAGTTTAATTTTTTGTTGTGCTATCTCATCCCCAAGCTTCTCTCCGCTAAAACCTTTTTCAATCAACTGCTGCACATCCACTGCTAACGCCGCTATTAAACACCCTTTTAAAAAACCTGCCTGTGGGTAATGGCTATCAAGCATTCCTAAACGCCCTGTGGCATCGGCTTTACAGGCTTGCAGGTATTTGTTAAAAGTTTCAGGTTGTTGATAAGCTCCCGTTTTTTCAAATAATTTATGGATTGTTCCTGCCCGTAAATCATACGCCATGTGTGAATGCAAATGCCATCGACAGACATTTAATGCTAATTTTTTATGGTTTTTTGGCACTTTTAAACGATTACACACTGCTTCCACTAAAGGAATTCCTGCGCGTTCATGACCTTTGTGAGAAGGCAAAATTTCGGGTGGTGTTATGCCTTTACCTAAATCATGAGTAAAGACGGCAAATGCCGTATCATTACCCAAGTCTTTTGCTTGATCCATTGCCATCATGCAATGAATGCCTGTGTCAATTTCTGGGTGCCACTTTTGGGTTTGTGGCACACCAAATAGATTTTCAAACTCAGGAAACAACACTTTCAAAGCACCACATGCCCGTAAAACTTTGATGAAATTTGAAGGCGTGGTTTCATTCAATGCTTGACTTAACTCTTGCCAAACACGTTCAGCAACCAAAGCATCAACTTCTCCATTTTGAACCATCTTTTTCATCAAAGCATTCGTGTCTCTATCAACGGTAAAATCATATCGCGCAGCAAAACGTGCAATTCGAAGTATCCGAACAGGATCTTCTGCAAACGCCTCAGATACATGACGAAGATTTCGCTTGCTTAAATCTTCTTGACCATTAAAAGGGTCTATTATTTCACCACTTTGTTCATCGATTGCCATGGCATTAATGGTTAAGTCTCGTCTGGCTAAATCTTCTTCGAGCGTGACAGTGACATCGGTATTAAACTCAAAGCCATGGTAGCCTTGGGCTGTTTTTCTCTCCGTGCGCGCTAAGGCATATTCTTCGTGCGTTTTTGGGTGTAAAAACACGGGAAAATCTTTACCAATAGGTCGAAAACCTTTTTCAACCATTTGTTCAGGGGTTGCCCCAACAACAACATAGTCTCGGTCTTTAATTTCTCGCCTTAATAATTTGTCACGAACAGCTCCGCCGACTAAATAAACTTTCATTGGGCACACCTGACAGTTGTAGTCTGCGTGGAGACTTTTTTGTTAGGCCAGGCTTTAATGGGTTTACCATCCACAGGAAGAGTCGGCAGCCAATAGCTAATTCTTTTGGGTGTTTTATTAATCAGCCAATCATAAATGGTCACATTGGTTAAAATTTTAACCATGTAATCGCGTGTCTCTCGGTAAGGAATGGTCTCTGCCCAAATATCTGGAGAGGTTGGAAAATCATGCAGCCAGTGATTGGCTTTTGTTTCCCCTGCATTATAAGAAGAAAGGGCTAGCAAAGGATGTTCTTCAAACCGATCAAACAGTTCGCGTTGATAAAAGGTTCCGAGTTGTAAGTTAAAATAAGCTTGGTGCAACTGTTGTTTGCCGGTGTATTTTAAACCGAGTTTTTTACTCAATCTTTTGGCGGTTGGGTCAATAAGTTGCATTAAACCGCGCGCATCAGCACGTGAGATGGCATCGGTCTGCCAAGCACTTTCTTGTGTGATAATTGACATTATCCATTGCGGTTGTAGTTGCTGTTTTTTAGCCAACTCTGCGATTTCTTTTTTGTAGGCTAACGGGTAACGCATTTGGTAGTTTCGCCATAAGTTTAAAGCACCCATAATTGCAGTTACTTTATTGTACCAGCCTTTTTGGTAGGCAATATCTGCCAAGGCTCTTCTTTGAGCCGTATTGAGCTCGCGATAGCCAATAATCCATTCTTTTCTGGCTAAGGTAATCATATCTAGTGCAAACAGCTCAAAGGCATTTTCAAGATTTTCTGGCATTTTTGTTATTGGGCTTGCCGCGATATCTTGACTGCAAAACTGGTAAGGTAACCGCATGTGATCAGCAGCCAAAAACCCATAATAATTACTCTTTTTTGCCAATTTAACAAAAATGGATTTGGCCTTAGTTTGTCGGTTGGTTTTCGCACTGGCACGCCCTAACCAATATTGCCAACGGTCTTTGTTTTGCTGAAAGGCAGGCATCGCTTTAATGGTTTTGTATACTGATTTCCAACGCCCTTTGTATAAAAAATACCGCACTTTCCAAGCATTGATTTGGGCATCTTGTTGTGCGGGTGGCAAATCATTCATGGCTTTAATGGTGAAGGGCAAATAATCCGTAGCTGCAAATAAGGCAATATTTTTATCGACAGTAGCTTTTTCTTTGGCGCTAAAAGCATAGTATTTTTTTAGTGCATTCCATAGGGTATACATGGTATCGGGTTGTTTTGTAGACAGGGCTTTAGACTTAATATAAACCAATTCTCGGTGAATTTTGTTGTCTTGCCAACGTAACGATTTTTTTAGGGTTTTGATGGGCTGTTTCATTAACAACAGCGCATGTTTAATCCAGCTTGGTTGCTTTTTCATTTTGCTGGCTAAATAGCGTGCAGTTGAGGCATTATTGACTTTATAGGCTAACTTAAAGCGTTTAATGAGCAACTTATCATTAAGCTGCCCTTGTTTTTCCCACCAGTTAAAAACAGGGTTACAGGCATCAGGCAAAGAAAGCCCATTCATCCAAAAGTCTTGAATTGCCTGCGGCAAACCTTTGGTATCGGCAGTTTTGATTCGAGCATTTAAATACCAACAATGTTTTGTCTGCGAACCTTTATTATTTTTGTACCGAACTAAATATTTTTGCCACTTGCCTTGCTTACCTAACTCATAGGTGAGCATGTTATTGAGCCGGTCATTTAAAGGGGTTTTTGGATTCTGTTTTATAAAACTTTCTATGCCTTTTTCAGGCAGGTTCTTCATATCAGCTTTGAGTAAAGCATAATCCAGATAGTGGTTAAGGCGATAAGAAGGGTTGCTCTTTTTAAATGTTGCAACAATTTTATCATCGCCTTTTAGAGCCTCTTGATAGGCTATTTTAAATGCCAATTGCTCTAGAGTTAATGCGCTTGCATTAATTCCAAAGAGAAAAAAAAGGATGGCAATAAAAGTTTTCAACTAATTTCAGATTCCAATTGGGTAAGAAAATTAACCATATAATCATGGCGTCTTTGCGCTTCGTCTTGTGCTGCCTGGGTGTGAAATCCTGAATTCAGTTTTAATAACTTCGCATAAAAGTGATCCACTGTCCATTTTCTGTCTTCGGGTTCTCGTTTGCTGCAAAAAGGATCGGTTTCATTGTATAAAGTGCAGTCCATTTTACCACCAGTCATCATCATACGCGCCACACCGATGGCTCCGATGGAGTCCATTCTATCGGCATCTTGTACAATTTTTGCCTCCAATGTCGTTGGCGTTATATTGGCAGAATAACTGTGCGCTGCAATGGCGTGTTTTATCGCTTCAATATTGTCCTGTGGATAACCCCAGCCAGTTAATAGCTCTTGGGCTTTTTGTGCTGATAATTGCGAAGCTTTTTTGCGCAATTCGGAACTTTTAGAGACACTCACGCAATCGTGCAACCAAACCGCAGGCATGACAATGCTTAAGTCGGCTCCTTCAATTTTAGCAAACTTTTCCGCATTGACTGCCACACGTCCCACATGCGCCGCATCGTGCGCAGCATCGGCAGATTCTAAATTGTGAATATATTCACTAAATGTGCTTATCCATTTTTCCATTTAGGTGTTCTGCGAAAAAACATGAAACAAAGCTTTGTAAAGTTCGCGCAACTCCAAAGACAACAAAGTAAATCGCGAATCCAATAACTGTTCTTCAGATTCGATAGTTTCATGATCCAGTTCATCCAAAACCACATCGGTAAATTTAATGCTTTTAACCGCAAAATCATGCGTTAGTGTCAATTCAACACGGTCATTAAAGATTAAACCAATTTGCGTGACTAAATAACCACTTTCAATGTGGCGTTGCATTTCATCAGTAAGGTAATTGACATTTTTTGCTCGAATAACGCTTTTGGCTTCATCTAAAGTTTCCAAAACAATACTCGATCCAAACTCAAACCCGCCTTCGGCATGACCGTCAGTTACCCATTTGGTCAATACTGTTGCCATGGCGGATGACTCACCAAATGCCTCGGCTTTAAAAGAACCCAGGGTTTGACGAAGTTGCGAGACCAGATTTTCAGCTGGATTTTGACTGGCAGAATCCACCACCAATAAACTCAACTCATTATCAATATAGGCGCCCATTTTTTTCAACTTAGTAAATGCCTGAGGAAGCAACTCAAATAAAATCTCTTGCTTCATATCCGATTGCACTTTACGTCCGGGTTTGCTGCCTGTATCACTTTGGATAGACGAGACTTTTTCTTGCAATTCTTGATTAACAACCGCTGCGGGCAAGATTTTTTCTTCAATGGCAAACATAAGCAATTGCGCACTGCCACTTTGCCAACAAAACACCTCACTTTCACGATTAAATGGCGAAATCCACCCTTGCGATGCCATGTCTTGTGGGCCACAAGGTTTGAGTGCATCGTGTTCTAATTTTTCTGAAAAGTCCCCAGATTCGATTGCGAAATCTTCAGGGAGACGAAATATACGAGCGTTTTTAAATTGCATAAATGTAATAAGTTTGAGAATAAAGGGTCATTTTACTCTAATAACCGTCTTTACAAATAGCTTTTCACAAGGTAAATGAGAGTTTGTGACAAAGCTGTGAAAATTTAATGTTATGCTAACAATTTTGTTAAGGTTCAAACCCGATGAAAACAATAGTCTTATTTATGATTTGTAGTTTTTCTGTTTTAGCCACAGAAATAAACTTAAAAAGCACCGACAATCAAACACAGGTGATTGAACTGTATACCTCCGAAGGCTGTAGCAGTTGTCCACCAGCAGACAAATACCTGTCTGGACTCAAACACTCCCCTCAATTGTTTAAAACCTTTATTCCTATTGCTTTTCATGTCGACTACTGGGATTATATTGGCTGGAAAGACAAACTCGCCCTACAAAAAAATGCGACCCGGCAACAAGTGTATAAAATCTTAGGGAACCTCAACTCTGTTTACACTCCTGGGGTTTTAAAAGCCGGCAAAGAGTGGCGTGCATGGCGATTTGCTGACATCAAAGCCTCTCCAATTAAAGTAGGAACGCTAAGTGTTAAGGTAAAGGATAACCAGTTAACGGCTCGGTTTGATGGTAAAAATGCACCACACAACCTCAATATTGCTCTGCTTGGTATGAACATAAAATCAAAAGTTCGAGCCGGCGAAAATAAAGGCAAAATACTCACGCATGACTTTGTCTTGCTTAAACAAGAAATGGTTTCATCAAAAACACCCTTTTGGGATTTTCAACTACCACATGATTTCTTTCAATCCAAACACACAAAAACAGTCTTTGTCGTATGGGTAGAAGGGCAAACTAATCCCGCTCCACTGCAAGGCGTTGCAACTTATCTATAAATTATGCTATGCTCAACCCATGAATAAAATACTCACAATACTACTCTTAACCACCTTATTAACTGCGTGTGAATTTAATGTCAGAATTCCACCATCCGATTCTGATAAACCTAAATCGTACCTCGCGCTTGATTCCTTACTTTACAACTACCCACAACAAGTGAGCAAAAACGTGTGGTCTGCCATCGGTGAAACAGATGCACCAACTTATGAAAACTCAGGACACAACAACAATTTATCTTTTATCATCACCGACGATGGCGTGGTGGTGGTAAATGCCAGTGGCAGTTATTTACTCGCTAAAGCCTTGCACCAAGAAATCAAAAAACTCACCAAACAACCCGTAAAATACGTTATCTTAGAAAACGCCCAAGGTCACGCCATGCTCGGCTCAAACTATTGGCAAGAACAAGGGGCAAAAATCGTTGCCCACAAAGACGCCGCCGCTGTTATGAAGCGCTACGCCAAAGCCTCGGTAAAACGCATGCAAGAAAGGCAAAAAGACAAAGGAAAATTCACCAAAGCCACCGTCCCTGACATTACCTTTGATGACAAGTTTGAATTAAACATGGGCGGCACAACCATCCAAGCCCTGCACTTGGGTCCTGCTCACTCACCTGGCGATATTGTGGTGTGGTTACCGCAACAAAAGCTGGTTA
>JALSLV010000103.1 GCA_026988115.1 Lysobacterales bacterium | reverse complement strand
ACAAAAATATCAATATTAAAGCGAATATTTGTAAATGATTGAAAATAAAATGAAAAATAGAAATCCAGTTAGATTTAGAGGGTTGAAATGTGAATACTTTCACACTCTCTAAAGTCAACAACCCAAAATAACAGTTATTTATTTAATATTTTATAACCTGTTGTATTATATAAAGAAAATAAACTTACAGTGTATGAAACAGGAGTTAAGTGCACAGCCATGATTATATAATCCAACAACATTCGTTGTTGGATTATTAAAAACTCTACTTTTTACTCCGAACACTCCAGTCCCAAAGTATTAGTTAGACGCACAAGTGGCATTTCTCCTGCGGTATAACCTTTGTCATTGGCAACAGGTGCCCATTTAAATGTACCCTTATTACACCCTGAAAACTCAAGTTCCATCGTTCCCCAATCTTGTAAATTGACTGTATTGCTATCAAAATCAGGTGGAAATAAACCATTATCTCCTATCTGAGCAGTTAAAGTAGCTTTAGTTCCATCATGTTCACCAAGACCCAACAACCAAACTGGCTTACCTGTATTATCAAAGACATACCAAATAACTATAATGCGGTTATCTGCCAACATATAAACATTAATGCCATGTCCATTTTGTGTTGGATCATACCATAAGGCAGAATGACTGACATCTAAGCTAAAAGAACTTTGACTGGTTTGAGTTTTCTTTGACTTAACTTGTTTGACTGATTGGCTAAGATTATTTTGAGCCTTTGTAGTACCAGAATCACAAGTTAATCCTATAGTGTTTGTCAATCTGAGCACATTCATTTGACCAGCACTATAACCATTACCTTGAATTGGAATCCATTCAAACAAACCATTATTACAATCACCAAAACTTAATTTAAATTGTCCCCAATTTGTCAAATTTACGTCGTTACTGTTGAAATCTGGTGGAAACAAACCATCTGAACCCGATTGCACATCTAATGTCGCATTCTGTCCATCATGAGTTCCAACACCCAATAGCCAGAGCGGATGCCCTTCATTATCATACACATACCAAATAACAATAATGCGGTTATCAGCTAGCATATAAACATTAATGCCATGACCGTTTTGTTCCGGGTCATACCATAATGCAGAATGAGCGGGTTGCATATAATTGAGTGAATTGTTTACAGCAGTTAAGGCATTTAACCTCCCCCACCCAAAAGTATTATTTGGTCTTTCTTCACCCGAAACATTATTACAGTCTTCGTTTGAACTCTTAAAGTCACTAGATTCAAGAAGAATATCCTTAATTAACTCAGGATTTCCAGCTAATGCAGGATTTGCAGAAATCATTAAAGCAGCAACACCAGCAACATGTGGACTCGCCATACTAGTTCCACTAAAAGAAGCATATCCTCCATCTGGAACCGATGATCTTACTGTACTTCCAGGTGCAGAGATATCAGGTTTAATGCGATTACTGCCATCTAAGGATACGCTGCCACGAGAACTAAAGGATGAAATGGAATCATTTCTATTTGTAGAACCAACAGTTAAGGCATTTTCATATATTGCAATTGGGTCATTAACTGTATTACATCCAGAGCCACTATTACCTGCAGCCGCTACTACCAAAATACCTGCAGCTACTGTATTATCAACTACTTCTTTCAATACATTAGGCTGTGTACATCCTTCTGATACAGGACATCCCCATGAATTATTGATGATATGTGGAACTTTACTTAAATCAGGGTTTTCTCCATTTAAATCTGTTGGCTCTATAAAGAATTGAAAACATTCAGTATAACTGGCAGGTGTTCCATCACCTTGGTTCATGTTTCGACACCCTATCCATTTTGCATCTGGTGCAACCCCTATTTGATTACCATCTCCATCATCACCTACCATGGTCCCCATAGTATGAGTTCCATGTCTATTGTCATCACATGGTGCCGGTTGATTTGAATCATCAACACAAGCAATGTTTGGAGAATGAATAGAGTCATGCCAGTTATAATTATGGTCAACATTTTGACCATCCCAGCCTCTATATTTAGCTTTCAACGCAGGATGATCCCATTGAAAACCAGTATCTTGGCCAGCAATAACAACTCCTTGACCTTTATAACCTAATTCCCAAACTTGTGGAACCATAATTTTCTCAAGCCCCCACTCTAACGATGTTGCAGATTTATTTAAGTTTGATATTTTATTTAAATTTAGTTTTTCCCCTGAGTTATGATACGCTTTGATAACTGCTGGGTTTTTAATGAATTCTATTGCATCCTTACTCTTCATTTTTATTCTTAATGAATTATTAATCCAAAAGAATTGGTAATCATTTGAATAAGACTTTACTACTTTTTCTAATTCAGAACGACTTTTTTGTTCATTTGATTTCAGTTGGCTAATAACAGAATTAAGTCGATTGAGTCGTTGTTTTGTATTTGGCAAATTAATTTTGTGATTGTTTTTTAGGATTACATACAGTTCCACAACTTCATTTTCAGCTATTTTCTGACTTAAAATACTTGAAGTTTTATTAGTAGCAGCTTGTACTACAATGGTGTTTAATGTTATGAAAAATGCAAATAAAAACTTAATAGAGGTCATAAAACACTTATCCTGTTGATTTTAGGCGATTAGAAATAAAATTTAATGCTTGAATATTATACACATGTCCTTATATAAACGCCATCTTAAAACTAATACATTTTAAACATTATGGCTAAAAAAGAAAATTTAAAATTTCAAACCGAAGTCAATCAATTATTGCAATTGATGATTCATTCACTTTATTCAAACAAAGAGATATTTTTACGTGAACTTATCTCCAATGCAAATGATGCTTGCGACAAGTTACGCTTTGCTGCGGTTGCTGATGATTCACTCAATGAAGGCGATAAAGAACTGCGTATCGAGATTGAGCATGATAGCGAAGCGAATACCGTTACCATTCGTGATAATGGCATTGGCATGACTCGTTCTGAAGTGGTAGAAAATATTGGAACGATTGCCAAATCTGGCACAAAAGAATTTTTAAGCAAGCTCTCAGGCGATGAAGCCAAAGACTCGCAGATGATTGGACAATTTGGAGTTGGATTTTACTCCTCTTTTATCGTTGCGGACAAAGTGACATTAATAACCCGAAAAGCAGGCAAGAAAACAGGTGTTAAGTGGGAATCAAATGGTGAAGGTGAGTTTACCATCGAAGACGTCAAAAAAGACAAAAAAGGCACCGAAGTTATTCTGCACCTAAAAGAAGAAGAAAAGGACTTTGCCAATGAATTTAGACTTAAATCTATCATCAAAAAATACGCCGACCATATACCAGTTGGTATTTATATGCTTGAAACTAAAGAAGTAGAAAGCGATGATGATAAAGAAGATGAGAACAAAGAAAAAGCCACTGTTACAGAATGGGTTCAAGTTAATCGAGCAAAAGCTTTGTGGACTTTACCAAAATCTGAGATAACTGAAGACGATTACAAAGAGTTTTATAAAACCGTCTCAAATGACTGGAATGACCCATTAACATGGTCTCATAACCAAGTCGAAGGTAAATACGAGTATACATCTTTATTATATATTCCAAAAAAGGCCCCGTTTGATTTATGGGAACCGGATGCTGCACATGGTTTAAAACTTTATGTGCAACGCACATTCATTATGGATGACAGCAAAAACTTATTACCGCGTTATTTGCGTTTTGTAAAAGGTGTTATTGATTCCAACGATTTACCTTTAAACGTATCACGTGAAATTTTGCAAAGCAACAAGGTTATTGAATCAATTAAACGTGCATCAACTAAAAAGATTTTGACTTTATTGAAAAGAATGTCAAATTCGAAAGCGGAACAGTACCAAGAATTTTGGAGTGAGTTTGGAAATGTCATGAAAGAAGGCATTCAAGAAGATTTCGCCAATAAGGAAGAGCTATCTAAATTATTGCGTTTTGCCTCAACACATAACGATGATGACAAACAAACTGTTACTTTTGAAGACTATGTTTCTCGCATGAAATCTGAGCAAGAAAACATCTATTACATCACAGCCGATAGCTATAATACCGCTAAAAATAGCCCGCACTTGGAAGTATTCAAGAAAAAGGGCATTGAAGTGTTGTTATTAACCGACCGTATTGATGAATGGCTGGTTAATGGCCTAACAGAATTTGATGGCAAAAAAATGCAATCTGTTGCCAAAGGTGATTTAGACAAGCTTGATTCTGAAAAAGACAAAAAAGAAGTTGAAAAAGCCCAAGAAGATAACAAAGAAATTATTGAGAAGATGGAAAAAATCTTAGGTGATAAAGTTGAAAAAATCAAAGTCTCAACACGCCTAACCGACTCAGCTGCTTGTATTGTGCTTAACGAACAAGATATGGCGTTATACATGCAACAATTGATGAAACAAGCCGGTCAAGAAATGCCTAGCAGTAAGCCAACATTAGAAATTAATATTGACCATTCGGTATTCAAAAAGTTATCCTCTGAAAAAGATGATGATAAGTTTTCCGATTGGACTACATTGGTCTTTGAACAAGCTTTACTAGCTGAAGGTGGTCAATTAGAAGACCCATCTGGTTTTGTTAAGCGCATGAATAAATTGATGTTGTAGTTTTTAAAAAGCAATAGTCTCTTTAAAAGCCTGTATATTATCCAATTTACAGGCTTTTTTATTACTTTCTACACTTGACAATACGGTTGCGTATGGAGACAATAGTAAGTTAAAATCAAACGCAGGACATACCCAAGAGGAATCATGATATTTAAACAAGCCAAAGTAGCCTTTATTGATGGTGTTCGAACACCATTTGCCAAATCACCAGGACCTTATTCCAAACTTAAATCCTACGATTTAGGACGTGAAGCCTTATTGGCATTAAAAAAACGTCACCCACTGATACAAACCAATTGCGAACAAGTCACAATGGGATGTGTGATTCATAATGCAGCAACCAGTAATGTTGCTAGAGAAAGCTTAATTGGTGCAGGTTATGATTTATCCATACCAGCGTCAACCGTCACTCAAGCCTGTATTTCAGCTAATCGTGCTATCACTAATACTGTTGAAGCTATTCAAGCAGGTGTGATGAAAACGGCAGTAGCTGGAGGAGTAGAATCCACATCAGATGCACCTGTCCGGATTTCTGACAAACTTAAAGCCGTTTTGCTCAAAGCACAAAAAGCCAAAGGGGCAAAAGATTACTGGGCGTTGTTTAAACAATTTAAGTTTAAAGATTTAGTGCCTGTTGCGCCTGCTATTGCAGAATTTTCCACCGGACAAACCATGGGACAAGATGCCGATAGATTAGCTGCTCGTTTTGGAATATCTCGCATCGAACAAGATGAATTCGCCTTACGTTCTCACCAATTAGCCACTCAAGCATGGAAAGATGGAAAATTTGACCAAGAAGTTGTTCCAGTCTTAGTCGCTCCAACTTTTACCCCCATGGAACAAGACAACACATTCTATGCTACCTCAAGCATTCAAAAACTATCAAGCTTACGTCCTGTTTTTGTAAAGCCTAATGGCACAGTCACTGCGGGAAACGCATCACCACTTACCGATGGCGCATCAGCCTGCTTATTGATGGATGTTGACGAAGCAAAAAAACAAGGTTATACACCAGAAGTTGTCATCTATGGTTACACCTATTCGGCACACAACCCCGATGGCGAATTACTGTTAGGTCCAGCATTTACCATCCCTAAATTATTAAATGAAGCGGGACTGACTTTAGATGACATTAGCGTATTTGAAATTCATGAAGCCTTTGCAGGACAAGTTTTAGCCAATTTAGCCGCCTTACAAGATGAAGAGTTTTGTAAAAACCGCTTGGGTTTAAAAGGAGCTTTCGGAGAAATTCCAGTGGATAAAATCAATACCCAAGGCGGTTCACTCTCTCTTGGTCATCCTTTTGGTGCAACGGGGGGACGTTTATTGATTTCTGCTTCGCGCCAATTGATGGAAAGTGATGGAAAATACGCACTTATTTCGGCTTGTGCGGCAGGGGGACAAGGCAGTAGCATCTTATTAAAGAAAATAACAAGCACCGCAAAGCCAACAAGCAAAAAAACGACAAAGAAAACACCAGCTAAAAAGCTTACTAAAAAAGTCACAAAAAAGACGACCAAAAAGAAAACAAGTAAGAAAACTAGCAAGAAAACAAACACTAAGGAGAATTCATAATGGCGTATTTTACAATTGACATACAAGATGGCATTGCAATTATCGCTCTTGACCAACCAAACTCGCCAGTAAATGTTTTATCTGCCAGTATGTTGGATGATTTTAAAGCTTTACTGGATACCATAGAAGAAGACAAGGACATTAAAGCCGCTATTTTATACAGCATGAAAAAAGATTGCTGGGTCGCAGGCGCTGACATCAAGGCCTTTATGAAAATGAAATCCAGCGATGAAGCTACAGAATTATCACGCGGAGGCAACAAATTATTATCACGCCTTGCCAACTTATCCAAACCAGTCATTGCTGCCATTAACGGTGCCACATTGGGTGGTGGTTTAGAATTTGCACTGGCGTGTCATTACCGCATTGTCAGTACCGATAAAAAAACCGTATTTGGTTTCCCCGAAGTCAAACTTGGTTTATTGCCTGGCGGAGGTGGAACGCAACGCAGTGTTCGTCAAGTTGGCTTAACCAATGCTTTGGACATGTTATTAACGGGTAAAAATGTTTATCCCTATAAAGCCAAAAAAATCGGCTTAGTGGATGAACTAATTCACAAAGAAGGACTCTTGCAAGCCGCTATAAAAGTGGCAAAACAAGCCGCCTCAAAAGGCAGTGTCAAAAAGAAAGCTCACAAGAAAAGCCTGCTTGATAAAGCCCTAAACACATCACTGGGCAGGAACTTTGTTCTTAAGAAAGCCCGCGAAACTGTGACCCGCAAAACACGAGGCAACTACCCGGCTCCCTTAAAGATACTCGACTGCGTGGAAATTGGTTTAGAAAATGGCATGCAAGCTGGATTGGAAGCCGAGTCAGCAGGTTTTGGTTATTTGCATGGCACAGACGCCTGCAAAAATTTGATTGGCTTGTTCCTTGCTATGCAGGACAACAAGAAACTCAAATCAAATGCCAAGACACACCAAACCGATACCATTGCCATGATTGGCGCAGGATTTATGGGAGCTGGCATTACCGAAGTTTCCATCAAAGCGGGTTACGATGTTGTGTTAAAAGACATATCACTGGAAGGTTTGGGCAAAGCCTTAAAAACTATTTGGTCCGATTTTAACCGTCTCGTCAAACGCAAAGCCATGGGACATGTCGAACGAGATATATTAATGGCAAAGATTACACCGACAATCAAAGAAACCGATATGCAAGCGGTTGATTTAGTAATTGAAGCGGTATTTGAAGACACCGATTTAAAACAAAACATACTCGCAGGCATCGAAAAAACCTGTGCTGCCAATACTATATTTGCCACCAACACCTCATCCTTACCTGTTGCCGATATTGCCGCAAAAGCAAAAAAACCTGAAAACGTTATTGGTATGCATTATTTTTCACCTGTTCCCAAAATGCCTTTATTGGAAATTATTGTAACGGACAAAACCTCAAGCCGAGCCAAAGCAATAGCAACCAATGTTGGGCTTGCGCAAGGAAAAACAGTTGTTGTTGTCAAAGATGGTCCTGGCTTTTATACCACCCGTATTTTATCGGCTCTCACACACGAAGCCATTCAAGTACTCAAGCAAGGTGCATCAATTGAATTCATTGACAATGCCATGAAAGATTGGGGTTTCCCTGTAGGCCCTTTATCCTTACTCGATGAAGTCGGTATTGATGTGGCAGCTCATATTGCCCGAGGTGATTTAGGTGAGATGTTTAAAGACCGAGGCATAGAAGAAGACGACAGCGTGCAAAAACTCGCTAATGCAAAATTATTTGGGCGAAAATCAGGCAAAGGTTTTTATGTTTACCCTAAAAAAGGACGAAAAACCGTTAATAAAGACATTTACCAATACTTTGGTGGTGAAGAAAGAAAAGAAATGGATAAAACCAAAGTTCAACACCAAATTGGTTTGAGCATGGTTAACGAAGCCCTCTTGTGTTTACAAGAAGGCATCTTATCTTCCGCATCTGATGGCGATTTAGCCGCCATACTTGGACTTGGATTCCCGCCCTTTACAGGCGGTCCTTTTAGTTTTGTTAATGCCCAAGGAGCCAATGTAATACTGTCGTTAATGAATGAACTGCAAGAAGAGTTTGGTATCCGTTTTAAACCCGCAGACATTCTTATAGCACACGCTAAAGATAATAAAGAATTTTGATAGCAAAACCCTTTCATAGTGGAGCACCTCTGTGTGCTCCTTTTCTTTTAGAATCACTCCAACCCTACAAAAAAACGTAATCGCGTAATCAATAACAACTCTCAGTAATTTCTTGTTTTCGTAAATACCGCATAACGCTGTTAGATGATAATTTAAAGGTAGTGGATAAACTAAATCCTGCACTGGATAAACCTTTGGCCGTCCATTTATTGCAGGTATTCATGAGGTAATAGTCGCCTTGAGCTTTATAGAATTGACTATCGCCGTAGATGCCTTTTTGTGTTGCAATAATTTTATTATTTTTCTTAAAAAAACTTTTGGAAATAAAAGATATTAAGGCTTTATTGTCTTGATAATTTAAACAAATTTTTATCACTTCGCTTTCAGAGAAGTACAATTCAGGCGAATCTTGAACACCTACTGCGTGAATAATTGATTCGGTAGGAATAAACATAGCCTTAAGTGCCAATTTTGCTGTTACTTTTTCGGATTGATAAAAGCCTTTGTCTCCCCAACCAAATTCAATAAATGGCACATCACCAAAACGTTGGCGTAAACTGGGTAAAACTGAAGTAATTTGATACGAAGGAATAACAATACCCGTATGCCAACCATGCCTTACAATATAAAGCGTATTTACTTTCTCAACAGACTTACTCTTGTCAATTTGCCTTGCAGGTTTAACAACATGAGGTAAATTTGAACAAGAGACCAAAAACATTAACAGGAAAGTCACAAAAACCGTTGTCAACTTATTGGTGATTAGGCTTTTTTTGAATTTTCTAGGCATATTAAGGGTTTGTGCTCGCATGGTATTTTCACTAGCGGGATTTGGGTATTAGTTAAATTTCGCTTCATTATAAAGCTCTCGTCCTATCAACATTAAGCGAATTTCATTTGTTCCTGCACCAATATCGTATAATTTTGCATCACGAAGCAATCGTCCTGTTGGATATTCATTGATGTAACCATTACCTCCAAGTATTTGAATCGCTTCTAATGCCACATCGACTGCATTTCGAGATGAAAAGGTTAAACACGCGGCTGGATCTAATCGTGAATTTATATTTCTATCGTAATTGGCAGCAATACCGTAGGCAAAGTACTTACTGGCTTGGAGTTTGGTGTACATTTCGCCAATTTTGCCTTGCATCAAACCAAATTGACCTAAATCCTTACCAAACTGCTTTCTTTCTCCAACATAAGGAAAGGCAATATCACAGGCGGCTTGCATGATTCCAATTGGTCCACCTGACAAAACCAGACGTTCGGTGTTTAAGCCACTCATCAAAATTCGCACACCTAAATTGACCTCTCCTAAAATATTTTCAGGAGGAATGACACAATCTTCAAAGACCAGTTCACAGGTATTAGAACCACGCATACCGAGTTTATCCAGTTTTTGTGCGGTGCTAAATCCTTGCATACCTTTTTCAACAATAAAAGCAGTCATGCATTTAGAACCAGCTGACTTCTCAGCGGTACGCATATAAACAATTAACACATCGGCATCAGGCCCATTTGTTATCCACATTTTATTGCCATTGGCTATCCAGTTTGTGCCATCAAACTCGGCTTTACATGACATCGAACCAACCACATCAGAACCCGCTCCAGGCTCACTCATTGCAAGAGCACCGACAAATTCACCGTTGCACAATTTAGCAATGTATTTTTGCCTTTGCTCTTGGTTGGCGTGTTTGAACAGATTATTCAAGCACAAATTTGAGTGCGCGCCATAGGATAAACCCACGGATGCAGATGCTCGTGAAATTTCTTCCATCACAACAAGATGTGCCAAATAGCCCATCTCCGAGCCGCCATATTCATGCGGAATTGTTATGCCATGCAATCCTAACTCGCCCATTTTCTGCCATAAATCAGCAGGGAACTCATTATCTTTGTCGATTTGTTCGGCACGTGGTGCGATTTCGGTATTGGCAAAATTACGCACAGTATCGCGCAATAACTCTATGTCTTCCCCTAAACTTACGTGTGTATGCATGTTAATTCTCTTTTATAATGGTTGAATTGGTAGTAAGCGTGAATCTTTTACTGCGGCAGTACGATGCCCTATCCCTGCTAAATAATCTTCATTTGTCGCAAATGCCATAAAATGTTGTAAAGATTTTTGCTTCACTAAAAAAACCAAATCCCATTTTGAATCAGCTGGTCCAATAAAATATTCACTTGCTGTTCCCATAAATATCACTTCACCGCCACTTTCTTGTAAAAATGGAGCGGTGTGTTGCATATATAACTGGTAGGCTTGTTCGCCTGTTATTTGTTTGGCAGGAGCCAAATCAGGGTTTTCGCCATAATCAGCAATATCATTGTATTTAATCATATTCAACATGATAACTTCGCCTTTTAGGTCTTTAGAAAAAAGAGCCATAGCTGCTTCATCAGTTGGGTTAATATAGTTTTGTCTCATAAATTTTCTCTATCATTAAGTTCTAAATTCAGACTTAACTTGTAAGGTGGGCTTGCCTACCATCATTAATCGTAGAAATCTCAATTCATCAAGGTTCATACAATGGTGGGCAAGCCCACCTTACCTTATTTTTGCTAAGGGATGTGCATCCCACGGAGAAATAAAATATTCTTCAATTTGTTCTTGTGTTATTTCATCAACCGTTTGAACACTCCATTGAGGCTTACCATCTTTGTCAATTAATAAGGCACGAATGCCTTCGGCTAAATCAGGGTTCATGGCGCAGCGTGTTGACATAGTTAATTCCATATTAAATACTTGCTTTAAACTCATGTGCTTAGCGCGTTTTATTTGTTCAAATACTAAGGCATAAGTTATCGGACAACCTTTTAGGAAACCTTTTTGTCCAAAGCTTAACCATTGTGATTGTGGTTCTACATTAGTTAAATTATCAACTATTGATTTTAATGTTCCGCCAGCTAACAACTCCTGAATATCATCGTAATTTTCACGAACATTACTGATTGGTGCTTCGTCTTGGCTAAAATCAGCATGGGCAAATATGGCATTGTGAACATCAGCATGAACGTCTTTTGACCAGTTGATTTCAAGCAAATCTTCCAGTAATTCGTCTTTGAATTCATTCAAAACAAAAAAATCAGCTAATTTGCAAAACAATGCATCACTGGCATTTAAACGTGAACCAGTTAATCCCAAATACATGCCAATATTGGCTGGCATTCGGTTAAAAAACCACGAGGCTGCCACATCAGGATACAATCCAATCGTTACCTCAGGCATGGCAAGCATGGATTTTTCGGTCACTATTCGGTGCGAACACGCTCCTAATATACCAATACCTCCGCCCATAACAATGCCATCTCCCCAACCAATTATGGGTTTGGAGAAAGTATGTAAGCGGTAGTCTAATTTGTATTCCTTAGTAAAAAATTCTGCTGCAATTTTTGGTACATCACCTTGTGCGGTTTCTTGCATGGAATGGTATAAACCCACCACATCACCACCAGCGCAAAAGGCTTTATCCCCTGCTCCACTCATCATCACGCATTTGATTTTATCGTCTTGTTCAACTTTATCCAAACAGCTTTGTATGGCATCAATCATTTCGGTATTGATGGCATTTAAAGCTTTGGGTTTATTCAAAGTGATTGTGGCAATATTGCCGTATTCACCTGCAATGATATTAAATAGGATTAATTCGGTCATTATTGAATAACCTCAATCGCCCCTTGGACCAATAGCTTGCGTGAAATTATCAATCGCATTATTTCGTTTGTTCCTTCTAAAATCCTATGCACGCGTGCATCACGCAAGTGTCTTTCGATAGGATATTCTTTGATGTAACCGTAACCACCGTGCAATTGCAGGGCTTCGTCAATAACTTGAAAGCAAACATCGGTGGCAAAGCGTTTTGCCATAGCACAATAGGCACTGGCATTGGCATCTTTTTCATCCAATTTAAACGCAGCTAAGCGCACCATTTGACGTGCAGCAATCAATTCAGTCGCCATATCTGCTATTTTAAATTGTAAGGCTTGGAATGCAGCTAAGGGTTTGCCAAATTGTTTGCGTTCTAGCATGTATTCTTGTGCATGTTTTAATGAAGCTTGTGCAGTTCCTAGTGAACATGAGGCAATATTGATTCGGCCGCCATCTAGGCCTTTCATGGCAAAGGTAAAACCTTGACCTTCTTCGCCGATTAAATTCCCCTTTGGAATGCGCACATTTTCAAAGGTAATCAAGCGAGTGGGTTGTGAATTCCAGCCCATTTTTTCTTCTTTTTTACCGTAAATAATGCCATCCAGATTAGCTGGAACCAACAAGGAAGATATTCCTTTGGGTCCCGCTTCACCTGTACGTGCCATTAGTACCAACACATCGGTTGAACCCGCTCCTGAAATAAAAGTTTTACTGCCATTGATAACATATTCATCGCCCTCAAGTACGGCTGTGGTTTTCATGGATGCCGCATCCGAGCCAGAGCCTGGTTCGGTTAAACAATAAGAGGCTAAAACTTCACCAGATGTTAAACGCTCACCCCATTGGCTGGCTAATTCATCGCTAGCAAAACTGGTGACCATCCAAGCACACATATTATGAATGGTGAGAAAAGCCGTAGTTGATGTGCAATATTGTGACATTTCTTCGAAGATAATCGAGCTATCTAAGCGTGATAAACCCAAGCCTCCGTATTTTTCAGGTGAATACAAGCCCAAAAAACCCAATTCACCTGTGGCTTTAATCACATCCACTGGAAATATTGACTCTTTGTCCCATTTGGCAGCGTGCGGAGCCATTTCTTTGACAGCAAATTCTTTGGCCGCTTGTTTAAAGGCTATTTGGTCATCTGTTAAATTAAAATTCATGTTGTCCCCATGTAGTTAATTAATTATTCTGTTTTTGTTGGGGTTCGCATTACTCACCCCAACCTACGATTGTTCTGTCTCTTTGTAGGTTGGGGTGAGTTCCACGAACCCCAACATCACAAAAAAAATACTTACGGATTTTTAATATCAAAATCACCGTGATATTCAGCACCCCAATTTTGGTCTAAAACACCATTCTCAACAAAGCGATGAATGGTTGAATAGTGCCAACCTGTCGGTCTATCCACATAACCATGTTTAACTGGGTTATAATGAATGTAATCCACATGGCGGTTAAAATCATTTTCGTCTCTAATGCAATGTTCCCAATACCGTCTTTGCCATATTCCTCGTTCGCCTTTTTTGGCCCGGCTTTCTGAAATGTTTTCATATTTTGGCAATTGTCGTGAAAACCCAGCTTTTATCAACAATAACCTTTTGGCATATGTGCTATCATTTTCAGGCAATGTCATTAACACATGTAAATGCTCAGGCAAAACCACCATCGCATCCAAAATAAACGGATGATTACTCTTCACTTTATTAAAAGAATCGCGCAATTGACTAAAATAATCCGTCAATATGGATAGTTTACGATTTTGCAAAGTCAATGTGAAAAAATATGTTCCACCTTTGACATGTGCTCTTTTGTATTGCATTTTATTGTTTTGTCATTAATGTTTGTATTATTCTGTTTTTGTTGGGGTTCGCATTACTCACCCCAACCTACGGCTCTCATTCCAACATACGGTTCTTTGTATTTTATTGTTTATTTTTTGGGATTTGCGTTGCTCACCCCAACCTACGGTTCTTTATATTTTATTATTTATTTGTTAGGATTCACATTACTCATCCCAACCTACGATTCTTTATATTCTATTGTTTATTTGTTGGGATTCGGGTTACTCATCACAACCTACGGTTCTTTATATTTTATTATTTATTTGTTGGGATTCACATTACTCATCCCAACCTACGATTCTTTAATTGTAGGTTGGGGTGAGTAATGCGAACCCCAACATTTTCAATATGTCATTCTACCTTAAATTAATGGATAAATTCGGTGCGTGATGTCCATCGGGTATATCACTTTCAAACCAACGCGATGTGACGGTTTTGGTTTCGGTATAAAACTTCACCGCTTGTTTACCGTAGGCGTGTTGGTCACCGTAAAATGATTTTCTCCATCCAGTGAAAGAGAAAAACGGCAAAGGCACCGGTATTGGAATATTCACCCCAACCTGCCCGACTTTTATTTCGTGTTGGAATTTACGTGCAGCAGCCCCTGAATTGGTGAAAATCGAGGTGCCATTGCCATACGGGTTATCATTAATCATTTTTATGGCATCTTCGATACTTTCGGCGTGCATTAAACACAATACTGGGCCAAATATTTCATTCTCATAAATCGACATTTGTGTAGTGACATCAGTAAACAAGGTTGGACCGACAAAGTTGCCGTTTTCATAACCTTCAGGCTGACAATTACGACCATCGAGTAATAAGGTTGCACCGGACTCAACACCTTCGGTAATTAGCCCTTCTACACGTGCTTTTGCTTGTGGATTAATTAAGGGGCCATAAGCCGAGGATTGGTTTTTCCAATAATTTGGTTTTAAACGTTGCATCGCTGCTTTAATATCGTCTTGCCAGTCTTTGGCATCGCCAACCAACACACAAACAGAGATTCCCATACAACGTTGTCCTGCGGCACCACAAGCCGCTCCAACTAGAGCATTAATGGTTTGGTTTTTATTGGCATCAGGCATAACAACCAAGTGGTTTTTTGCACCGGTGAAAGCTTGTACGCGTTTTAGGTTATCCGTGCCTGTTTTGTAGATGTGTTCACCGACTCCAACTGAACCCACAAAGGATATGGCTTGCACATCTTTATGCTTTAATAGTTGATTCACCTGATCTTTACCACCATGAATCACTTGCAACACATCACGAGGAAAACCTGCTTCATAGAACAGTTCTGCCAACATATTGGGCGTTTTAGGGTCTTGTTCGGAAGGTTTGAGTACAAATGTATTGCCACAAACGACCGCTAGAGGAAACATCCACAGTGGAATCATGGCAGGAAAATTAAAGGGTGTAATACCCACGCAAACACCTAATGGCTGTATTATAGAATACGTATCAATACCATTAGCGACATTTTCAACATACTCTCCCATCATCATCGATGCCACACCTGCGGCATGTTCTGCCACTTCAATGCCGCGCCAGACATCTCCTTTGGCATCTTCAAAAGTTTTGCCTGTTTCTTCTGCCAAAACCTCAGCGATTGCATCGTGGTTTTCTTTGAGCAGTTGTTGGTATTTTAAAACCATCCGTGCGCGCACAGGTACAGGCACATCTTTCCACGTTTCAAATGCTTTTTTTGCCGAAGAAACCGCTAAATCGACTTCATCATGGGTTGCCATGGGTACTTGGTATAACACTTCTTGCGTGGCAGGGTTGGTAACATCCAGCCATTGATTCGATTCACTAACAACTGTTTTGCCATCAATGAATAGTTTTATTTTTTCTAACATAAGAGTCCCCTTATATTGTTGATTTGTAGGCATGACTTCTTCAGAATGAGAAATCTCCCTGAAATTTTGCCAAAGATTATAGCATTTAATTGCATTTGAAACTAAAATATTTTCCATTTCTCAGGCATAAAAAAAGACCGCATTAGCGGTCTTTATTCGATGAATAAATTTGGCTTATCTATTCTTTATCCGACTTATTCATTTCCGTTTCAATCTCTTCAATAAGCTCTTCCACATCTTGCTCTAAAGCGTCTTTGCCATCATTCGCTTTTTGCTCAACAATTTCACCTTCATTTTCGTTAGTTTCCTGAATATTTTCAACAGAAGCTTCCGATACTGTTTCCACTGCTTCTGTATTCGACTCTTCGGTTAAAAATCCAAGAGTTATTTTACGGTCTTTACGCTTTTCAATTTGGGCTTTAACTTGTTCCTCAGTTAACAACTCACGCGCTGACTGACCTAAATGATCAAAAACTTTTTTATAGCTTTGGGTTAATTCATCGACCAAATCAGCGGTTTGTTCAAAGTGTGAAACCACATCTTCTTGATATTTGGTTAATTTCTCTTCAACTTGAGCCACAGACTTAGCAGAGCTCGAGCCTTTTCCTGATAAGAAATACATTATTAATGCACCTATTGCAATACCTGCAAGAGTTGCCGTAATAAGAAATAGTGTTTGATTGTCCATTTGTTTTACCTTAAATTTATGATTGGCCTATTATACAAAACACAGTGTTAATTTTTCATAAACAGTTGTTAACAATTGTGCCAGTAAGAGATAATAAAATAAGGGCTTGGAAAATAAATTCAAGCCCTTAAAGAGAAAGAAACCTTTACATAATTATAGTGACGAGTAAAAAATGATTAAATTCACCAGCTTTTCGCAAAAAATCTCGCCAATAACTGGTTATTACCTTCAATTTTTAACTCAATCTGGCAAATTTTCTCTATTTTTTCTTTCGCCATATAATTATGCAAGGGTCTCAGAAACTATTTTTTTGATTTTTTCTTTAACCGTTTTTTTCTTTTTTAATCAGTTTTGATTTTTGTTTCCTGCGGTGTTTCAAAATCATAAAATACAACTCATCTTTATAAAACAACCTCTTCTTTTTGAGTTCTTCTGTATAATCATCCGAAGGGGTTTCTATCCGCTGTTCTATTCGATGCAATTCATCATCCACTTCATCGTATTCATTAAAAAATCGAAGGAAATGAGCATTGTTCATTTTCAAGTAATGAATTTCTTTCTCAAATTCTGGAAATTCATGGTGTAAATCGTGTTTTTCTCCTAACATAGTTAACCTCTTAAGTTAGAGGCCTTTGCATAATTATAGTGACGAGTAAAAAATGATTAAATTCACCAGCTTTTCGCTAAAAATCTCGCCAATAACTGGTTATTACCTTCAATTTTTAACTCAACCTGGCAAATTTTCTCTATTTTTTCTTTCGCCATATAGTTATGCAAAGGTCTCAGTTATTGTTTTATTTGATTATATTATAGATAGCTAAAGAAAATAATAAATTGATTTGAGTCAATTTTACTCTGGTATTTCTTGCACCAGAACCCACGGCACAGCCGTTATTGCCATTAAGGGTTCGTTGGTTTTGCTCCATTTGATGGCGTGGTCATCATGCACACGAACAACCAGCGATTGGTCTATCCATTTTTGCATGGTTTGCTTATCATCAGCTTGAATAGCCAGTGCGACTTTGATGATATCCAACGCCTCTGCCACTAAAACCAACATGCCTTTGGCAAAAAACTTTTCAATCTCTTTATAAAAAACAGGAGCACACTCGTCTTTGAGTTCTTGGTAATCTTTTATGGCTGTATTTTCATTCATGGTGTGAATTATACCTCTCTTAGTTAGGTAAAGGAATAAATGGTGTATCAGATAATTGCTTTATGGTTGCCAAAGAGTTTGGGCGATAAAGCATTGCGTATTGAGTAAAGAGTGATTCATCCATTCTGACATCAACTCGTGCTTGAAACCAGTTGCTTTTTGTCGAAATCAATTTATCTAACTGTTTGGCTTCATTATTCAAACCCAAGTACACAATGGCAGGTTGTTTAAAAAATTCACGAAGGGTTTTATTATTTGCAGTGCCCTCATTGTATAAGGCTAAAGCATCTTTAGTCGTAATTGCTACATCCAAAGACTTTAACAACAATGTTGACATAGTGTTAACATTCATGGTTGTTGGTTGCGTTCCTTGCACTGGCAAAACCGTCACATAAGCCTTAAGTCTTTGGTAAGTTCTTGAATCTATTCCCTCAATTAATCTGAGCTCAGAAATATGGGCAAAGGGTTGTCCAGCAGAACGATACGACGGGTTTTTGGATAAATACACACTGTCTTCGGCTCCTTGTGGTGACGGAACTTGATCCGCATCTAACCAATCAATGATTTTATCCACTAAGGTGACATCCATTTCTAAGTTCAATAAAACCCTTTTAAAATACCCAACACTTAAGGCGTTGACTTGCCCTTTTATAACTAAATTATTAAGATTAAACTTACCATCAAAGTCGACCAACTTACCCGATAACATCGCATCAGGTAACTCTATTCCCGCTATGGGCTGATTCCATGCTTCACTGCGGCTATCAAAACCCGCTTCATGCTCATAATCCTGTCGTAAAATATCACGTGCCCACAACAACATACCTTTACTGTAATAACGGGCTTGGTAAACTGAACGGCTGTTGTATTGTCTGGCAATATCTAAAGAATTTCGAAACCACATTTCGGTTGCCAACAAAGTTGCAATTGTGACCACTAACAATGCCACAAACAACGCCACGCCTCTTTGTTTTCTTATTGATTTCAATGAGACACACCCATTTCATAGCGTAATTTAACACCATTTTTCATAACGATTAAAACCTGTACGGTTTTTAATGGCACTAAACTATTTGCAATCGGCCATTGACGTGATTCAATGCCAGAAATATTAACATAGCTGACATTAAATTCTTTAACTTCATCAAGGTATTTCCTTTTTTGCCAGTGAGCAAAATTTCCTAAATCCATGGTATTAATGTGATTTCGGTAAAGTGCATGGTCTTGAAGGTACCAGTGAACTCTTTGCAAGTCCGATTGGTGATTATTAAGACCCGAAAAATTGCCATTTCGGCTAAATTCCACATCCGAATAGCGACCTAACAATGCGGGTTTAAGGTTGCCAAACTCATCTTTTACAGGCCTATTAATATAGCCGAAAAAATCTTTTTGCAACTGTAAAGAAGTTAATTGCTCTTGACGAATTTTATCAGCAACGGCATCGCTTTGCTGTTTTGCATTGATTAAACCGTTTAAACTGGCAAAAGAAATCGCAGAAACCACCACCATTAAGGTCATGGCAACCAACACCTCTAACAAAGTCATGCCTTTTTGTGTGGAATTGGGTGCCATTAATGCCATTTAAACCCCACTAAACTGGCAGATACGGAGTCAAAATCTGCATTTTTACTCACTTTGACATCTAAACGGTAAATGTAGTCATTATTGGTCGGTTGCACATTTAGTTGCCATTTCCAATCGGTTTTGCCATTCTCCTGCACGCCATCAATAACACCAACCGAAACCTGTTGAGAGCTTAAGGTATAACGCTGCATGATATTATTAGCAACCATTAATGCCCTGTTTTTTTCTCGCAATTGAATCAATGTTTCCGCTCGTGTTGAAGCAACCGTCACAATAGCCGATAATGCGATGGTTAATATAGCTAAAGCCACAATAATTTCCAGCAATGTAAAACCAGATTGTTTATGAGTTTTAATCATCTTTGTTATTGAGTCTCTTGATCGAGCCATTTGCCTTGCATTTCCCAAGAATCAGTCGTGCTTAATTGGTAATGGTGCCAATCGGTTGCATCAGAAATAGTTAAGGCAAAAGAGGTCAATTGACCAGTGGCATCGCAACTGACTTGAGGAATTTTAAGCTCTTGTTCAGGCAATACAACCATTTGATTATCAATTGATAAAGCAAGCACCATACCATCCGTTAGCTTTACCGAAGAGAGTTGCTCAGAAATGACTTCCACCCATTGATTATTAACAAATTGAGCGAAGCCATAAGCGTTGCGATAAAACTTAATGCCATAGACCCGATTTTGAAAAGTGGCTTGATCACAAGCGTATTGAATGGAGTATTTTAAAATCTTACCGCGTTGTTGCAGGTTTCTTTCTACCGAGCCAGAACTAATCATTTGCACACCCAAAGCCATGAGAATAGAAATAATAACAACCACAACCAATATTTCTATCAGTGTAAAACCTTTAGGGTTAGAACCGCACATTCGCTAAGTGTTTTGAACTACCAATTTCCAATATCCGCATCATCTCCTTCGCCACCAGGCTGACCATCACGCCCCATGGAAAAAACATCAATGGCTGCATGATTGCCAGGATTAAGGTATTGGTAGTCATTCCCCCAAGGGTCTTTAATCATGCGCTCCATATACCCCCCTGTTTTCCAGTTTTTAGCCAAAGGCTGTCCGCTGGGTTTGGAAACCAAGGCATTTAAACCTTGCGTAGTTGACGGGTAACTAAAATTATCCAATTTATACATGCTTAAAGCAGTTTTTAACTGCTGCACATCCGATTGAGCACGAGCCACACGAGCCTTAGCAGGTTGATCAAGAAACTGCGGCACAACCGTAATGGCTAAGATACTTAAAATAACCACAACAATAAGAATTTCGATAAGGGTAAAACCGTGTTGGATGTTTGATTTCATGCAATTGTTTTAAACTAAAAAAGCAATTATAACTCACGCCATGGCAATCAACAAAGCTTCATCTAAGTTATTTCACCCAAATCCCGATAGTGAAACGCGAATTAGAGTGCAATCAATTATTCGTATCATCCATGATACTCACCCACATCCATGTGGGCTTGCGTGAAAAAAACATCAGGAATGTTTTTTCATGATAACCCGTAGGGCGAAACCCATGAACGGGTGAAGTAAATTACTTTCCAGAAGTATTTTTGATACTATAGCAAATCAACAAAATTCGTCGTCACCTCATTGGTGATAAGATATTTTCTTGGTTTGCTAGGCGTGCAAAGGGGTTGTTCTATAATGCTGTTTTCACTATCGGGGTTTGGGTTTTATATCAACTCGACTCGTTAACTCATAAAATTTGCCTTTATCAGCAATTATCCCCTGCAATAAAAGTTCATCTGCCATGGCTTTACTGGTTAGTTTGCCATTGGCAGCAAGTTTACAAAAATATTCAAAGCTCTCAAATTTACCTCGTTTTAATATTTTTGTGGTGTTTTGTTTATCGCACTGCCTTTCTAAGTAAGTGACTAATAAATCTAACTTATCAGAATAGCGCAAAAAGGCTTGTCCTTTCAAAATCTTTGCCACACGTCTTCTGTCTATTCCTGTAATAATAGCTAAACGAACAATAGGATAATCGGGGTGTTTTAGTCGCGCTTGCAGCACCAAATGCTTTTCGTATTCAAATTGAAAATAAGGGGCTTTTTTACCCGTTTTGAGGCAACATTGAGCGATTGCTTGATAAACAAGCGCTTCTTCATTTTCGGAATTGTTTTGGTCATTAAGTCGCTTTAGGCTGCAAATAAGGTGATTTAACATAATTTTTTAGCGGTTTTTAACGTTAAATCTCATTAAATCATAAAACTACTTGCAAAACTATCGTAAAAAGTTACGATAGTTATATTGATTCTGATTTCACTAAATATGAATAACCTGTTTAAGTTAGAAAATTTCACTAGAAGAAAATTACCCACGAAATTTTATTCTGGTCTGAGTGCCTTATTACAAGACCTCGGAGTCGATGGTAATGACGTAGTTGAAGATTTTATCTCAAACTACGTCAACCACGCCTACAAAAAAAGCCAAACCAAATCATCAGTTTACCTCTCAACAGGCTTTTCACGCCATGTGGTTAAGAAGTGTTTGGAAGAGTCTAAAGTTAAACCAACATCAAGTAAATTAAGCCTGCACTACGATTTATTAGTAAGAGAGCTAGTGAAACTTTCAAAAAAACATGAAAATGGGTTAATCCCAATTTATGGGAAATTTGGAAGTTACACATCTGCATATAATCAGACAAAACCACCTGATAATATTATTACATCCAAAAGCATGTTAGAAGCCTTAATTAATTCAGGCATTGTATCTAAAAAGAAAAAAAATATTTACCTCCATAGCTCTTTACCAACTAAATCAAACAATACAAAATTATACTTAATCAACATCATTAGCAATTTAATGTTTCGGTTGTCAAAAACAATTCAATATAACTTAAACGCAAAGACAACTGATGAATCTTTATTTCAAATGACATATCTTTCAAATTCAATAAAACCATCCAAACGAAAAGAACTCACCGATGGTCTTAGAGAACTAGCACGGCAGCACTTTGAAGAGTATCAAGCATTGATTGATAGTTATGAGGATACGGAACTATCCAACCAAGCAATAGAAAACCTAAACAATGAAATAGGTATTTCAAGCTTTATTTTTAATAACATAAATGAGGAGTAATACAATGAGAACAATAATATTAACAGGTGTTTTTTTTTAGTCAGTAACACAACATTAGCAGGTGTTGGTGAAGGCTCAGGTGCAGCACCACTCGCAGGAGGCAGTGAAGGATCTGGTGGAGCACCAATTACAACAGGTGTTGGAGAAGGGACTGGACAGCCTGTAATCTCAGGTGTTGGTGAAGGCTCTGGCGCTCAACCAACGACAAACCAATCATGCTATACCATTTACGCTATCGGCAAAGATAGCTCAAACGGATTTAGCATTCAAAGCAGACGTATTTGCACTGACTAAGCGTTAATAAATAAATAAATACAGAGGAAAAAAAACTCCTCTGTATTAGTTTTACGAGATTTGGTTGTTGAAATTGCTAATTTTGCATACTGCGATTACAATTTCTGTCCATGAGATTACACCGATTTTACTACCCCTTTAGTGCGGGTTTGGATGAAACAATCATTATTAGTGATGATAAGGCGCATTATATCCGTAATGTGTTGCGAATAAAGTGCGGTCGTTATTTGCGTCTATTTAACCATCAAAAACAAGAGTATAAAGCCCAAATAACTGCCATCAATAAAAAATCAGTTGAAATACATTTACAAGAAATCATTAAACCCATAAGCTCATCAAAACTCAACATCACCTTGGTGCAAAGTCTAAGCAAAGGGGAACGCATGGATTACACCGTACAAAAAGCCACGGAATTAGGCATCAACAGCATTCAACCCATCACCAGTGAATACGGCGAGGTCAAACTCAAAGAAAAGCGATTAGAAAAAAAACTCAAGCATTGGCAAAACATTGCAATAAGTGCCAGTGAACAAAGCTATCGAGTCGATATTCCAAAAATACTAGCACCCATCAGCATCCAAGAGTACGCCAAATCCTCACGCACCGGCTTGTTTTTAGAACCCAACGAAAAAACCACCATCCAAAAAATCGCTCAAAACCAATGGCAGACATTTGATATTGCCATAGGCCCTGAAGGCGGTTGGTCAGAAAATGATTTAAAACAACTCAACTCCTGTGGACTACACGGCATACAATTCGGACCAAGAATCCTCAGAACCGAAACCATGGCACCAGCCATACTGGCATCAATACACAGCCTATGGGGCGACTTTGTTTAACCCAAAAAAGCAAATAATCGCACAGCGAACACGGCGAAAAAATAAAACAGTAGAATGAACCCATGCCCATCGGCAGTGTTTGGACTACCTCAATAAATAAAAGAAAATCAAACCCACCGACCCAATAGATTCCGAACGCGTTAGTAGTGGCTGTGTATTATTTTACTATTCATTCCAACATTTCAAACAGCGGTTGTTTACCTGCTTTTTTATCAAAGGTCACTGTCGTACTGCAACCATTTACAAAATTTGAACCTGCAATCAAATGATCTGCAAAATCAGCATTTGAGTTTTTAAAATCACCTAATGCACGCCAAACTGATTCAGATTCCATTATTTCTAATTGACTAATTTGTAACAACTCCTCAATCAAACGAATTATTGTTTCTTTAGTTTGCAGATAATTACTTTCTAATACCCATACCAACTCACAAAGAACAACATGACAAATATAGGCAGGACTTTCTTCAGAGCAATTTGAGTTAATAAATTTAGTTGCTATTTTTGCCTGAACAGCATCATCTTGTGTCAAAAACCGAATCAAAACATTAGTATCTAAGCCAATCACGAACTAGAACCTCTGGTTTTAATGGTTTTATTCATCTCTTCTATACTTACCGCTTTTAACGGCTTTTTTATAAAACCCTTTAATGTATTTATATCCTTAGTAACAGGTAAAAATTTAACTTCATTACCAATGATAATAAAGTTAACTTTATCCCCTCTTTTTAAACTCAATGTCGCCCTCACATCGGCTGGTATTGTGATTTGACCTCTACTAGATATTGTTGCAACTGTCATAATTTTTCATTTATAATAAACTTGGATTTAATTATAATACTTACTTTTACATAAGGCAATGAAATATCTTCACTGTCTTTGTTATTAAAATGCAAAGGAACACAGAGAAAACACGGAGTTACTAAGAGATTTTTTAAAATAAAGCAGAGTTTGGACTACCTCAATGACAAAAATAAAATAAAACCCTCCAACTCAAGCCATTACTGGTAAGTGGGATTTATCCCACTCAAATCAAAAAAAACCTAAAAAAACATCGGTTAAAACCGACAATCCAACAAAATCGAATTCTACGAGTCAAGCAATGTACTGGTAAGTGGTATTTATCCCACTCAAGCGCAAAAAACAAATAATCGCACAGCGACACAGCACACACGGCGAAAAGATAAAACTGTAGGATGGGCCATGCCCATCGGCAGTGTGTGGATTACCTCAATAAATAAAAGAAAACCAACCCCTTCAACTCAAGCAGTTACTGGTAAGTGGGATTTATCCCACTCAAAGACAAACAAAACCAAAAAACGTCGGTTAAAACCAACAATCCAGCAAAGTCAAATTCTTCGACCCTATCGATTATAAGCTGCGTTTGCGGCAGTGAATGGCATTTATGAGCAACCAAACCCGCATGACATTTTTCTAAGCTGCGTTTGCGGCAGTGAATACAACACATGCAAGATGCAGACAAAACACAGATTTCAAAGCTGCGTTTGCGGCAGTGAATTTTTAAACTTAAAATCATCTTTTGAAGTTGTTTTTCTAAGCTGCGTTTGCGGCAGTGAATGTTATCTTTGACTTTCCTGATTTTTTTTGTTTTTTCTAAGCTGCGTTTGCGGCAGTGAATAACCGTTTTTATGGTCTGTTACATTGAATTCATTTCTAAGCTGCGTTTGCGGCAGTGAATACGTCTCGCGGTCGCTTAATTCCCTTTGTTTATTTCTAAGCTGCGTTTGCGGCAGTGAATGTTCATATTCAATTTCTAATACTCTGCTGTCATTTCTAAGCTGCGTTTGCGGCAGTGAATCAAATCAACTTCATCACGACCAGCAAGTTTTTTTTCTAAGCTGCGTTTGCGGCAGTGAATCGCCACCAACTGATAGGTTTGGTCGTTGTACTTTTCTAAGCTGCGTTTGCGGCAGTGAATGGTCGAATATTTCATGAGTGCGTCACCTGAATTTTCTAAGCTGCGTTTGCGGCAGTGAATGGTGGAGAATTAATGCAAATATATGATGCTTTTTTCTAAGCTGCGTTTGCGGCAGTGAATGTTACCATAAGGCAGGTTATTGTGCACAACAATTTCTAAGCTGCGTTTGCGGCAGTGAATCTCCTCGCTCATATCCAACGCCTGGGAATCTATTTCTAAGCTGCGTTTGCGGCAGTGAATACAACACAAACTCATTTGAGATTGCTATGTTTTTTCTAAGCTGCGTTTGCGGCAGTGAATCTTTTTTTGTGATTTGTGGTTGAATTTCTGCATTTCTAAGCTGCGTTTGCGGCAGTGAATGCGATTGCAAAACCGTGTCTTAACCCCTTTGATTTCTAAGCTGCGTTTGCGGCAGTGAATAGCATCGCTTACGGTACCGCTGTGATCGGCGTTTTCTAAGCTGCGTTTGCGGCAGTGAATTCCTCCATAACCCTCCTGATTTTTTCCTGTATTTTCTAAGCTGCGTTTGCGGCAGTGAATATTTGAACACAATCACGATTAGTGACCCACTTTTTCTAAGCTGCGTTTGCGGCAGTGAATATATTTTTCTTGTCTTCTAACGCATCAATTAATTTCTAAGCTGCGTTTGCGGCAGTGAATAATTGAACCAGCAATTAAAGAATTGGAAGACATTTCTAAGCTGCGTTTGCGGCAGTGAATGCTCCTGTACTTAACTTATTTATACAACAAATTTTCTAAGCTGCGTTTGCGGCAGTGAATTTTGTAAATGTTAAAGCTGAAAGTAACATCACTTTCTAAGCTGCGTTTGCGGCAGTGAATATGTCCCACACCTAAAACAGGTGATCCCATGTTTTCTAAGCTGCGTTTGCGGCAGTGAATTTTTTTCTCTTTTTGGTTTTGTTCTCTTAATTTTTCTAAGCTGCGTTTGCGGCAGTGAATGCAGCACAACGAACGCAAAGAATTACAGCTATTTTCTAAGCTGCGTTTGCGGCAGTGAATTTAGTATATTGAACTCAACAATATCAACAAATTTTCTAAGCTGCGTTTGCGGCAGTGAATATATATAGAAATAGATCTATATATTCCTTGTATTTCTAAGCTGCGTTTGCGGCAGTGAATCCACATGTGGCTTTTCCACATGTGGCTTTTCGTTTCTAAGCTGCGTTTGCGGCAGTGAATAATCAATGAGCATTACAAAACAAAGACAATCATTTCTAAGCTGCGTTTGCGGCAGTGAATGTCCAAAGATGCCTTTAGTGCCTTTTGATGCTTTTCTAAGCTGCGTTTGCGGCAGTGAATCAGTAAAAGGAGGGTATCAAAAACGCTTAGTTTTTCTAAGCTGCGTTTGCGGCAGTGAATATTTAAGAAAAAAGAAAATGGCGATATACATATTTCTAAGCTGCGTTTGCGGCAGTGAATGAAAAAAGCCTGGTATTATCGCCCAGCTGATTTTTCTAAGCTGCGTTTGCGGCAGTGAATAGATTTAGCTTGTTTCCATCTTTAAATATGATTTTCTAAGCTGCGTTTGCGGCAGTGAATCACCCTGCATTGAGTATTTAGTCAAGTCTAGTTTTCTAAGCTGCGTTTGCGGCAGTGAATGCAAACGATAGAGAGTCATCAAACTTAAATCATTTCTAAGCTGCGTTTGCGGCAGTGAATCTGATTCGGACATGTCGAAAGTAGAGCCTATCTTTCTAAGCTGCGTTTGCGGCAGTGAATTCAACTTTTGATTAAACTTTTACACGCAAACTTTTCTAAGCTGCGTTTGCGGCAGTGAATTATCCGCATTTGTCACAATGTTCCTGAGTAGCTTTTCTAAGCTGCGTTTGCGGCAGTGAATGGCACTTTATGCAATCATTACCCTTTGATGCTTTTCTAAGCTGCGTTTGCGGCAGTGAATAGTGGATTTTGGCGTGTTTTTGTTGAAATTTCAAGGGGTTGGGGCAAATTAGCCATTTTAACCAATGTTTTTTGGCTAATTTGCAAGTTTTTGATTTTAAACGATTTGTTAATGAGCATAAAAATAATGGTTAAAAGTTTGGTAATGATGATTGACGGCTTAATCCATAGGAGTTAAAACCTTTATTCGTCATTATATCAGCTTTTTGCTGAATTATAAACCTTCTAAAACGATGCTGATTTCCCAAGCTTTTTACATTGATAAATGGATAGTCTAATTTTTCTTCTTTAAATCCTCTTGCTTTTATTTTCTTTATCGCTTCTTCTAAAGTTATTTTGATATTCCTCTTTTCCTTTAACCTTTTTATGTTTCGTCTGGCAAGCCTTTCGATATTCGATTCTGGTCTTGGATCGTAAAAACTATAAAAACTATTGGTTTCTGGAACTGTTCTTATGCTTTTTATATGAGCATAATCACTTAAACGAGTCAGCCATTTAGTTAAGTCTAAATTTTCTAGTTCCTGTTCACTGTTTGCAAATACCCGTAATACATTGCCCAATGTCTTACATTTTTCATTATATTTGTATTTAGGAAATGCCACACCCATGTGTATTTTATCCTCAGCACCTTGACTCTCAACAAGTGCAAGATGTACTTGTTGGTAGAGTTTTTCCCAAATATGGTAAATCGAGATTTCTGCACATGGAATGATGGTTATGTCTTGGTAGTATTTCATTTTATCTCCTTAGCATTCACTCTCACCAAAAACTCCACCACGAATTAACATAGCAACAACAAAGTGCTTACTATCTTCTTCAATGCCATTTTCGTCCTCTGCATTAAGCCATGTCAACAATAAGCTTTTGAAATCATTTCTTGTAGAACGATAAGCTATACCTCTTTGAGTGACCGAGCCATAGGCTTCAATCGCAATAGGTGTTTGTGTTTCTTGAAATTTAGGATACCAATCATCAATCGTGCGTAAAGCATTGCCTATTTTTTCACAATGCATTGCTGCAATATCCTTACCATTAACCTTCAAATGAAATAAATGGCGACTTTTCTCACCTTTTGGCGTGTTTAAAGTCATCTCTTGTGATGGCCACACTCGTTGCCCATTGCCAAGCCTTGCGTAAGCATCAATCTTCAGTAATACAGCTTTGTCATTTACAAAACCTGATTTAATTATCTCGGCAAGCATTGCTAGTTTCTTATCGTCTGCTGTTGTGTTTCTTAAAGGGTAATCGTACGCATTAAAGGTTAATGGTTCACTCAAACTAGAATGGTTGACAACAACTTTAAGCTCCTGAGCACAAATACGATTACGCCATAAAAATCGTCCATTGGCAATATTATAGGCATAACGATTAGCGAGTTGTCCAATGTTCAATTGAGTATAATCTTCCACCTTCTTACTGTAAGTTTTTTCAAAGTCTGTACTATTACATACAGAAGGTTTATTTAGACCATTTACAACTCGCAAGGTAAAACTCAATTTTAATGTGTCATGCTTATGGTCTAATGCGGCATCGTCTCCCCAAGAAAGGTTTGATTCTGCTGTTTGTTTTTGTAATTCTACTTCATCTTCAAGAACTTCTTGTTTAAAGTTACTTTTTACTGCTCGATTGCGGCGTTCAAAAAGCTCTATTGCTTGCCATAAGTTTTCAGTATGTATGCTGTCCCAAGTACCTGAGTACATCAATGCGTCAGAAGGTTCTAGTTTACGGTCGAAAGCTAATACGCTTGGCATGGTTAAATTTGTCATAATGTTTTTCCTCAAAAGTTGTTAAGTGCTTCGTTTAAATTAAATGTTTGGGTCTGTTCTATATTATTTGTATCATCAGTTTTCTCGATACCTGTATTAATATTTTGTTTACATAGATACCATTGTCCGTCATGTTGATAACGCCAAATAATATCAATAATATGTTTAGTGTTGTGCATACTTTTCCATTCTCCAACTGAATGTATCGCTTCAACAAATCGCGTAGGTGTTGTTTCATCACGGGTATTTTTAACTTGCTTTGGTGTATACAATTCACTGATAGCCTTATAACCTGTCATAAGCGGAATTAAATAGCCTGTATTAGGCTTAGAAATGTATTCCCACTTGGCCGTTGTATTGTCATCTGGTTGATTTTGATCTTTACTAAGCTCTGGTATTGCTTTAAATTTAAGTGCAGAAAAATCTAGCCACGCATCAATCAATTGTGGTTTTTTTGCATTACCACCTTTTGAACTGTGCTTTGTTAATAAAGTTTGATAGTGTTGCTGTAAATATTCATGGCGGTCAAACAAAACAAAACCAGGCATAGTCAGTCGCTTAATTTTTCTTAGCATATCTGTATGCTGATTTTGTGTGCTTGCAGCCAGAAGATTCACCTTGCTAATGCTTAATAAAGTGCCTCCAGCAATGCGCATTTGATAACTCAAAGACTCTATTTTTTGTTCAAATTCTTTTATTTGTTCAGTCGTTAAAGTTAACGATTTATTTAACTCTATCACTAAGCTAACGGTTAAATTCATTTTGCCTTCTTCGATGACTGGTACTTTTTTACCATTTTTATGAAGTGCTAGTACAGGTGGATTTCTACTTTGTATAAATTCAAAGTCAGCATATTGTTTTGGCTGATACACTTTATTTTGAATAGCATGAGATATCACACCACAACCGATTAATTCAGTATCATATTCACCATCATACTGATTGGATATTTTTCGATTTAGGGCGTGAGTAAAGCCCAAAAATTGAGTAATAGCAGGAAAGCCCCAAGTCAGTCCTGCAATTGAATTAGCATTTTGTATTTTGATATGACTAAGTACTAAATATTGACTCATAATGTTACCTCCTGTATTGCAATAAACTCTCGCAATTCAATTAAAAAAGCATCAGCCCATATTCTTTCATGAATAAGAGTTAAGGATAATTTGCTTTTTGATTTAAGCTGATTATTTAACCAACGCCCATAACTTTTACTGAGTGTTTTCATCCACTTCTTATTTGCTTTTACAGACAGTGCTATTTTATCTTCTCGGTTAAATTCAAATAAAAGTTGTTGTTCAATCGGTAAATGACTGTCAATAGTCCAATTTTTAAGAGCTGTTTGAATATTAATCTCCCCAATGTAATTAAAGAAATTACCGCTAATGATTCGCAGTTTACGCATGACCGCAGCATTTCGTTTAGACTCACTGATACTGAGTGATTTGCTTTTGATTAATAATAAATATTTTTTAAGTTCTTCTATTTCCGTTTTTAAGGTAAAACCTAGCTTTTTATCGAATACTTCAGTTTTATCAACATAAGAAGGAAATTTTGACTGCCATTGTGGAGGCATCGCCGATAATAAAGCAATTCTTCCACCACGTTTACCATTTAATGACGAGGCATTAGAGTGATTGGAACCTGTTACATGTAAATAAGCTTTGTTTGGGTAGCTGCATGTATTTATAGCTGAGTATTTTTTATTTTTATTTTGCTCTCTAGCCGTTTCTTGCCCTTTATCCCAATATTTCTTATGTTCAAGGTGTAACTCATGCACTAAAGATGATGAAGTTAATGGTAATAACAGATGGTATTGATTATCTTCAATAGGAAAGTAGGTTTGTTTGGAAAGAAAGTAACTTTTTTTATTTTTATTTTTAATAAATTTTGAAAAACACTGACACCAAAATTCCAATAATTTGTCATTTCTGGTAAAACATTTAAGATATTGCTCGTTCCCTTCCCTTAGTAAATCACCAATATAACACTCACCCACTTTGATACTGTATAACTGCGAAATAGATGAATATTTGTTGTTTGGGTAAGCAGTATCTAAAATAGGCTTTTCAGAAGTTGCTAAATACTGTGAGTTATATTTAGTACAAGAATTATGGTAACGTACATCACACGAAGCTCCCTTACTACTTGAGTGTGTCAATTTTGCAATATGAGTTGCCAAGTAGCTTTCCTTGCCAAAATCTAACGCCCAGCCAATCCATTGCTCATATTTATTCCAACTTTTAATGTTTTTAACTTCAATAGATAATAGACGATGTGCCTGTACTAGTTCAGCAAGCACCTCTTGTTTTTCAAAAAAACTTATCAACTTATTTATAATATCACGAGAAAAATTAATTTTTTCTTGCTTAGAAGAACCTTTAGCAACTTTTTTCTTTTTTAAATCAGAGACAATTTTTTTAATTTCAATATTTTGATTAAAAATAGATTTGGCTTGCAAGTATGTATTTGATAAAAATTCTGTATATAAATTTAAAATCTTATCTAAACTTCTATCTATTATGTTTTTCTCGTCAACAGCATCAATATAGTTTTTAATGGCATTTTGAACTTTTATAATATTCACTTTACTCATTTTCATAGGTATCCTTTTTCAATATTTTGTATAAACCGAACATAGGGTGGCATTGCCACTGCTTAGTCGAGTTTTTATTTAATTGTTGAAGAGATAAGTGAGTGAATTTCTTTAAAACTAATTCTTCACTTTCTCTTGATCGTTTTGCTAATTTGTTTATTTCTTCTTTGAGATTAAAGCTTCCCCAAAAGTGATTGCCTATTCCGATATTAATTTTTTCTTGCTTTTCTGCTATATCAGAAGTATTTTCATACCGTACTGGAAATGTTTTTGGTATTTTCTTTTGCCAAATAGCTTTTTCTGTACGAGTAAATACAAGATTATAATCATCATTTGGCAATGACTGCCTAAAAGGTTGTAAACGTTGCAATTCGCCACACCATGTCATTTCATTATTCCACCATTGAGCTGCATAATCTTTTTCTTTTTTACTGCCAACAAGGCGTATTGTTTGAGAAAAATGCTCTAATTCATTAAATGATTTAAACCTTGGTGAAAGATGTGTTGTTAAAGAGAGCGTGTAAGGTGCTTTAATTCTGGCAATTGCATTAATATCATCAAATTCATTTTCCTTGACAAGTTCGGTTAATTCAGCTGATGCATATTGTAACTTTTGAGATTCAAACCCTGGTTTTTCAAATTTTAATTTTAAGCCTTTTAAACCTTTATAGTTTTTTGATAGTATATGAATATTTTCATTTGATGGCATTTGTTTGCGGTGACGTTGAACTCGCCCTGCTAATTGTATAATTGAGCGCATAGAGCTTGGTTCAACAATTGCCCAATCATAATCATGATCTCGACCTACTTCAGCTACCGCTGTTGCTAAAACTACAAATATATGGTGTTTTTCTTTATAGTTTTGTATAACTTCTGGAATGCCGGATTGCTGTAGCCACTTTTTTTCACTATGACGAGATAATGCATCATCTAATTGCTTTTCAATATTTGAGCGTTGTAACAATGGAAATTGACTGTGATATACACAATAATGAACAATTGTATTTTCAGGTGGAGCTTTTTCTAATAACATTTTCGAAATATGCACCAGTGGATTAATATTTGCCATACGTACCAAGCCAATAGAGACTTTTTTATTATCAATAATAACAGAATTTTGTTGATGTAATGTTTTAATTGAGGCTTGAATAACCGATGAGATACACTCAGTTGGTGTTTTTTCATTATTGCGTTCCACTTTAACAATTTTGGCTTTCCTTAAAGCTGAACTTTTTTTCTCTAAATTTTTAATGCGTTTATCAATAAAGCTTTTATGTTCTAGTACATAAGATTTTTCATTGTCTATAAGCTTGGATAATGGTTTTTTAAATTCATCAAACCAAGCACAACAAACTCTACTTGTTTCACCAAGCTCGCAATTAACTTGCGTATAGTGCTTTCTTCCTTGTTGGTAGGCCAAGAATAGTGTACTTGCTAGTGATGGAGAAATGGTTGCAGTTGATAAGAGAACTCGACTGCCTAACATTCCTGCCCAATTCACTAAGCGGCACAAAGCAGGTAAATCATCTAAGCCAAAATCATCAGGCTCATCAAGCACTAAATCCGAGGTCAACAACCTAAGCATAGGAGCTATCTGACGACCACCTCGTATTCCTTCGTTGGCTGGCATTAAATAATCAATGGTACTAACTAAAACAGGCGCTTGTATCAGTTTTAGAATTTTTGGATCATGTTTAAACCATACAGCACCTTCTCCATGGTATTCTGGTAATTCCTCAATTAATGATATTTCATCTTTTAATAAGGATTCGGCCGATTCACTGCCTTGGTTTTGTTCTTCTGTTGTTTCTGGTTCTTTTGACTGTTGATGTAAGTCTTTCACCGCTTGTGAACCTATCAGCAAAGCAAGTTCATCATACTCAAGATTTAAATTATCTTTGAGAGCATCCGCAGTTTGTAAAGTTAATGTTCTCAAGCCTAAAGCAATGCTAAATCGACATTTGTTATCATCCGAAAGCCCGTACATTATGCGTACATTGCCTAGTGTTTTCCCCTTTCCTGTTGATGATTGACAAACACCAAAAAAGCCATAATTTTTTGTATCATCTTTAATAGATTTTGCTAAATGATAAGCTCTTTCTTGCCAACCAAAATCTAATTGAAAACAATCTGGAACTTTTGCGGTTAATGCTTTATTAGGTTTTAACACAGGTAAATCATTTTTTAATTTAGGCAATGATTTAGCAAATTCGTATGCATTCATTCCTACCGCAATATTATGTTCATCAAGTTTTTGCTTTAAATATTTTTGCCCGTATTTATCTTTATCTGTATTGGCATAGGCTTTATAGTTTCTATCTTGTAATTCTGGGGTTGTTTCTGGCTGAGATGAATAATAATGATCAGATAGCATCAAACATAGCCGAGATATATGAGCCGTAAAGTGTTGCTCAAACCAGTTTTGTTGCAGACTCTCAAAACTTAAGGCTTTTTTGGCTAAAATACTGATGTGAGTTTGCCAGTGGGCACTTTTAAATGGTGTACCATATGGAAAATTCCAATTTTTTTTAATATCACTGTAATTCCAATCATCTTGCATACATTGTGGGGAATTCCAACAAGCTTCAAAATATTCATTTAACCATTTTCCCATGTTTTCAAATGATGGTGGATTATCACCCATTTTAGGATATTGCGGCAATTTATGATGAGATACAATCAGCCAAGCAACTAATTTTGCAAACGGCGGTAAGGATTTAAAAGGGTTCTTTATATTTTTATCAATCCCATCTCTTAGTGACTTGAGTTTTTCAAGTACTAATTTTTCTGCACTGTTATCTATATCAATTAAAGCTTGTAACCACTCTGTATCTGACTGGTTATCTACAAATGCTTGAAATATTCTCAACGAAACCCACTCGTGCCGATATGGTTCATAAAACTTACCTAATAATTCAGGGTTTAGTTTATTCTGAAACAGTTCATTAGCCTTACCTACATCATGGAACAACCCTGCTATAGAAGAGGCATATTTAATAATATTTAGTGTTTTCCACTTTGCACTATCTCTATATTTATTAATATCTTTTTCCGTAAAATTAACCGGAACATGCCCCTCAAAGTTAAACCTATCCCGATTACCAACAACCCACTCCAACTTTGTCAATTTTCTAGATTTGATTTTATGACAAGCCACTGCCGTATTTTTTGTAGCAGTTTTTTTCAACAATTTTTTAACTGCTCCCAAGCCTTCTTCGGTTATTGGCGTTTGCCATGTTCTGTTACCTATTCGATTAGCAAAGGCATCCAGTACACGTCTGGTTTTATTCAGTGACTTTTTTTCACATTGGGAGATGAAGGTAACTATCATTTTTTAATCCTTGTTCTCTAAATTTTTTATAGTGTGGTTTTGAACTAAGATTTTCATTTGCCCTATGGCTATTTGGTTGAGTTTTTCTAAGCGTATATTTTGCTCTTCTCCTGCGTTTATGAATACAGCATTGAGATTTTCGAGATTGGATAGGCAAACCAGTTGGCTTACATTGGCATAATCGCGGATATTACCTTCTTTTTTTTGATTGTTTTCTCGCCATTGTTTTGCTGTTTGTCCAAACAATGCCATATTTAACACATCGGCTTCGTTGGCGTAGATTATTGATGTTTGTTTTTTACTTAGGTGTTTTGGTATGAGGTTTTGTTTTATTGCATCGGTGTGGATGCGGTAATTTATTTTGGTTAAACTGCGCTTTATATCCCAATCCAGTTCTTTTTGCTGTTGGCTTTTTAACCGCTGAAATTCTTTTATAAGGTAAAACTTAAACTCAACTGAGACCCATGAGGCAAATTCTAGAGCAATATCTATGTGAGCATATGTGCCGCCGTACCTACCCGATTTAGATTGTAAACCAATAGCATCTGTAGTATTTATCCATTTTTGTGGTGATAACACAAAGTGGTTGTAACCGGCTTCACTTCTAAACAGGTCGAATTCGACCTGTTTAAAATTTGGGTTGTTTATTTTTTCCCAAAGTCCTAGTAATTCAATGGTGTTTTTAGTTCGCATCCAATTTTTTATAATGTCTCTTGGTGCTTCTGGGTTTTTATATTTTGCTATGTCTGTGATACAAACAAAATCCTTTTGTCGTATTTGAGTTAAGGTAACTTCAATTCCTTTGATTTCTATTTTTGAATTTCTTTTACTCATAATACAAACCTATTTGAGGCGAATTCGCCATAATTAAAAAAAAACTATTGTTCATTGTTTCTCTCCTTTTTTACAAACCTCTTTTATTGTAGCAAACATAAAGTCTAGTGCTTTGTGGTTGGTGAAGTTTTCCAAACACTGTTGCCGAAACTCTTTTTCGCTTGCTCCTTCTTTGGCACAGATAAATGCCCATGGTAATATTAATGTGTCTTTAATGAGGTCTGCGATATCAAAAACCAAAGCTCCGCGGCGAGTTTTGCCGTGCATAACGGCGAAGCCATGTGGTATGCCTAGCACCCATAAAGTTGTGGCTGCTAGTCCGTAAGCAAGGTAGTTTCCGTGATTGAGAAAGGCGTTGGCGGCTTCTATGCTGTCGTGTTGGCGTTTAAAATCTTTATGTTTGGTTTGGGTGGCTGCGTATTTGTATAAATATTTGGTTAATTGGGCTTCGGCAAGTAATAAATTTGTGGTGTCTTGGCATTGGTCTATTTTGTCAGTGAATTTGGTTAGGGCTTGAGAGAGTTCTTCATGCTTGATGTCAAAGCCTTCTAGTTTGAGGTCTTGGTCTTTTTTCCAAGTAGTTTGTAGATAGTTTATTCTTTGTTTTTGAAAATATTTGGCAACTTTTAAGCGTTTGTTTGCATCAAACCAAAACTTCATCCAGCTTTGGATATATTCAGTGGGTCGATACTCGCTTTGTGGTGTGAGCCATTCTATTTCGTTACCTGCGAGCAATGGCGTACCTCCACCACCTGAAAACCCGAATAACACGCCTGCGGATGACAACATTCTTACTGCGCCTTGGGTGATGGATGTGCCTGTACCCAGTAGTATGACGGTGGTGTTGGCTATTGGGATGTTCCAGTAGTGTTTGCTTTTGGTTTCTTCGGTCAGGTAGACGACTCGCCCACCTTTTTGCATGAGGCGACATTTTTCGAGGTAATAAATATTGGCTCTTTTGCTGTGTAAAATATGTTTTAGGTCGGTTAACGCTTCCATTTTGTTCTGTTTTTATTGGGTTGTGGGTTAGTTTAGTTGTTGCCATTCTCAAAACTTGAGAATGGCCTAATAATTTTAGCATTTAATTGATTACCTGTATAGTTTCACAACGTTATTGTTAAATAATTGCCACACTCATTGTGGAGCGTAGCGGAACAATGAGTGTGGCAGGCTTTTAAAAACTCGCCTTGTTAGATAAAATTCAATCAACTAACAGGGTG
>JALSLV010000102.1 GCA_026988115.1 Lysobacterales bacterium | reverse complement strand
ATTTTAACCGACGCTTTTTAGGTTTAAGTTTAGTTTTGAGTGGGATAAATCCCACTTACCAGATTGGCTTCGTTAGATTTGAAATAATAATTCAGAAGTAATCGAAGGTAACGAAGATGAGCAAAAGATTAATCGATGGGGTCGGAGGAGTAATCGATGGGGTCGGAGGAGAATAGCACTAAGTTAAGGATTCTTAGCATGGTTTTGATATTTTATAAAATCGCTAAACATCAAGGTTTCATTCAGTTTTCAAGTATACTAAAGCTGCTTAACTTAGCTTCATTCGAGTCGGAGGGTTTGATTTTGCTGGATTGTCGGTTTTAACCGACGTTTTTTTAGGTTTAGTTTGGCTTTGATTGGGATAAATCCCACTGACCTGTAATTGCTTGAGTTGGAGAATTTGATTTTCTTTTGATTATTGAGGCAGTCTAAACACTGCTGATGGGCGTGGATTAACCTACATGTGGCTGGTTTTTTGCTTTTCGCTGTGTGTGCTGTGTCGTTGTGCGATTATTTGTTTTTTGACTTGCTTTGAGTGGGATAAATTCCACTTACCAATGGATTCCAATTTAAATGCCAGTATTCGGGTCAGTTCACTTTTTAGTTGATTTTCTCAATCCATTAGGTGGGTGACGATTCACTCATTGCTTTGTCAAACAGGTTTCTTTATCGCGGAATTTGAGTGGTTGTGTAACTTTATTTCTGCTTAATCGTTAAAAAGGTGACTTTAAGCCTATTGGAATTAAATCTTTCAAATTCTATAATGAGTCATCATAAAATTACTAGCCTTGGGAATTAACTTAACGATGAAAAATCTATTTATTTTAGTCTTACTATTAGCACTTATTTCATGTTCTAAAGAAAATGTTGATACGAAAGATACTTCAAAAAACCAATCTACTGAAAAAACATCGAAAAAAGATAAAAAAGGAAAAAGCAAAAAAGAAGAAGAGGTTGTTATCAATGTAGAGGCAACCAAAGTCACGACTGGTGATGCGGTTTTGTTGTTTAAGACCACAACTATATTAGAGGCTGATTTAGAGTCGGCTGTCACATCAAAAGCCAGTGGTATTATATTGAAGGTTAATGTTGAGGTTGGTGATAAGGTTAAAGCGGGTGATGTCTTGGCTGTTTTGGAGTCTGATGTGCAGCAATTAAATTACCAAAGTGCCAAAGCGAATTACCAAAAAGTGTTAAATAATTTCGAGCGTGCTAAATCTTTATTAAAAAAAGGGTTGGCGAATAAAGAATCGGTTGACAACCTTAAATTTGAATCACAAGCCTTAAAGACGAGACTGCAACAAGCTAAGTTAGATTTAGATTTTACAAAAATAACGGCTCCGATTTCAGGTGTTGTGACTAAACGCAACATTAAAAAAGGCAACCTAATCCAAACCAATACCCAAGTGTATGAAATTGTTAATTTTGACTCATTGCAAGCGGTGATTAATGTGCCTGAAGATAAATGGAATGTTTTTAAAAAAGGACTGGAAGTTGATTTTTTATTCACCAGTATGAGTCAAAAAGTCAAAGGGCATATCCTGCGGATTGATCCAATTGTTGATAGTACTACGGGAACATTTAAGGTAGTAATAGCACTGGATGAAGGCGCAAGCAGTCAATACCATCTCCGCCCTGGTTTGTTTGGTAAAACACAAATCATACTAAATAAACATGTAAGCACTTTATTAATTTCAAAAAATGCAGTTATTAGAGAAGATGACAATGCTTTTGTCTATGAAATTAATCAGGACAATACCGTCACTAAACGCAACCTGGTTTTGGGTTATGAAATGGACGATGCTTTAGAAGTCATCTCAGGAATTGAAGTTGATAAACGTGTGGTGACAACGGGTAAAAACAACCTTTCAGAAGAATCTAAAGTTGAAGTTATTGAGTACAAGGACTAGCTAAATGATTAAATCATTAATAAATTTCGCTACCAATCGCCGTGTGACTATTTCCATGCTGGCACTAACCATGATGTTGTTTGGTGGTATTGCTTTGAAAGAAATGTCACAAACGCTTTTGCCTGATTTGCAATACCCAACATTTACTGTGCGTACCGAATACGAAAATGCAGGTCCCGAGGAGATAGAATTGTTGATTACCAAACCCGTGGAAGAATCGGTTGGTGTGGTTAAAGGTTTGTCTCGTATTTATTCGGTTTCAAGTACCGGACGATCGGATGTGAAGTTGGAGCTCAATTGGGATGCCGATATTAAACAAGCGGCTTATGAAATTCGCGATAGAATTGATTCGGTGCGTTTGCCATTGGATGCGGATTCGCCTGTTTTGTTGCGTTTTAACCCATCAACTGCACCCATTATGCAAGTGGTGTTGATGATTGATAAAAAAACCGACAACCTTAATCAACTTAAAACTATTCGAACACTAAGCGAACAGTTGTTTAAAAAAAAACTTGAACCCGTTGCAGGTGTTGCGGCTGTCAAGATTAGTGGAGGCTTGGAGCAAGAAATTCAAGTTGAACCTGACCAATATAAATTAGCCCAATTAGGCATCAGTATCAGTCAAATATCTGCCCGTTTACGTCAAGAAAACATTAATCTTTCAGGTGGTGCGATTAAACAAGGCACGCAGTTATTTTTAGTGCGAACGGTTAACCAATTTCAATCCTTAGACGCCATTCGAGACATTATTATTAGCCTTAAAGATGGCACGCCCATTCGCATTCGTGACGTTGCTAGAGTGAGTTTGTCACACAAAGACCGCACCTCAATAAACCGTTTGGATGGCAAAGAAGCGATTGAAATAGCGATTTACAAAGAAGGCGATGCCAACACGGTGGAAGTGGCTCAAAATGTTAAGAATAAGCTCGATGAATTAAAAAAGAATTTACCAAATAATACCTCATTAAAAATCATCAATGACCAGTCTATTTTTATTAAAGATGCCATTGGTAATGTCACCAGTGCTGCCATTATTGGCGGAATTTTGGCGGTTTTTGTTATTTACTTATTTTTACAAGATGTTCTTGCCACCATGGTGATTGCTACCTTAATACCTATTTCAGTGGTGGCAGGATTTTTCTTGATGTACAAAGCTGGCATTTCATTTAATATCATGTCATTGGGTGGTATTGCTTTAGCTATTGGCTTATTGGTGGATAACGGTATTGTCGTGCTCGAAAATATTGCCTCTAAGCGAAAAAAAGGTTTGGATAAACTCGAGTCAGTTAAACAAGGTACCATCGAAGTGGGCGGAGCCATTGTTGCCTCAACCATGACCACTGTTGCGGTATTTTTGCCTTTGGTGTTTGTTAAAGGCATTGCGGGACAGTTATTTAAAGACCAAGCCTTAACCGTGACTTTTACCTTGTTGGTTTCACTTTTTATAGCCTTAACCTTAATGCCTATGTTGATGAGTTTGGGAACAAAGCGTCAAAAACAGATGGAAAAAGCCGATGAAAAAGAATACCAACCGAAAACCAAAATTGGAGCAGATTTAAGGAGAGGAAGAAAATTTGTTTTCAATAGGCTTTTGGATTATGTTTTTTTGTTTTTTAAGAAGATATTCAAAGGCATTGGCTGGTTTTTCCACAAAGTTTTTTGGTTGCCATCAAAAGCAGTTCAGTTGATGTTTGCAGCGATTGCAAAAGCCTACCAAAAACTTTTGCCTTGGGCGTTACGCTTTCGATTGTTAGTGCTGGCAGCAACGATTGCTGTTTTTGTTATCACTTTAGGCATTATTCCAAAATTGGGTATGAATTTGATTCCAGATTTAGATGCCAGTACTGTGCGGGTTAATTTTAAATTAGCAGAAGGCGAAGTCATTGAAAAAACCGACAGCGTTATCCAAAAAATCAGCAAGGAATTAACGGCTCTGGATAGCATTGAGTTTGTTTATGGCATTGGTGGACAAGGCGCAAAATTAGATGTGTCGGCATTATCGGCAGGAGAAAATGCGGGTCAATTATTAATACGAACGGCTAAAGGCTTTGAAAAATCACAAGTCGAATCCGATGTTTTGTCGGTTTTGGATAAACAACCAGGTCTGAGTAGCGAATTGCAAGCGGGTGAATATTTTGAATTGAGCAACCCAATAGAAATTGAACTATCGGGGTTTGATATTGATGTGCTCAAAAAAGAAGCCCGAAAAATTCGCGATGCTGTTAGTGCTAGCCCCTATTTGGTCAATGTCGATGACGGTTTGTCCGCAGGCAACCCTGAAGTGCAAATCTATTTTGACCAAGAACGCATTGCTCAACTCGGTTTAACTAATCGCCAAGTGGCAGATGTGGTGGTCAACAAGGTTTTGGGTAAATCCGAGACCACCGTGCATTGGCAAGATCAAAAGATTGGTATATTGATTCGTAACCCTCTGCAACAACGCAATTCAATCCAAAGCGTCGCTAATTTACTCGTCAATCCCCAATCGGCCAATCCCGTTACCTTAGGTGATGTGGCTGAAATAAAGATAGCCCAAGGCCCAGGTCAAATACTGCGTCGTGATCAAGATAGGGTCGTAGTAATTACCGCCGATATTGCCGGCATTGATTTGTCATCTGCTGTTACAATCGTGCAAGACATTGTTGCAAACAGCCAATTAAGCCCGTTGGTGCATTATAAAGTCACGGGTCAAAACAAGGATTTACAAGAGTCCAATAACTCCATGATTTTTGCTTTGGTTTTGGCGATATTTTTGGTTTACATGGTGTTGGCATCGCAGTTTGAATCCTTTATTCACCCTTTTGTTATTCTGTTTTCGATTCCACTTGCCATGATTGGCGCGGTGTGGGCATTGTATTTAACAGGCACACAAATATCGGTGGTGGTGTTTATTGGTTTAATCATGTTGGCAGGTATTGTGGTGAATAATGCCATCGTTTTGATAGACAGAATAAAACAACTCCAAGCCCAAGGCATTGCCTTAACGGATGCCATTATTCGAGCAGGTAATGCCCGATTGCGACCGATTATTATGACGACCATGACAACGGTATTGGGCTTATTGCCTATGGTAGTCACATTGTTTGGTGACCAAAGTGCGGGCGCTGAAATTCGGGCTCCCATGGCAATAACGGTTATGGGCGGTTTAATTGTCTCAACCTTTTTAACCTTGGTGGTTGTGCCGATTATCTATTCGTTAGTAACCAAAGATAAAGTGCCGCTTAAATTGCGTGAATCCAATGAGTAAAAAGAAAAACAAAACCAGTGGCTTTAGTGCCATAGCCGTTTTTTCATTAAAGCGTCCAATTACAATTATCATGATTTTTTTAAGTTTGGTTGTTGTGGGCGTGATTTCATCGCGTTTACTGTTATTGGAAAAGTGGCCTGAAATAAAATTTGCCTACGTCAATGTTAATGTTGCCTATCCATCTTCCACACCTTATGAAGTCGAACAAAGCATTACCCGTCCACTAGAAGAAGCCTTTGCCACAATTGGTGATATTGAAGCCATTAATTCTCAGTCAACAACAAATGGTGCTAATATTGGCATTCAATTTAAATCGGATGTCGATGTCAATGAAAAAACCATGCTGGTTAAGGAACAGGTTGATTTGGTCAAGTCGCAATTGCCTGATGATGTCAGGCGAATTGTCGTTCAAAAAGCCGAAATGGGTAATGATGCCATTATGCAAATTCGGATTACGGGTAATTTGGATTTAGAAAATGCCTACGATTTGCTCAATCGTTATTTGGTGCGTCCTGTGGAGCGTGTGCCTGGAGTGGCACGAGTGGATTTTCAAGGAATTGAGCCCAAAGAATTGCAGATTATTATTGATAACGATGCCTTGAAAAAATATGGCATTGGTTTTGCAGAGTTAACCCAAAAGTTACGCGATGTTAATTTCACCATTGCCTCTGGAACTTTTAAAACGGGTTCGGATAAAAATGCTCAACAAATCAGAATTGTCCCCAAAGGGCAAATAACCGATATTGAAAAAATTAAAAACGTGGTGGTCAATCAAATGGGCATCCGCTTATCGGATGTTGCTTCGGTTAAAATAGTTAATGGGCATAGAAATTATGCGCGCCATTTAGATAGGAAATATTCGGTTGGATTGGAAATATTTAAAGAATCCACAGCCAATATGGTCGATGTCGCAGAACGGGTTTTGGAGCGTATTGAGGAAATTGGACAATCACCACAACTTAAAGGCATTAAACTGGTTTTTTTAGAAAACTCGGCTCTCAATGTTAAGACTTCATTGCGTGATGTTATTAGTGCTGGCGTAATTGGGGCATTTTTGAGCCTATTGGTGCTGTATTTTTTCACCCGTGATTTAGCAACGACTTTGTTGGTGTCTTTATCCATTCCTATCTCGATTGTGATAACACTCGGTGCTTTGTATTTCTTTGGCTTTACCTTAAATGTTTTATCCTTGATGGGATTAATGTTGGCGGTTGGGATGCTGGTTGATAATTCGGTGGTCATTAGTGAAAGTATTTTGACCAAAAGAGATAACCCAGATTTCACCACAGTTGATGCCATTCAAGAAGGTGTTTCTGAAGTGATGGTGCCTGTTATTGCAGGAACAGTGACATCCATATGCATCTTTTTACCGATTATATTTGGTTCTGGTGACATGCTGATTACTTTTTTAAGTCACGTGGCAGTTTCCATAATTGCAGCGATGGTTATTTCCTTGTTTTTGGCGATTACCGTTGTGCCATTAATTATTTCCAAGTTAAAGCCCAAACCCATTGTGCATAAAAAGGATTGGTTTGATTGGTTAAAGATAAAATACCTTTGGGCATTAAAATTTACCTTAAATCATCGTTGGTATACCGCATTATTGGTTACTGCGGTCTTAAGTTTGGGTGTTTATTCTTACACTTTGACCGATGATGATGACGGTTTTTCTCAAAGTGTTGGGCGTGATTTTTGGTTGCCGTATCATGTGGATGGTTCTTACAGTTTAGAACGTATTAAAAAAGACGTGGATAAAATAGAAAATTACCTGTATGACCACCAAGACGAATTTGATATAAAATCGGTTTACACTTATTACCAAGACAATGGATTTGTTCTTTCTAAAATTTATTTAGTCGATGAAGAGGTGGCAACAAAGACCATCAGTGAAGTTAAAAAAGCTATCATCAAAGATTTGCCAAAGATAGCCATAGGCAAGCCCAGTTTCCGATGGAGAAGAGGTGGCGGTGGAAACAACAATAAACTCAGTCTCTATTTACAAGGGGATTCGCAACAAGTTCTTAAAGAGTTATTGCCATCGGTGTTGCTTGATATTAATCACATGGATGATGTCATTGTCGCTTCGGTTGAAAAAAAGAATAAAAGAGAAGAGTTAAAAATAGTGGTTAACCGAGAACGAGCCATTCGTCTAGGCTTAAATCCTACTTTTATTGCACAAAGCATTGGTGTGGCAATGCGAGGAACCAATTTAAAAGAAATGGTCACAGCAAATGGCGAATTGCCGGTGGTTTTGAGGTTTTATAAAGAAGGGGAGTTCAAGGTTGAGCAACTCACCGATTTGCCCATAAAAACCGCTTCGGGAATGCAAGTCAGTCTGGCGAGTGTAGCCGATATTGTTCACAGTAATTCGCAACAATCCATTTCTCGTCATAATCGATTGGGCGCGATAAAAATTGATATTGAACTGGATGAAAATGCCAATAAAAAAGACATTAAAGAAGAAATCACGCAGCTAATGGACAGAACAAATTTCCCCAGTGGTTACCAGTGGACTTTTGAAGGGCAATCTCGAGGCATGAACATGAAGATGGACACATTGGTGGGAGTGCTCAAAATTGGCGTTGTGCTTATTTTTATTGTCATGGCTGCTTTGTTTGAATCTTTGGTGTTTCCTTTTATTGTTATTACATCTATCCTTTTCTCTTGGGTCGGTGTGTTTGCCTTTTTTGCCTTAACAGGCACTAAGTTTGATATTATGGCAGGCATTGGCATGCTGATATTGATGGGTGTTGTGGTCAATAATGGCATCGTTTTAATTGATCACATTAATCAACTGCGCATAAAAGGCATGAAACGCAGAGAAGCAATCATGCAAGCTGGACATGATAGACTGCGCCCCATATTGATGACGGTTGCTACGACTGTTGTCGGTTTGATTCCATTAGCAGTAAGCGCTTCATCCATTGGTGGTGATAGCAATATGCCAGGATATTTTCCTATGGCACGGGCTATTATTGGCGGCTTAACTTTCTCAACTTTTGTGAGTTTATTAGTGTTGCCCAGCTTGTACTGTTGGTTTGATGATTTACGCTATTGGATGTCGGATCGGTTTAAAACCAAAACTCTTAAACGTAAATTAGTCAAAATTTCTTGTTCTCCTGATGGTTAATTATCTCCCTCAAAAAGTATCATTATTGCTTTGTAGAAGGTAAACAATTGTCAACTTGCATGTGCTTTAATATAAAGTTGATTTAAATCAATGTTTTCTCTACTTACATGCCTTAATATCTCGTCGCAACATTAATAAAAACATTCTAAGGAGAAAAATATGCGTATAGATATGCTAAATAATATATTAAATGAGCTTAACAGTTCATCAGCTGATGTTGAAGCATCGGCAATCATTTCAACCGATGGTCTTATCATGGCATCACAATTGCCTTCGAGTATCGATGAAGATCGCATGGGTGCGATGAGTGCAGCGATGTTATCATTGGGTGATCGAACCGCTCAAGAGTTGGAGCGCGGAGGTCTTGATCAAGTGCTTATCAAAGGCTCAAACGGTTATGTTTTAATGGTAAAAGCTGGTGAAGATGCAGTGTTGACTGTTATGGCAAAAGCCAATGCAAAACTTGGGTTGATTTTTCTGGATGTAAAAAGGGCAGCGAAAAAGACAGCAGAACTTATCTAAGAAATGGAGGATAACATGAGTACAGTAGAATTAAAATACCATGACCAATCAACCAGTTCTCGAGAAGTATCTGATGAAGAAGTGCCTTATCCAGAAGGCAAACTCATCGTATCACGTACCGATACCAGTGGGAAAATTACCCATTGTAATCAATCTTTTGTTGATATGTCGGGATTTGAGGAAAATGAATTAATCGGTCAACCCCATTATATTTTGCGTCACCCTGATATGCCTGCAGCTGCATTTAAGGATTTATGGGATACCTTAAAAGCGGGCAATAAATGGAAAGGTTATGTAAAAAATTTACGTAAAGATGGTAAGTATTATTGGGTTTATGCTGTTGTGGTGCCGAATATAAGAAATGGCAAAGTGGTGGGATATGCTTCAGTGCGGAGAAAGCCCTCAAGAACAAAAGTTAATGAATGCATAGCCCTTTATAAAACCATGTTAGCGGAGGAGCAATCATGAAATTCACCATGACAGTAAGTCCTGATTTTTCACCAGACTATATTGCTGGTTGGTATATATTCAATACGTGGTTGCAAAACCAAACCAACCAAGCCATTCATTTGGAATTATACAATTCGTTTGATAAGCAGCGTGAAGACATAAAAGCAGATAAAATCGATTTAATTTATGCAAACCCTTACGACGCATCTATGTTGATTCGCGATAAAGGTTTTGTTGCTATTGCTTCACCCTATCGCAAGACTGATGAAGCCGTAATCTGTGTTAATAGTGAGTCCGAATACAGTTGTGTTGAGGATTTAAAATCAGGTTGCACCATCGCCACGGCAGATGACCCAGAAGTCAGCACCATTGGGATGATTATGTTGGAACCTGCTGATTTATCTAAAGAGAATGTCACCATTGAAGAGTTGAAAAACTATGTTATGGTGGCAAAAAGTCTTATTGGCAATAAAGCCGATGCAGGGTTCTTTTTAAAAGAAGCATTTGATGACATGTCCAAGTTTATTAAGAGCCAAATTAAACCGATTGTAACCAGTCAAATATCAGTTATACGTCATACCTTTTTGATTGGACCTGATTTTGTTAATAATTCAGGAATCAGTGAAGAAGATTTCCGTCAATTAATTAATAGTATGCATGAGTCAGAAAAAGGTGCTTCAACTTTAAAGTCTTTGGGCTTTGAAAAGTGGGAGAATCAAGACCATGAAGAAGCGGAGTTTATGATTGATTTAATGGATACTTTAGTCAGTTAAAATCAATTGAGTTGTTCAATAAAAAACCTCCCAACTAGGGAGGTTTTTTATTGTCTATATGAATTTGTATTATTTAAGTTGGCAAGTATTCTTTAATCGCTGCGGTTAATGCTTTTTCAGCTACAGGTTTGACTAAATAATCTTTTGCACCCTGTCTCATTCCCCATACTTTGTCTGTTTGTAAGTTTTTGGTGGTAACCATAATGATAGGAATATGCGAAGTTCTTTCGTCACGAGAAATTTTACGCGTCGCCTGAAAACCATTGAGTTCTGGCATAACCACATCCATTAAAATCATGTCTGGAATTTGCTCTTTTGCAGTCCTAACACCTTCCTCACCATTGGTTGCGGATAGAACCTCGTGTCCCATTTTTTCAATGATTTTTTGCATGCCAAATAACTGTGATGGAGAATCATCTACAACTAATATACGAGCCATTTATTTGTTCCATAAGTTTTATAACTCATTAATAATAATATACTTTTTATAAACTTGAAACATAATTAATGAAAATAGTTTAAATTCTAACGGATAAATGGTGGGTATATGCTCTTTCATCCATTTGTTTTATTGCTATTGTGACGTATTTTGCCATACAATTGAATAATAATTAACCCGCATATTTCATAAAACCATTCAGGTACAAACTGTAACCGTAACTTAGTTAAACTAAGCCATTGAAATATAGGATAAATATACCCGTTTTATGCCGCTTATATGAAATATTCGGGTTAACTCTTAAAGGAAGTCAAATATGATACTTTATAGCCGCAATGATTGCCCACTATGTGAAGATGTGGAAGAAGCTTTGTTAAGATTAAATATAGCCTATACTTTTATCGATATTGATACGGATAAAGAATTAGTACAAAAATACCACGTCCGCATTCCTCTTTTAGTTAACGCTCAAAAACAAGAACTCGGCTGGCCTTTTGAGGATTCGCAATTAAAAGAGTTTGCCCGTCATGATTAGGCTTGTTTTATTGTTGTCATTATTAGTTGCGTCTTGTGCTGTTAAGCACGATTTAAAACATTTGCCCCAAGCTGTGACCAATAATGCGGTCGCATTAATTGCTCACGATAAAGATTTTGAAATTTATTCATTCAATGGATTGGCATCAAACAAAACTGCACATGACATTCATAACAACGCTTTTCAATTTAAAAACAAGCAATGGGAAAAAATCAGCATGCCACAGGATTCACAGGCAGTTCTTGCCTCGGCTGCTGTGAATATAGCGCATAAAATTTATGTAATTGGCGGCTATACTGTTGCCAATGATGGCGGAGAAAAATCAGTTGCTGAGGTTTTTGAGTTGGATACAAGTGCTAACAAATGGAGATTAATCACGAAAATGCCTGTGCCAGTGGATGATACGGTGGCTTTGGTTTATGCCAATCGGTACATTTATTTAATCAGTGGTTGGCACGATACCGATAATGTTAACCTGGTTCAGGTTTATGACAGTAAAGAAAATAAATGGTTTAACGCAACGGCTTTTCCTCTGCCTGCAGTATTCGGACATGCTGGTGGAATTGTGGGCAATGAACTGGTTATTTGCGATGGTGTTAAAGTTATGGTTAAAGAAAAAGGCAGGGACTTTGTTCCCTCACCTGCGTGTGTAAAAGGTGTGATTGATGCGACTAATCCAGCTAAAATCAAATGGAATACTATCCCTCACCATTCGGGGGTTGCGTATTATCGAATGGCAGCTACGGGTGTTGCTAATAACAATCAGATTGTCTTTGCAGGGGGGAGTGACAATCCTTATAATTATGATGGAATTGGTTATAACGACATTCCTAGCAAGGCATCAGCTAAAGTTTTTGCCTTTGATTTAAAACAGGGTTCGTGGAAGTTTTATGATGATATTCCAGCTACAATGGATCACCGTGCTTTATTAAACCATGGTGATTTTTTTTATATTATTGGTGGAATGCACGCCAATCAAGAGGTTTCTGATAGAGTTATTAAATTTAAATTAGTTGAATAATTTAAATTATTTTCAAAATCAGTTATTATATCTGCCAAATAATTCCCCAATAGTTAGTTAATTATATGAATACAAAAGTTATAACCTTTATTGTGCTTGCCTTTTTTTCAGCACTTGTTTTTTCTGAACCAACTCAACAACTGCCAACAAAAGGCACTGGTCCTTGGATTGTTAATGTTTATTATAAGGATTTAAAGCAACTGCAAGATTATGCCAATCAAGGCGATGTTTGGAAAGTTGAGCGTAAAGCAAAATACTTTATCACCTCTGTTGCCAACCTGCACGAATACCAACAATTATTTTCTTATGGTTTTACCGTTGAAGTCAATCAAAAACAAATGGAATATAAACGAGAAGACGATTTAAGGCGTATACTTGATAAGTCATCATCAACAGGAATTAAGTCCATTCCTGGGTTTGTCTGTGAAAGAACAGTCGAAGAAACTTTTGCAACGATTGATAGCTTGGTGGCAACTTATCCAACGCTTGTAACGAATATTGATGTTGGCGATACGTGGGAAAAGACCCATGCAGGTGGTCAGTCTAATGGCTATGATTTGCGCGTAATAAAAATCACTAATTCAGCTATTGCGGGACCCAAACCTAAATTATTTGTGACCAGTTCTATGCACGCCCGTGAACTTGCCCCTGCAGAGTTGAACACACGCTTTGCCGAATACCTACTTAATAATTATGGAACGGATGCTGATGCAACGTGGATTGTAGATCACCGTGAAGTGCACTTAATGCTACAGGCCAATCCTGATGGTCGTAAACGAGCAGAAAGTGCTGATACCAATAAACGTAAAAACCAAAACAATAACCATTGCTCAGGTTCAAATACTCGTGGAATAGACATGAACCGTAATTTTATTTGGATGTGGAATCAAGGTTCTGGTTCAAGCGGTAGTGTGTGTAATCAGACTTACCGAGGACCCAGTGCGCAATCCGAGTCTGAAAATCAAGCAATAGATACCCATTTAAAATCACTTTTTATTGACGCACGTGGCAATAATCTTGCCGATGCAGCCCCTGATACGACCACAGGAGTTTACATTGATATACACAGTGAAGCTTCATTAATTTTATGGCCTTATGGTTTTGATGACCCAAGTGTGATTCCCGAGGCTCCTAATCACGATCAATTACAGACTTTGGGTCGAAAATTTGGTTGGTATAATGGTTATTTTCCTGAAAAATCAAATGAACTTTATGGTGCAGATGGAGCTGCTGATGATAATGCTTATGGGCAATTAGGCGTAGCAGCTTATACCTTTGAATTAGGAGGAGATGCGGCCACATTTAGACCAACCTGTAATTATGTCGATAATACGCTTGTGCCAGACAATTTAAAAGCCTTAATTTATGCCGCTAAGGTAGTAAAAACTCCATACATAACAGCATCAGGCCCAGATGTGGAAGCCCTGGGTTTATCAAGTGATTATGTGGTGGCAGGAACCTTAGTGCAGCTTAATGGCACTGCCAGTGATTTACACTTTAATAATACCAACACATCCGTGGCACATCCAGCAGAAATGTCGCAAAATATTTCAACAATAGAGCTATTTGTGGATGAATTTCCAGAAGATGCAGGTTCGACTCCAATAAATTTAAGCGCGACAGACGGCAATTTTGATGCGACAGTAGAGGCGTTTAGTGGTTCTATTGACACCACGGGATTTGCATTGGGTCAACATGTTTTCTATATTCAAGCCACCGATGTAGCGGGCGTGACAGGGGTGCTTTATGCGCGTTATTTTAACGTTGTCAATGCGGCTGATTTAGGGACTTTATCAGGCACGATTACGGATGCCACCACAAACCTGCCCATTGATGCGGTTATGTTGAATTATAACGGCTTACAAGCTAGCAGCGATGCATCGGGCCATTACAGTTTTAGTTCTTTAGCCAGTACAGCAGATTTGATGGTTTCTAAACAAGGCTATGCATCTCAAGCCATTGGCAATGTATCCATTGTTGCTAGCCAAGCCACCATTCAAAATATCCAATTGCAACCTCTTTGTGCTTTGTTAGATGAAAGTGTCGAAACTTTCAATGTTATTGCCGATGCACAAACTGCCGGATGGTCGCATGGAAAATCTGCCGGAGTCGATGACTGGGCTATAAATTTAACCAATGGTAATAGTGCACCCCATGCCTTTTCCACATCCGATCCTGGTGCCACTACAGATAAATGGTTAATCAGTCCAGCGATGGACTTAACTGCCGATAGTGTTTTATCGTTTTGGCATAAATTTGGTTTTGAAGGAAATTCGCCTTACTATGATGGCGGTGTGTTAGAAATTGCAACCAATGCATCCTTTAACAACTGGGTGGATTTAGGCAATTTGTCTTCTGTTGGTGGGTACAATGTGACGCTCAATAGCGGAAATCCTCTAGGTGCAGTTGCTGCTTGGGGAGGAAGTCAGTCAACTTTCCAAAAGGTTGAAGTGGCTTTGTCCTCTTTTGCTGGCACAACAGCCAAGATCAGATGGAGAATGGCAGCTGACTCAACTGTTGGTGGAACGGCACCATGGATAATAGATGACATACAAGTTTTAGATCCAAGTGCTTGTAGTGCTGTCAATCCTGATGTGTTATTCCTTAATGGCTTTGAATAAATGCGTTTGATAATCTTGACTTTAGTTTGCGTTGGGTTGAGTTCATGTGCATTGCATTCAAAAAAAGCACAACAACTGCATTTAATTAAAGCTTATGAAGTGCAGACTCAGGGTTTCCTTGAACCATCAGGATTGACTTGGTGGGATGGGGAGTTTTATACGGTTTCTGATAAGCAAGATAATATCTATCAATTGAAATTCAATGAAGATACGGTTGTGCTTGTTCCCATTATTTCAATACGCAACGATAAAAATACAAAACTGGATTTTGAAGGCATCACCCACGATGAAAATTATTTTTATTTGATGAGTGAGATGTATTTTCAAATTCTTAAAGTTTCCAAAGATGGGCAAACACAAGAATGGTTACCAAAAGACAAATTGTTAAAGCACAGCGGTGAAAAAATTGGGCTGTTTCAACGGCATAACGCTTACTTTGAAGGGATTTGTTATTTAGGGGATAAACAATTTTTACTCGCAGCCGAACGTGACCCACGAGGATTTGTTTACTACGATTCGAGCAATGAGTTGGTAAATGCCTATGTGAGTAATGATTCAATTTATCCATCAGCACAACACCGTTCGACTGATTTTACAGGTTTAAGCTGTGGAAAGAAAACTTATGTTTTGGAAAGGAATGCCTATGTTGTTTCTGAGTTAAAGTTAAAACATGGTCAGTATTACGAATCAAGAGGGTGGAGTTATCAAAACATTATTGAAAAGCCAACTTTACAATACCAAGACATGCAATACGGTCATGCCGAAGGTTTGGTTGTCAAAGGCAATACAATCTACTTAATTTTAGACAATAACCGTAATCCCCATAAACAAAACACCAAGAATAATAACTCCTTATTCTTGGTGTTGCGAAAATAACGTTATTTGGCTTGTAAGCGAATGGCTCCATCAAGGCGAATAACGGAACCATTAAGGTAGGTGTTTTCAACAATATGTGCCATGGTATCAGCAAACTCTGCAGGATTGCCCAATCGTGAAGGGAAAGGAACCGCAGCGCCCAAGGCTTCTTTAACCTGATCTGGCATGCCCGAAACCATCGGTGTCATAAATACCCCCGGAGCGATAGTCATAACCCGCACACCAATGCGCGTAAACTCTCGCGCCATGGGCAAAGCCATGCCTATAATACCCGCTTTTGATGCCGAATAAGCGGCTTGCCCAATTTGCCCTTCATAGGCGGCAATTGAGGCAGTATTAATGATAACGCCACGTTGACCATCGTTATCGCTTTCATTGTTTTGCATGATATTGGCAGCAGTTTTAGCTATATTAAAACTGCCAATCAAGTTAATCATAATTGCTTTAGAAAAATAATCGGTTGCCATTGGGGCTTCTCTACCCAATACTCTGCCAGCAGATAAAACACCTGCGCAGTTAATGGCAACATTTAAACCATTCATGTCTTCATTGGCTTGTGTACATGACTGTATTACATTATTTTCGTTACTGACATCGGTTTTGTAAAAACTGGCACGTGAGCCGAGTTCATCCAGTACCGTTTGTGCTGCCTCTTGGTTAATGTCAAAAAGAGCAACTTGACCACCATCGGAGATGATTTTTCGAGCACAGGCTAAACCTAAGCCTGAAATTCCGCCAGTAATAATGGCTTTTACGTTTTTTAGTTTCATGTTTATTTACCTTAGATCTTATTTATTGGTTGCATAATATAACAAAGGCAATCATTCTTAATTGCTTTTATGTTTTGAGTAATCATTGCAGGAACAAAGCTTTTACTGCAAATAATGTGGTTGTTTTTGATGGTGAAATAATCATTAGCAACTTCGCAATTATTTTCATCAATAATGGCAAAGGGCATAATTTGTTTTTCCGCTAATTTACCATTTATCTTGCCAAAATCTTCTCCAACTGCAACTTGATGAAAGTTCAAATAATCCAAATCTTTGGCTAAGATTAAGTCATTGTCTTGGTCAAAGCCAAATTCTATGCCTTCTTTTATTCTTATTGAATATTGAATTTCATATACTTTTTGGTGCTCGAGTATGCCAGGAACATTGAGTAAGTTAGATTGAGAAAGCAATAGCTCAAGAAAGGTATGGGTTTGTTCTTTACCATCGGCTGCGCCAGATAAGCCACATTCAACGGTAACAGATGGACAAAACTTGGCAAAAGCTCCTGATTGGATTCCGGCAGGGCTGGTAAAGTAAATCATCGTATCTGAAAACAAAGAGGCTAAATTGATAAATTCTGGCTCTAAGGAATTAATTCCTGAATAATGGGGATTTCTTCCCGAATTGTTATGTATGTCAACACTGGCAAATGGTTTTCTTTGAATCATGATGTCAGTTATTTCACGCATGGTTCTTGCAATAGGTCCATCAAGGTTGAGGTGGCTTGGCCATCTGCGGTTAAAGTCAGCTTCCCCTTCAATTTGTCTGATGTTGTATTTAGCGGCTTGAATATTGCCAAATAAGATGCTCAAAGAACGGGGTAAAACATGTTGGTGGTTGTTCAAGTAATCTTTAAGAGCATCCCAGCCTGTGTATTCGTTTCCATGTTGCAGGATAGAAATAAACACTGGGCGTTGAATTTTCCCTGTCAAATGGATGAGAGTGTGGTTATCAATTTTGGTGTAAAGTTGGTCTGCGCTTAAGTCTAAAATACCTTCTGGTAATTTATTGAGTTGTGTTATCATATTTTTTAAATTTTAATTGAACTTTTTAATAAGAAAGTCTCTCTAAAAGAAGTTGTTTTTACCGTGTTGATTTTACACTTGATTTTTTTCAAAAAAATGGTAAAAATAACGCCGACAATTCTAACACAGAATTCAGACAATATAATAATATTTATTCGAGGGAAATTATGATTGAATGTAAAAACTTATCGAAGGTTTTCAACCAATTCACTGCGGTTGATGATTTATCTTTTGTTGCCAATAAAGGTGAAGTGCTTGGGTTTCTTGGACCAAATGGTGCAGGTAAGTCAACCACAATGAAAATGATTACTGGTTTTCTGCAACCAACATCTGGCGAGATTAAAGTTTGTGGTATTGATTTGTTTAGTGACCCAATTGCGGTTAAAAATAAAATTGGTTATTTGCCTGAAGGTGCTCCGAGTTACGATGAAATGAAAGTTTGTGATTTTTTAATTTTCATTGCTCAGATGCGAGGTATTCCTAAAGAGATGATTGCAACCAAAGTGGATGAAGTCATTGAAAGAATTAATTTAAATAAAGTTTATTACCAACGCATAGAGACCTTATCAAAGGGATACAAACGTCGAGTAGGACTTGCTCAAGCGATAATTCACAACCCTGAAGTATTGGTCATGGATGAGCCAACTGATGGTTTAGACCCAAATCAAAAGCACGATGTTAGAGAACTCATTACATCCATGGCAAAAGAGAAAACGATTATTATTTCGACCCATATCTTAGAAGAGGTCCATGCGGTTTGTGATCGTGCGATTATTATAGCCAATGGTAAAATTGTAGCAGATAATACACCTGCAGAATTAGAAAACATGTCTAAATACCACAATGCAGTCACTTTTGATGCCACAATAGATTTTTCATTATTAGAAGAAATTAAAGCGATGGGTTGCGTGCGCGATGTTGAATACGATGCAAAGCGTAAAAAGACAACCGTATTTCCAGCACAAAGTATTTATATATTTGATGAAATCAGTGCTTTTTTAAAGAAACACAAAATTTCGGTTACACGATTATCCATGGAAGCCGGGCGTTTAGATGAAGTGTTTAGAAATGTCACCCTAGATGATGTTAAGGAGGTGGCGTAATGAGTGCTAAAATGGCAATTATTAAACGTGAATTACAAGGTTATTTTTCAACACCGATTGCCTATGTTTTTATTGTGATTTTCTTAATGTTAAGCGGTGTTTTTGCTTTCTATCTTGGCGGCTTATACGAACGAGGTCAGGCAGATTTGTCTCCATTTTTTACTTTCCATCCGTGGTTATACCTGTTTTTAGTGCCAGCGGTGTCAATGCGCATGTGGTCAGAGGAAAGGCGCAGTGGTAATATTGAATTGTTGATGACTTTGCCCGTCAAACAAAGTGATTTAGTCTTAGGTAAGTTTTTATCGGCTTGGATATTTGTTGCCATAGCTCTATTTCTGACTTTTCCAATCTGGATTTCGATTAACTACTTAGGAGAACCTGATAATGGCTTGATTTTTGCCAGTTATCTTGGCAGTTTATTGTTGGCAGGGGCTTTTTTAGCTATTGGTTCATGCATTTCTGTCGCTAGCAAAAATCAAGTGATTGCCTTTATCTTAACAGCTGTTATTTGTTTTTTATTTTTGTTGGCTGGTTTGCCCATGGTTTTAGATTTCTTTAATGCGTGGCTACCTCAATTTTTAGTGGACACCATTGCATCAATGAGTTTTTTGACACACTATATCAGCATAAACAAGGGTGTGCTTGATTTGGGAGATATGTTGTATTTCCTTATGGTCATTTCTGTATGGCTTTATGCAACGTCACTTGTTTTAGACATGAAAAAGGCAGATTAAGGAGAAAACAATGAAATCAAATACAACAAAAATTTTATTATTAATTGCAATATTCCTTTTGGGTTCGATTATTATCAGTCAATCGGGTGTTTTTTCACAAGCTCGAATGGATTTGACCGAAAACAAGCTCTTTACTTTAAATGATGGGACAAAAAACATCCTTAAATCGATAGATGAAAATATACAATTAAAAGTGTATTTTTCTGACGAAGCCACACACAATATTCCCATGTTGCGCACCTATAAAAACACCGTTATGGATTTGCTCAACGAGATGAAACGCTATTCAGGGTCAAAGCTTAAGGTTAGTTTGATTGACCCAAAAACATTTTCACCTGAAGAAGATGAAGCCTCTCAATATGGCTTGCAAGCCTTGCCAGTTGGAGATGGAGGTGAGAATGTGTTTTTTGGCTTGGTCGGTGAAAATACACTAGATAGCGTTGAAATCATTCCTTTTTTACAGCCCGATAGAGAGTCTTTTTTAGAATACGATATCGCTCAATTAATCAATAGTTTGAATAAACCTGAAAAGAAATCTATTGGCATATTAAGTTCAATTGATGTTATGGCTCATTATGACCAGAGTACGGGGCAATCTGTTCCTGCGCAAGTTTTTGTTAGTCAATTACAAAAAGATTATGAGGTTATAAAGATTGCGTCAGATGCGCAAACTATTGATACCGATGTGCTGTTGTTGATTCATCCCAAAAACCTACCAGAGAAAACCCTTTTTGCCATTGATCAATTTGTTATGAAAGGTGGACGATTAGTGGCATTTGTTGATCCATTTGCACAAGCAGAGGTTATTATTCCAGACCCAAATAACCCAATGAATGCTTACCAAGCCGAAAGAAATTCTGATTTAGCGCCTTTGTTTAAGGCTTGGAATGTCAACTACGATGCAAAAAAGTTATTGCTTGATGAAAGATATGCCCTGAATGTGCAAACACGACAAGGTGCTCGACCACAACGGCATCTTGCTATTTTGGCTCTTACCGATGATGCATTTAATAAAGAGGATATCATTACTCGTGATTTAACAACAATCAATGTTGCGGCAGCAGGGTATTTTGAATCCGATAATATGCAGAATATTTTAACTAGCTCCAAATCAGCAACAACAAAGTCCAGTGATGTCATGAAGTTTTTGATTGATCCCAACACTTTGGCAAAAAACTACAAAGCAGATGGAAAAAATTATTCCATAGCAGGGCGTTTAACAGGTGTGATAAAAACAGCTTTTCCCAAAGGCATAGAGGGGCAAGATGAATCTGCTGTAGTGATGGAGAATAGTGAGCCCAAAGTGGTTTTGTTTGCTGATGTGGATATTTTATTTAACCAAATGTGGGTAAAAAGCCAGAACTTTTTTGGTCGAAGTGTTTTTTCTGCTTTTGCAGATAATGGCAATCTCGTGATAAATTTATTGGATAATATGTCAGGTAGCCCAGATTTGATAAATATTCGTGGACGTAAAAATTCAGCCCGTCCATTTACTAAAGTGCTTGAGCTGCAAAAAGCCTCGGATAAAAAATTCAGAGAACAAGAGAATGTCCTGAAACAAAGGCTGCGTGAAACCGAGCAAAAGCTTAATCAAATTCAGCGTGAAAAAGGTCAACAAGATCGCATGATAATGAGTCCCGAACAAGAGCAAGAATTGAAAAAGTTTCAAGAAGAAAAGCTAGAGGTGCGTAAAAAGCTCCGAGAAGTTCGCCGTTCATTGGATAAAGACATAAAAGATTTAGGAACGCAATTAAAAATTATCAATATAGGACTTTTGCCATTATTAATAAGTTTAATTGGGGTGTTTGTCTTGTGGTTCAAACCCAGAAAGAATGGAGGTAAATATGAAAAATAGTAAATACCTAATTGTTCTTGTTTTGTTGTTGGCGGTGATTAGCTATTTTGTATTGCAAAATAAAAAAACCACAAGTGTTGAAAGTTCGCTGCTCATTCCTGCGTTACAGAATAAAATCAATGACATTGATGCAATCACATTAAGTCAAGGTCAAGAAAGACTGCACCTTTTCAAAAAGGATAGCACTTGGCGTATTCAAGAACTTGATTCGTATTTTGCGGATACCAATAAAATTGCTGACATGCTATTGAGCTTAAGAAAATTTAAACTAAAACAAGCCAAAACCAGTAACCCTCAAAATTACATTCGACTCGGATTGGACGAAGCTGGTGCGGTTCATGTTAAGTTGCTGGCATCTGGAGAGGTTTTAGCTGATGTTTTTATGGGCAAAAATTCCACAAAAGGGCAGGGAACTTACGTCCGAAAGAATGCAGATAAATTGTCGTGGTTAGCAGAAGGTCGATTGCAAATTAATATGGATAAGAAATATTGGATGATAAAAACCATTGTTGATGTGGACAGTTCTGCAGTTAAATCCGTTTCTTATAAGTCAAGCGACAAAGAAGCCTTCAAGATTGCAAAGGAATCACCACAAGATGAATCTTTTGCGCTTGAGAATATTCCTAAAAACAAACAGGTTAAAAAAGCCATTATGTTTAAGGTTTTAGCCAATGGTTTGTCTAAATTTACTGTTGATGATGTCGTTAAGGAAATTGACTTAGCGGAATCAAAACTAATCAATACCGTAACTTATGAACTGTTTTCAGGGGTTGTTTACCATATGAATCTGTATAAGTACAAAGACAAAAACTACGTAAAATTCACAGTTGAACAAGCAGATTCTTTGCCAGCTATAGAGAAACAAGTGGGTCAGTGGATTTATTTGGTGCCCCAGTTTAAAATTGATGCACTGAATAAAAACTTAAGTGATATAATAGAAGACATTCCGAAAAAAGCAAAAGAGAAAGCTAATTAATACCAATAAAATAACCTTCATCATTGCTGCCGTCTATGGAATGACGGCAGTAATTTTAGCTGCAGCAGGAAGTCATTTTTTTAAACTCGATAGAAGTTCTGAGATGTATTTGTTGTTCAATAATGCCATTGTTTTTCAGTTGTTGCATGCCATTTTACTGTTGTGGTTAGCTTCGATAAAATCGCCTGATTTTTGGATTCGTTCCACAATAATCAGCATGCTGTTAGGTGTTTTGCTGTTTTGCGGTGGTTTATATGTTTTGGTTTTATTTGGTCAATCTTCATTGACTTGGTTGATACCGATAGGTGGCAGTTTATTGATTCTGGGTTGGTTGAATTTAAGCATATCAGGGTTTAAAAAATTAGGGCAGTCGGATTAATCAACTTAGTTTTTTAAAAAATGCAGTTAAAACATTGATTATTTAAGCAAAAAACTTCATACTAAATCTTTCAAATCGAACCAAATCATTTATGAGCTACCAAGCCCTTGCACGCCAATTTAGACCACAAAACTTTACGGAACTTGTCGGGCAAGAACACGTATCTCAAGCACTGATAAATGGTTTAGAAAACGACAGAATCCACCATGCCTTTTTATTTACCGGAACACGAGGTGTGGGCAAAACCACCGTGGCACGAATCCTTGCCAAAGCATTAAACTGTGAAAAAGGCGTAACAGGTTCTCCTTGTGGAGTTTGTTCGGCTTGCACGCAAATATCAGAAGGGCGTTTTGTGGATTTGGTTGAAGTTGATGCCGCTTCACGAACAGGAGTGGATGACACCCGAGAGTTGCTCGAAAATGTTCAATACGCGCCAACCAGCGGACGTTACAAAATCTACCTCATTGATGAAGTCCACATGTTTTCTAAAAGTAGTTTTAATGCCTTGTTAAAAACGCTCGAAGAACCACCTCCGCATGTTAAGTTTTTATTGGCAACAACAGAACCCAAGAAATTACCCGTAACGGTACTCTCACGTTGTTTACAGTTTAACCTTAAACGATTAAGCCTAACACAAATCAATAATCACTTAATTAAGCTATTGGAGTTGCAAAATATTGCCTACGATGCCAGTGCCATAGAACTTATTGCACGTGCAGCTGAGGGCTCTATGCGCGATGGATTGAGTTTGCTAGATCAATCCATAGCCTTTGGTGCGGGAAATGTCAAAGAAGAAGGCGTTAAGCTCATGCTTGGCACCATTGATAAAAACAGTGTTGTGGATTTGTTGACTTATATTGCCGCAAAGGATGCTGAAAATTTATCATCGCAACTGCAACAAATATTTGAAATGTCACCAGACTATGCCTTATTCCTAAATGATATGGCATTGTTGTTACATGAAATCTCATTGCTGCAAATTTTAAACAAATACGTCGAAAGTTCACGGTTCGATAAACAAACTCTTGTTAAATTTGCTCAAGGCGTTTCTCATGAACAAGTGCAATTGTATTACCAAATCGTGATTAAAGGACAAGAAGAAATAAATTTAGCACCCGACAGCAAAACAGGCTTTGAAATGACAATATTGCGATTGTTCGCTTTTAAAATTGGACAATTTCCAACAGCAGAAAAAAAAACACCTGAATCGACTCCAGGTCAACTAAATCAGCAGCAAAATACAACTCAATCCACTATTAATCAACCCAATCAAACTAATTCTGCACAAAACCTAAAGGGGGAACCGATATATCCAGAACAAACCCTGACAGTGCAAGAAATACCACCAGTTCAACAACAGTTCAATCTAAATGAAATAACCCAAACAAATTGGGCAAGCATTTTTAATGCCTTGCCGATACGCGGAACAGCAAGAGAATTGGCAAGAAATTCACTGGTTGTGAGTAATGATAAGGGTAAGCTGGTGTTATCGGTTGATAAGCAAACCCATGCTTTTATGACGGATAGAGCATGTAAAAATTTAAAGAAAGCGTTGCTGGATTGTGTTCGAGAAACCATTGCAGTAGAAATTTGCGAAGGCGGCGACCACACCCAAACAATCGCCCGAACAGAACAACTAATTCAAGATACAAATGTACAAGAAACTAAACAAAAAGTTTCACAAAACCCATTTGTGCAAAACATGCAAGAAAACTTTGATGCACAAGTGATTCAAATCAAAGACGGTCAAAATTTTTTAGAGGTATAGAAAAATGAAAGGACAATTAGGAAATATGATGCAACAAGCTCAAAAAATGCAAGAGCAAATGCAAAAGCAACAAGCCGAACTCGCCAATAAAATAATCGAAGGTCATGCGGGAGCAGGAATAGTCAAGGTTTTGATGACAGGCAAAGGCATGCTAAAAAAACTCGATATCGACTACGATATGCTTGATGGCGATAGGGAAATGATGGAAGACTTGATTATCGCTGCATTTAATGACGCACAAAATAAAATAGTTGCCGAAACTCAAGGCTCAATGGCAGACATGATGGGTGGAATGCAATTACCAGAAGGATTCAAACTGCCTTTTTAAGATGTCATTACTTGCACAACTCATGCATTCATTTCAAATTCTGCCTGGCGTTGGACCAAAATCGGCACAAAGAATTTGTTTTAACCTATTGCAAAAAAATAAAGATGAAGCCATTAAATTGGCAGAAATCTTAAAACAAGCGTGCGAAAAAATTGGTGAATGCCAACGCTGCAGAACATTGACAGAGCACAAATTATGCCGCATTTGCCTTAGCGATAAGCGTAATGCCGAACAATTATGCATCGTCGAAACACCCGCTGATTTAATGCAAATAGAACAATCCACCGACTTTTCAGGCACTTATTTTGTCCTGCATGGGAACTTAAGTCCATTAGATGGTTTAGGGCCAAGTGAATTGGGTTTTCCAAAGATGATAGACATATTTTCAAACGAACCCATCAAAGAAGTCATTATTGCCACAAACTCAACATTAGAAGGGCAAACCACTGCCCAATATATCGCGCAACTGTGTTCTAAAGTTGATATAAAAGCCACAACTTTAGCCCGCGGAGTGCCATTAGGTGGCGAGTTGGAATACGTCGATGCTGGCACAATCGCCCATGCCTTTGGCAGCCGAGAGGAAATACAATGAAACAAGAAACAACAATATTTGATAAAATCATCAATAAAGAAATTCCAGCCGAAATAGTTTTTGAAACCGAAGCAATATTAGGATTTAAAGATATTAATCCGCAAGCACCAACGCATGTTTTATTTATACCCAAAACTCGCATAGCAACGATTAATGACATAAAAGACAGCCAAGCAGAACTAATGGGCCAATTGTTTTTAGCAGCCAGAGATTACGCCAAACAAATAGGCGAAGACGAAAATGGTTATCGAGTGGTAATGAATTGCAACCAAAATGGTGGCCAAGACGTCTACCACCTTCACTTACACTTCCTTGCCGGACGACAAATGAAATGGCCTCCAGGTTGATTGTTAAAGAAATAAACAAAAACAGCTAAACTGATCAATTATTTTGGTAAACGTGCTTTCATTTAAATCGACTAAGGAATACAGAGTTACACGGAGATTTTTAAAGCGTAACGAAAAGTTAAAAAGGAAGGCCGCCAAGCACTAAAAGGATGCCGATTCCAATATCTTAATAGACATACCTGTAGTTTAAGACTTGCCCCTAAATTAGAATTCATCGGTGAGTGAGATTTATCCCACTAAAAGCGATACCAAAACCTAAAAAGCGTCGGTTAAAACTGACAATCCAACAAAATCAAATTTACCAACCCCTTCGATTTACAGATTACACGGATTACGCAGATTTTTTTCAAGCTAAATAGTCTTACTAGTCAAACGACTTGATCCCTCTTTTGCCTCTTTTTTTAACAAGTCACTTGACCACTTTTACTTCTTTTTTGTTGCCGTCCTCCCAGAAAAAAGAAACCCAAATTGGATTTTCCAAAATTTATCTGATAAATACTGCTAACGAAAAACAATATCAAAAGCTTAACGCAAAGGTCGCAAAGAAGGCGCAAAGTACACAAAGGTAATAAAAAAACTCCCGTCATTGCGAGGAGCCGAAGCGACGCGGCAACCTCCCAAATAAACCGTAATTTATAACCAGTCAAGTTAATTGTCGCCTAATACGGCTACGATGCTTTAACTTTGTCAAAAATCGAAATATATATTTAGCTATTGGACAAGGCTAATTATTGCAAATGCCATCGTAGCTGGTTCAATATCGGAAGCTACTGGTGGTAAGTTTGCGAATGGTGCAATGAGTGCTGCTTTTCGGGTGGCTTTTAATGAAAAGCTTAAATTTGGGAATGATAAGAAAACTGAAATTCAAGAGCAAGATGAACGCAGTAAAGCTTATGACGAATTTATAAACAGTTTACCAAAATCATCACAAATGGCACTTTTTAAAGCTAACATGAAAATATCCGAAGCATTATATATATGAGCGTGAAAATGATGCGGTAGCAAACAATATATTAGGCTTGGGCTTATTTGCAGATGGAGAAACTGGATTTCTTAATTCAAACGTTTCTACAACAACGGTTGATGGCGTAATTCAACAGTCACCATTACTTCCATTTTGCAATGATAGATGCGAACAATCGGTTAGTGAAGTTGCAAATAAAGGGCTTATTGCATTAGTTTTTAAATATAAGCCTGGTTCATATAATATAATGTCAGTTAATTCAAAAAAGTTACAAAGTTTATCTAATAGTGGGAATGTACCTGTAATATTGAAAGATATGTATTTTTCAAGAACGTATTTATGGACTCCTGAGGTTAAAAATGACTATGATCGATAATAGAAAATCTATTCTAACCATAATTATGGCTTTGGTTTACATAATTTCATCATCTTGTAAAACTAAAAGTAACTTTGAGTTTCCGTATGACGTTGCGTTAAAAACACTGAGTGAAAAAGATACTATCTTAAAGCAAATATTTTTTGATGGAGCTTCTTTAAATTATGATAATAAAAGAATCAAAATATATGGTTTTATTAATAAGAAGGAATCTATATTTTATGGAAGTTCAGACTTTACAGACCCATTGTTAGATAACGAAGTTTTTAAAGATTTAGTTTCAATAAAGTTATATGAAAATTATAAAGTAAAGAAACTACTAGATTTAAATAACTGTAAAGCAGATGAACACTTAATTGAATTACAAGGAACTTTCCATGTCAAAAAGACTACTAATAATGAAGTTGAGTCCTATTACATGACTAATATTGATAGAATATATGATTTTGATACTAGACCAAAAGGTATTGGAACAGGAAAAAAATACTTATGTTATTCATTTTCTAATGAAAACACCTCTTAACGATTATTGGGGGATAGGTCACTTAGTGAAAACAATGTAAAGGCCATAATAAGTGAGTATGCAAATTAAACTGTGTAAGTTGGGATTAGAGTGGGATAAATCCCACTTACCAGATTGGCTTCGTTTGGTTTTACCATACATGGATGAAACATGGTAAATTTGATTGTACTTGACCTAGGAGCGTGTCCGAGAATAGGAATCGTGATGAAAAGAAGTTGGGTTTAGGGCGATTTATCGCTTTTTTGAGGAGAATAGCACGGCTATTTGACGAAAAAAAGCGGGAAATGGCACAAATCCAGCTTTTTTGTAATAGATTTTCTGTTCTCGGATAAGCTCCTAGTTGGCTTCTAAAACTTGTTTATTGTTTTTCATCAAATTAGGTAACTGCGAACTAAAATCATCAATATACTTGAGAATTTCATTTTTAACGGTATCCCAATCGGTTTCTGAAATGTTTTTAAAATCCTTTGGTTTAAAGTTTTTCAATGGAAATGTTTTTGGGTTGGTGAATTGCATGAGGGCAAGGGGATTTGTGATTATAATTCCATTATCAAAGGCGGCAATTGCGGTATGACTTTTAATTCCTAGAAAGCTTCTGGTAAACATACCGTAAGACTTTGAATAAAAATCAGTACAATTACTCATTCCACATTGAATGTAGGCAACTGTTTTTGCTGTATTAAAATAGATTGCACTTTTTACGCCAAGTTTCTGTAAGGTGTTAAAAGTATCTTTGTTTTTGGGGTTTATAAACCATTTTTTATCTTTGACAATTAGTAACTCCTTGAGGTTTTTATAAGAAACATTGGTTTCTTTCAAATTAATCACTTTGAAACCTGCATTTTTTAAACTTTGGCTGATGGATTTATAAGCATAAGCCTCTAAATCCCATTGAATAGGGTAGTCTTTTTCAAAGTTATTAAAAATAGTCGTGCCAATAAAAGTATGAGTCAGGTTTTCAGGAATTTCAATATAGATACCGACGGTTTCACCTGCTTTTACTTCAAAATTTGGGTTAGTTGGTAGGGTTGCACAGCCCGCAAGAAAAAGAAAAATAATAATAATTGAAGTCTTCATAACTGCTGTCAAATTTTTGAAAGTCTCCTAGTTTAATGCAGATTGGCAATCAAGTCCAATAGGTTGTGCAATTCGTGTGTGGCTTGGTGCTGAGTGGGTTTTTTGCTTGGGTTGTACCACATCGTATCTATTTGGTAATTTATTCCCCCTTGAATGTCCGATCCTAAGTTGTCGCCAATCATAAGTACTTTGTCTTTTTCTGGGTTTCGCATGAGTCTAAAAGCATAATCGAATATTTTTTTTGAGGGTTTTGCGTGTTTTATTTCTTCAGATATGACAATGTGTTTGAAAAATTTTGATAGCGGCGATTTGGCAAAGCGTGGTTTTTGTACGACGGTCATGCCATTTGTCATGATAATCATTTGGTGAGTTTGGGCTAAGTTGTCGATTACCTCGTAGGCATGGTCTAACAAGTGGTCATTTTGTGAGAGGTTATAGAGGTAATCTTCAGCAAAATGGGTGATGTTTCTATCGACTTTTAATTGCTGAAATAATTGCTCGGTGCGGCGGTATTTAATTTCTTCTTGGGATTTAACCAGTCCTTTTTCAAAATCCATCCATAACTTATGGTTGATTGTGTGGTATATGCCAATGATGGTTTTTGGGTGATAAGGAATTTCAAAGTCATCAAGTGTGTGCAATAAAGCTGTTTTTTCAGTCTTGTTGTAGTCAAACAAGGTATTGTCGGCATCAAAGATAAGCCATTGGTATTTTTTGAGTGTGTTTTTCATGTTGCGCTTTTTTATAAGGTATAAAAAAACCCGATTAAATCGGGCTTTTTTATAAATGGTGTTCAATAGTTAAGCAATGATGCTTACGTGTTGACGATTCTTTGGACCTTTTTTAACAAATTGTACAACACCATCTTTTAGTGCGAACAATGTGTGGTCTTTGCCCATTCCAACATTGACACCCGCGTGAACTTTAGTTCCACGTTGACGAATGATGATGTTACCTGCTCTTACAACCTCGCCGCCATATCTTTTGACGCCAAGGTATTTAGGATTAGAATCGCGACCGTTCTTGGTACTACCCGCTGCTTTCTTATGTGCCATGTCTTATGCTCCTGTTAATATGTTAATTAGGCTTTGATTGATTTGATTTTGATTTCAGTATAGCTTTGACGATGACCCATTTGAGTCATTGAGTGCTTACGTCTTCTGAATTTGATGATTTTAACTTTCTTGGCTCTTCCATTTGACATCACTTCAGCTGTTACCTTTGCGCCTTTAATAAAAGGTGTGCCAACTGTAATGTTTTCTCCATCAGATAGCATTAAGATTTCATCTAATTTAACTTTAGCACCTTGATCTAGACCAAGTTTTTCTACACGTAATACATCGCCTTCTTTGACTCTGTATTGTTTGCCGCCAGTTTTAATAACTGCATGCATGATTTTTCTCCAAAATATTTTATATAATAATGAGGTAAAACACCTCTACGCTACGGTCAATGTAATCAATGCAGACAAGACCATAAGCTACTAAGGGCGAGGATTTTACTGATAGAGAGGGTTTTGGTCAACTTTTTTCTCCCTTTTGTTGTGGATTATTGCTACAAAAATTAAAAATAGCATCTATAAACAAAAAAAGTTAAAATTCGTCTCATGAAAACTTATCTTTCTTTTAAACCAACTGCCAAGCAGTTTAGCATAAATCGTGCCTTGGCGTATGGCGATGGGTTGTTTGAAACTATTTTATTACATAATGGCACTATGCCTTTGTGGTCTTTGCATTGGCAAAGGTTGCACTCGGGTTTGCAGCAGTTAGGTATGCAAAAAATATCTGAATCTTTGCTGTTGGATAAAATTAACGCCTTGCGTGCAGGGCAAAGCCAAGGAGTGGTTAAGGTGATTGTGTTTCGAACAAGTGGTAAACGAGGTTATTTAGGGAGTTCATCAGAAGTTGATTTTATCGTAACTATTGGTTCATTGCCTGAAGGTCAGATTAGTCATGAGTTGTCGGTTAGTTCTATTCAGTTATCGCATCAAAAGAGATTGGCAGGTTTAAAGCATCTTAATCGTTTAGAACAGGTTTTAGCGGCAAACGAGATGGTTGGTTCAGTTTATAGTGATGCGCTTATGCTTGATGTAAAAAATAGAATAATTGAAACCATCAGTAAAAATATTGTTTTGATTAAAGGCAATTCACTGTATTCACCAAAACTCAATAAATGCGGTGTTTATGGTGTGGCATTGCGTTGGCTGGAGTCACAAGGCTTTGAAATAAAGTGGAAAAAAATTGAATTTAAAACCGTTGGTCAGTATGATGGATTTTTAGTTTGTAATAGCATTAGGGGATTTAATGCCATTACAAAAGTTACCGATAAGTTTCAATTTAAGGTTGATTTGCCTTTGATTGATGAAATTCAAAATAAATGGTTATTAACAATTAATTCATGATAAAAAAACTATTTCTTGCTCTCATATTTGTGACCACAGTAACGGCTGTTGTTGGTTTTTATTACTACCAACAATACCAGCAGTTTTTGTTGCAACCTGTTTTCGCACAAGAGAAAATATTAGAGATAAAAAAAGGGCAAAATTTCACCGAGTTTACCCATAACATTCTATCGAAACAAGCAAATGGCAAGCCTTGGATGTGGCGTTTGTTTGCAAAGTTGGAAAAGGTAGGTGGGTGGTTGAAAGTGGGTGAGTTCAAAATAAGTCAGGATGATACGCCAATAAGGATGATGGAAAAAATTAAAAATAATAAAGTATTAACCTACCATTTCACCATTGTTGAGGGGTTAAATTGGCGAGAGTTAAAAGCTAAAATTTTAGCCAATGACACGTTAATCCATGAAGTGGGTGATTTGAGTGATGAGCAGTTATTAAAGTTATTGGATTCAGATAAAGCGACTCCAGAGGGTTTGTTTTTGCCTGAAACCTATCAATTTGTCCGCGGTGACAGTGATGTTGATTTGCTAAAACGTGCGCACCGTGCATTAATTCAGGGTTTAGAAAAACAGTGGCAATCGCGTGATGCAAATTTACCTTACAAAACGAGTTACCAATTATTAATTATGGCATCAATTGTCGAAAAAGAAACATCGCTTGCCAGTGAGCGAGAAATTGTGTCGGGAGTTTTTGTGCGGCGATTGCAAAAAAACATGCGTCTGCAAACTGATCCGACTGTCATTTATGGATTGGGGGAAAAGTACGATGGAGACATTCGAGCTAAGGATTTAAAAACCGATACACCTTACAATACTTACACAAGAAAAGGATTGACTCCAACCCCTATTGCCATGGCAAGCATGGAATCAATTATTGCCAGTGCGCACCCTAAACAAGGCAGCGCACTTTATTTTGTTGCCAACAATCGTGGCGGGCATTATTTTTCAGATACTTATGAACAACACTTAAAGGCGGTTAAAGACTACCTCAAAGGAAAAAAACTGTAATGACAAACAAGGCTCGATTTATTACCTTAGAAGGTTCTGAAGGTGCAGGTAAAACAACTGCACTCAAAACAATCAAAAAAATTCTCAATAAATGGGGGGTGGACTATATTTGCACACGAGAGCCAGGAGGTGAGCCCAATGCGGAGAAAATTCGCGAAATATTGCTGCATTCGGAACATTTGCATGCTAAAACCGAATTGCTGCTTATGTTTGCTGCACGAAATGAACACATTCAAAACGTTATCAAGCCAAATTTAGCAAAAGGTGTTTGGGTTGTTTCAGATCGTTTTGTTGATGCCAGCTATGCCTATCAAGGCGGAGGTCGCAAGCTCGGTCAGGATGTGGTTAAATGGATGGATGATTTTATAGTGGGTGATGTGCAAGCGGATTTGACTGTACTAATGGATATTGCACCTGAAATAGGCTTGGAGCGTATAAAATCCAGAGGACAAGCAGACAGAATCGAACAAGAAGGCTTGGATTTTTTTCATCGAATCACTCAATCCTATCGAGATAAAGCTAAACTCAATCTGAGTAAATATGCCATTATTGACGCATCAAAATCATTTAAAATCGTTAAACAATCCATTATTTCGGCGTTTGAGTCAAAAAAACAGGAGTTAATGCCGTGAGTTTGCCTTGGTTAAAAAACAATATCGAACAATTTACTTCTTTAGTTACCGAACAAAGAGTGCCTCATGCTATTTTGCTTTCTGCAAAAGAAGGAATGGGCAAGGTTGATTTAGCAAAAGAAATGGCTCAACTTGCGATGTGTGAAAATGTAACTGAAAATGGAGCGTGTTTTCAATGTGGTGCTTGTGAATTATTGAAAGCTGGTAATCACACGGACTTAACCCTTATTAAAGCAGAAAATGCAGTGATTAAAGTTAGCCAGATTCGTCAACTAACCAGTGACGTGGTTTTAACCTCTTCAAAAAACCAGCATAAAGTTATTATCATTGAAGAGGCCGAAAAAATGAATACCTCATCTGCCAATGCTTTGTTGAAAACCTTAGAAGAACCACCGCAAAAAGTTTTGATTATTCTAACCACTAATGAGATCGGCAGATTATTGCCTACAATCAAAAGCCGCTGTGTTAAGATAAATGTCCCTCCACCATCGCACGATACCGCAAGTAAATGGCTTGCTAAACAGTTTGAATCAAAAATTGAGGATATTAATTTTGCTTTGTTTATATCCGATAATTCGCCACTTGTCGCTTACTCAATTTTGCAAAATAATACTTTAGATGAAGTGAAAAACATGGTCAAAGATTTGCTTGCTTTGCAACAACAGTCTGTTGAACTTTTAGAGGTGAGTAAGAAATGGTACAGCAATAATTGGCATCATCACTTAAACTATATTTCAGTGATATTGCTGAATAATTTGGCACTAAAACAGGGTCTGAAAAGTACAATTGACAATTGTTTTATTATGAATGTTCCAGAACATGGATTGCTGCTATTTGTTAAAAGTATTTATCGGTTTAGTAAAAGACTTGAGTTGCCTTTAAAAGTTGAATTGCAGTTGGAAAAATTACTTCTAACATGGAAAAATGCCTGTGGGAGTGCAAATCATTAAGAATTTTTTTAAAATTATCAATAAATACTGCAAAGAACAGTTATAATGTCTAATTAAGATTATAAAAAGAGGTTGTTGAGTATGGCGTTTATGGGAGCAGGAATGGGCAAAAAGGGAATTCTATCTTGTGATGTAAAAGATGTCAGTGAGTTGCATAGAATTTATATTCCCTTTATTGAAAATGGAGGGTTGTTTATTCGTACAAGTAGCCAATATAAATTAGGAGATGAAGTTTTTTTATTATTTTCTTTGATTAATGAAGAAAAGGTTCCGGTCACTGGTAAAGTTGTTTGGATAACACCAGCAGGAGCAAGTGGAATAAAACACACGGGTATTGGAATACAGCTTTCTGATAATTCAGATATGGAGCAAATTCGCACTAAAATTGAGACTCTTCTAGCCCCGTTTAAAGGAGAACTATTGCCAACTGAGACGATGTGATTACTGATGAGTTTACCATTATCTGCCATAAACACGATTGAAAAGAAAATTAGAAATGCTATTAATTTCCAATTTATTTCTAGCCAAAAGACTGAAGAAATCATTGATGCCCTAACACAAATATCGGTGCGTTCTGGGATGGCTGTTTATATTTGGATGTCAAATTCAGGATTAGTTAATATTCGTTCACGGCAGACACCATTACCTGCGACCCGATCTGTGCTTGAAGCATTAAAATATGCAACCAAAAACCATTATTTTGCTGTGTATGTTTTTCCAGGTATAAATAATGCGGATTTACTAGAGTTAAAATCAACCTTACCATCAGCCACCGCTTATTTGGATGTAAATGATAATACGCGATTTTTATTTTTAATGAATGAAGACATGAATTTTAATTTTTTAGAAAGAAATGCGGAAGAAATTGAATTGGAAAATAGGTACGTAAAAAAATACAAACTCAGGGATGCAAAGTGGGTGGTTTCTAATAGTTAATGATGATGTCGGATAATAAATCTAAAAAGATAGAATACACAGAAGAAATGCTGGAATTGTTTTTTACTGACTCTATCCAACCACTGCTGGTGGTCAGTGCGCAAAGCCAAAAAATCATCCTTGCAAACGAAGCCATGTTTGAGTTATTAAGTACAACAGATGATTTGTTGCTAGGAAAAAAGTGGTATGATTTGGATTCTAAGGATAATAAAGATAAATACCTTGATTATATTAAACAAATTAACTCAACTGAAAAAATTATTTTTCCTATTCAATTCTCCCATCAAAAATTACAACAGGTTCTCAGTTGTGAGTATCATTTGGGGTTTCTTGATGGAGAAATGGTCTATGTTGGTTTGTTAAAAACCCAACAAGTAACAGATTATTCAAATAGCCTTATTGAGTCTATTGATGAAATAAATCATTTGCCAATTAATAGCCAAGACATAAAAGTCTATTTTACTCAACTGAAGAAAAGATACAATTTAGATTTTCTTGTTTATTTTGAGAATGGCAATGAAGCAATTCATGAAGTTGTTATCGTTGCCAATACCGAGGTTAAAAATGCCATTACCGATTCAGGGTTAAATGCCTTTGTTACCATTAGCAAGTCAAAAAAGAACTGTGAAATTAATCGAATCAGCGATATGCAAGGTCAGTATTTTAAATTACTGAACTTACTGAAAATAGAAACTCTCCTGGTTTATCCAATTCATCACAATCAAAAAGTATTGGGTTCAATTGTCATGGGCTACGACACAAAAGTAAATAAACAAGCCATTAAGCTTGTTTTGTCGGCCTTGGTAGGTCGTTGCCAGTTGTGTTTGTATGAAAAAAGTATTATTAGTCAGAGAAATAAAGAAGGGCAGGTGGATAAATTGACCAATCTCCCTAATAGAAATTCCATGACTGAAAAACTATCAACCATCATTGAAACAGGTATTGAATTGAATCATTATTTATCTTTAATGATAATAGATTTTGAAAAATTAAATTACTACAACAAAAGATATGGGATTGAAATAACAGATGAAATCATTGTAAACCTATCCAAAGTTCTCGTAAAAGTAATTGGGTATCGCGGTCAAGTTTATAGACTATCTGGCGATGAATTTTTAGTGTTACTGAAGCCGCATATTGAAAAAGAATTTGTGGAAGAAAAAGCTATTGAAATTCTCTCTTTGCTCAACAATTCTATCTTATTGTCAAATGGAGAAGAAGTGGCTGTTAATTGCAATATCGGCATATCAATTTTTCCAGATGATGGACAGACGGTTGCAAGCATGATGAAAAATGCTGACATGGCATTATATGATGCGAAGTTGAAGGGAAAAAATAATTATATAATTTTTAAGTTTTCTGAGACTGGGCAAGCGTTAAAACAAAAGATTGAAATGGAAGAAAACCTAAGGTTGGCAATAGATTCTGAGCACATTAAAGTGTTTTATCAACCGAAAATTGATGCCTTAACTGAAGATGTTATCGGGTTTGAGGCGTTAGTAAGGTGGATAGATCCTGAACTTGGTATGATAAATCCTGGACAATTTATTCCTTTAGCTGAGGAGACAGGTCTTATAAATGACCTTGGTGAGTACATTACAAAACAAACCTGCCAAAAGCTCATGGAGTGGCAAAGAAAATTTGGTTTAACACTCACCTGCTCAATTAATTTATCGGTTGTTCAGCTAATGGATGATCAATTGCCAAAAAAATTAGAAAATATAATCAATGCATCAGGAATTCACCCGCATTATATCGACTTTGAGATAACTGAAACCATAAGTTTGGACGTGGTTCCAAATTTGGTTGAATTGCTCAATCAAATTGTGGGAATAGGATGTACATTGTCAATAGACGATTTTGGTACAGGGCATTCCAGTTTGGATTACGTGAAAAAAATACCAGCGCATTACATAAAAATTGATCAGTCATTTGTTGCAAACATCGGATTAAATCCCGAAGATGAAGCCATCTTGGATGCAACAATTAATATTGCAAAACGATTGAATCGAAAAATCATAGCAGAAGGTGTTGAAACCGAAGAACAGCGTGAGTATTTGCTCGAAAGAGAATGTGAATATTTCCAAGGCTTTCTTTTTTCTAGACCTCTGCCTGAAGAAGAAATTGAAGAGTTATTATCGCAAAGGATAAAACTCATGGGAACCACATAAAAGTATAATTTATGAGACCTTTGCATAACTCTGGGATGATGGAAAAAAGAATGAAAAAAGCTCCAATCAAGGCAAAAAATGAGTCAAATAGCCCGCTATTTGCGAATTTTTTAACGCAGAGTGGTGTTTTTTGCAACTTTTTAACACGTGCCACGAGTTATGCAAAGGTCTCTTTATAAGATTATATCAAAAAATATTAAACTTTTGTTAACGATACATGTCATAGAAGGCGTCAATGAATAAAAAACAGGATAAGAAAATCGAAATGTCTGAAAAAGCGGTAGATTTAGCGCTCGTCAAGCAAGCACAAAAAGGAGACATGAAGGCCTTTGAGATGCTTGTTCAGCGATACCAGCAAAAAGTTGGTGGTGCGATTTCCAAATTGATAAAAGATTACCACGAAATACAAGACATTACACAAGATGTTTTTGTTAAAGTGTATAAAGCTTTGCCAAATTTTCGAGGAGATTCTGCCTTTTATACATGGATATACCGAATAGCAATTAATACCGCAAAAAATCACTTGGTTGCAAAGGGTCGACGTATTCAAAATTCAGACATAGAACCAACCGAAGCAGAAAACTACTCTGGCGGATTTGAAAATCAAGATTTTGACACACCTGATGCACATTATGAGAGGCAAGAAGTGGAACAGGTTGTGCATGATTCTATCGCGCAACTACCTGAAGATTTGAAACAAGCCATAGTCTTACGAGAACTTGAAGGCTTGAGTTATGAAGAAATTGCAGAAAAAATGAATTGTCCAATCGGAACAGTGAGATCAAGAATATTTAGAGCACGAGATGCAGTAGATAATGCTTTAAAACCATTACGTAAAAAAGAATACAAGAGAACAAATTATGTCAGATAAATCAAACGAACAAATCTCAAACTTGATGGATGGTGAGCTTGAAATCAATGCCAGTAAGTTTTTACTTAAAAGAATGGCTGCAGATAAAAGTTTGTCTGAAAAATGGGAAAGTTATCATTTAATTAAGTCTTGTTTGCAAAGACAAGCTAATGAACCTTTGGTTATTGATGTCGCAGCTAAAGTTTGTCAAGAGCTATCACAACAAGACCACTTCAACTTAAATGCGTATACTGCTGATGCAAAACGTTCAACTATTCACAAGTGGCTTAAACCCGTTTTGGGAATGGGAATTGCAGCAAGCGTTGCTTTTATGTCGGTTTTTTTGATTCAAAATAAGAATGATGCGGGAATAATTACCAATGAACAACCAACAATTGCTTTGCAAACGGGGTTAAAACCCTTGCCTGTTAATATTTCTGCAAATATTGTCAGTGGCAGTCAATCTATTGTAAAGCCTCCGGCTTCTTTAAGTCGCTTTCCTTCGGTTTCGGCTAAAAATACGTACAACTATAATCAAGGGTTTTCACAAACAAATACGATGCCCTACTTGATTATTCTTAACCAAGATGAGGCAAAAAAACAATTAACTCCATTCCGTATTAATAATATCAGTGATTAAATTAGCACGCATTTTAAAGATTGATGAAAAAACAGTAGATTTGCAACTTGAAAAGAATGGTTCGTGTGGAGATTGTAACAAGGGCTGTTCTGATGGCTTTTTAAACTTCATTTTTCCAAAAAATACGATTTTATCAGTGAGTAAAAAACAAGAGATGCACTCTCAAACACACTTGGATGATAAAGATGCATTTTTTTCACAAAAATATCAAAAAGGCGATGTTATTGGCATGAAATTTAACGAAAGTCAGCTTTTCAAGTTGGCACTTGCACTCTATGGCTTGCCAATTTTATTAATAATTGTTTCATTAATGTTTTTTTATTATTTGTTTTCACTTGTTGATTTTAATAATGATTTAGGTGGCGTTATTGGGCTAATTTTAGGTCTTGTTATTTCAAAAAATGTCATTAAATTGAATCGTGACAAATTTAAACCTCAGGTTGAATTTTTTAAATAATTCTATCGAACTATTTCTTGGTTCATGTTGTCAAAAAATCATATAAAATATTTTGGAGAAATTTAATGTTTAAAAAGTTAATATTAAGCTTTGTGTTTGTAACAGCTTCACATATGGTGAATGCCAAAACAGTTGCATTACCTGATTTTACCGATTTGGTAAAGCAAACAGGTGCTGCTGTTGTTAACATTACAGCACGACATAACGCAAAAGAAATTGATAATAAAACTCGAGTGCCAAGACAAAGAAATCCGCTGGAAGATTTATTTGGAATGCCCAGAGGTTTTCACAGCCCACAAGAGCGAGATTCCGTAGCAGGAGGTTCTGGTTTTATTATTTCGCATGATGGTTATATTTTAACCAATCGACATGTTGTTCATGATGCAGATGAAATTGTAGTCAAACTGGTTGATAGAAGAGAGTTTGATGCAGAGTTAATTGGTGAAGATGAAGCCAGCGACATTGCTCTACTAAAGGTTAAAGCAGAAAATCTTCCTATTTTATCTATCGGTGATGCGGACACTGTTGAAATTGGTCAGTGGGTGATGGCAATTGGATCACCAATGAGTTTTGAACATTCAGTGACCAAGGGTATTGTTTCTGCAAAAGGACGTGCTATTGGGAAACAACAATATGTGCCATTTATTCAAACAGATGTGCCCATAAATCCTGGCAATTCAGGCGGTCCTTTGATTAATATGGATGGTGAAGTTGTTGGAATTAATTCAATGATAGTATCAAATTCAGGTGGTTACATGGGCTTGTCTTTTTCTATTCCAATTGATGTAGCAATGTCTGTTGTTGAGCAACTAAAATCAACAGGCGTCGTTAAACGCGGGCTTTTAGGCGTTAATATTCAACCCGTTTCACAGAAAATGGCAAATTATTTAGGCTTAAAAACGCCAAGTGGCGCATTGGTTACTAATGTCAATAAAGACTCTGCAGCCGAGAAAGCAGGCATTCAAGAGCAAGATGTGATTGTCGAATTTAATGGCGAGAAAGTGTCAACTTCTAATAGCTTGCCTCCCTTGGTTGGTTCAGTACAGCCCGGAACAAAGGTTAATGTGAAAGTAGTTCGAGATGGTGATTATAAAATCATTAAAGCAGTTCTTGGTGGTTTGGATGAAGCAGAGGTCTACGAGACCAGTTCTGGCAAACAGGTTAAAAAGCTTGATATGGGATTTGAAATATCAAACCTTAGTGCTGAAGAGAAAAGTGCATTAGAGTTGGAAAGTGGTGTGTTGGTCAAAAAAATTAATAAACGCTCAATCCAAAGAGCAGGATTGCAAGTGAATGATGTCATAATAAAAATGGGTAAAACACCGATTAAATCCGTTAAACAGTTTAATAAAGAACTAAAGAAATTAGATAAAGATATGCCATTAGTCCTTTTAGTGCAAAATTCAGGGGCAAAACGCTTCATCGTTATTGAACGTGACTAAGCTATTAGGTACAATAGCTCTTTTAAAAATCCCGTGTTTAAGCGGGATTTTTGCTTATTTGGATTTAAATTAATGCAACATATACGAAATTTTTCAATTATTGCTCACATCGACCATGGTAAATCAACTTTAGCCGATCGTTTTATTCAGCATTGTGGTGGTCTATCAGAGCGTGAAATGGAAAAACAAGTTCTTGATAGTATGGATATTGAAAAAGAACGCGGTATCACCATTAAATCACAAGCGGTAAGCTTAAAATACACAGCAAAAGATGGCATTACTTACGATTTAAATTTTATTGATACGCCAGGTCACGTAGATTTTTCCTATGAGGTTTCTCGTTCACTGGCTGCTTGTGAAGGGGCTTTGTTGGTTGTGGATGCGGCTCAAGGTGTTGAGGCACAGTCTGTTGCTAATTGTTATACGGCAATAGAACAAGGCTTGGAGGTCTTGCCAGTTATCAATAAAATTGATTTACCTTCTGCGGATATAGAAAAAGTTAAGCAGGAAATAGAAGACGTCATCGGAATTGATGCATCAGAGGCAACTTTGACCAGTGCAAAAACAGGCGTTGGTATTGAAGATGTTTTGGAAGCAATAATTAAACACATTCCTCCCCCTACAGGTGATAAAGACAAGCCATTACAAGCATCAATTATTGATTCGTGGTTTGACAACTATTTAGGAGTGGTTTCATTAATTCGTATTTTCAATGGCACACTGAATAAAAAAGATAAAATTCGCATTATGTCACTTGAAACGGATCAGATAGCGGATAATATTGGAATATTCACACCCAAGCGTTTGGAGACGGATTCATTACAGTGTGGGCAAGTGGGTTTTGTTTCAGCCTCTATTAAAAACGTGCACGGAGCTCCTGTTGGGGACACAATCACATTAACTAAAAATCCGGCAGATAAACCTTTAGATGGTTTCCAAGAGTCTCAACCCAGAGTTTTTGCGGGTCTGTTTCCAACATCTGCTGACGACTACCAAGGTTTACGCGAAGCATTGGAAAAGCTGCGCTTAAACGATGCCGCATTGGATTTTGAGCCAGAGTCATCAACTGCTCTTGGATTTGGTTACCGTTGTGGTTTTTTAGGTATGCTGCACATGGAAGTTATTCAAGAACGAATCGAACGCGAATTTGATATTGATATGATAACCACTGCTCCAACGGTTATTTATGAATTGGTTAATAACAAAGGTGAAGTGGAAAAGTTGGATAATCCTGCTGATTTGCCTGAAATGTACCAAGAAATTCGTGAACCCATGATTATAGCCAATATTTTGCTCCCCAATGAATACGTTGGGAATGTTATCGGTCTATGCATTGAAAAACGTGGTGTCCAAAAAAATATTCAATACCTTGGTTCACAAGTATCTCTACAGTTTTTAATGCCATTAAGTGAGGTGGTTTTAGACTTTTTTGATCGATTAAAATCGGTATCTCGAGGTTATGCATCTTTTGATTATGAATTCAGTCATTTTGAAACGGGTGATTTAATTCGTCTTGATATTTTAATCAATGGTGAACTTGTTGATGCGCTATCGGTCTTAACTCACAGAGCCAATGCACGTAAACGGGGTAAAGAATTAGCCGATAAGCTAAAAGAGTTAATTCCCCGTCAAATGTTTGATGTGGCAATACAAGCTGCCATTGGAGCGCATATTATTGCACGCACAACGGTCAAAGCTTTGCGCAAAAATGTGACCGCCAAATGTTACGGTGGTGATGCATCACGCAAGCGAAAATTATTAGAAAAACAGAAGCGTGGTAAGAAACGCATGAAACAAATAGGACGAGTCGAAGTACCGCAATCAGCCTTTTTAGCCATACTTAAAGTAGATTAAATAAATGTCATTCTTGCGAATGCAGGAATCTTAAATAACAGAGAAAATAAATAATGAATGAAATACATTTTGATTTTGAAGCCTTTTTAACAATAGCCAGTTTGGTTACTGGATTATTGTGGTTATTGGCTATGTACTTTAAAAAAACCAATACGAATCCATCCTTTTTAGCTAAAACAGTGGATGAGATAGGCTCATTTTTCCCCGTTTTAATCTTTGTTCTTGTTGTTCGTACCTTTGTTTTTGAGCCCTTTAGAATTCCATCTTCCTCCATGATGCCGACCTTGCTTACAGGAGATTTTATCTATGTAAATAAGTTTTCCTATGGCTTAAAATTACCAGTTTTACATGACACCATTATTGAAGTCGGTCATCCTAAGCGCGGAGATATTATTGTGTTTAGGTACCCTAAAGACCAGTCCGTTGATTACATAAAAAGAGTAGTGGGTTTGCCTGGAGATAAAATTCATTACGATCCTTATAAAAAAGAACTGACAATAAATGGTAAATTAATCAAACAAGAGCTGGTGGGTAACTATGTTGGATTGATGGACAACCCAACGCGCGACGTCAAAGCGATTAAGAAATTAGAACAACTTGGGGATAAAAAACACATGATGTTCACCTTCAATCATACGGGATTAGGACCTACAAGTTTTTTAGATGTTGTGGTGCCTGAAGGGTATTATTTTGCTATGGGAGATAACCGTGATAACAGTGCAGACTCTCGAGAGTGGGGTTTTGTACCTGAAAGAAACCTTGTTGGACGGGCTGTTTTTATCTGGATGCATTGGCGAACAACTGATTTCTTTGAAGGACTCAAGCGTATTGGTACAAAATTAATCTAATTGATAAAGCTGAAGATTTATTGAATATATGAAAGCACATGTTAAAATCATTCAATTTAAAACAAAGGTAAGAAAATGAAAACAATAAGAAATCAACACGGCATGTCCATGATAGGGCTGATTTTGTTTATGAGTTTGCTTGGCTTTTTTGTTTATGCGGGCATTAGGTTGGGACCGATTTACAGTGAATATTATTCAGTTGTTAAAGCCATGAAATTGGTTGCCAACAAACCTGGAGCATCAAGCAAGTCGCCCAAACAAATAAAAGAAGAAATGGCAAAGAGTTTTTACACCAGTTATGTAGAAAGAGTCAAAAAGAAAGATGTTAAGGTGATACGTAACCGTGGTAAACAATTGCAAGTCAAGTATGATGTACAAGAACCATTTATCGGCAACCTAGACTTCCTTGTCCACTTTGAAAAAACTATTCCTCTTAAATAGCGGTAAGACTTCTCAATGAAAGTAAACAACATCTTAGGGCAAAAAATTGCTTTTAATGATGAATCGTTGTTGCAACAGGCACTAACGCATCGAAGTGCCAAAAAACACAACAATGAACGTTTGGAGTTTTTGGGCGATAGCGTACTGGGTTTTGTGGTTACTAAATGGTTGTATTTGACTTATCCAAAACTCTCTGAGGGAAAGCTCACACGCATTAGATCCAGTCTTGTTAAAGGTGAGACGCTGGCAGAAATTGCACGATACAATCAATTAGGTGATAAGCTCATTTTAGGTTCAGGGGAGCTTAAGTCTGGAGGTTTTAAGCGTTCCAGTGTTTTAGCGGATACGGTTGAAGCCATATTTGGTGCTGTTTTACTTGATAGGGGAATTGAAATTGCTGAAACCTTTATTTTAACTGTTATGCAACTGTGGTTAGAAAAAATTGATCCCAATGTATCCGATAAAGATGCAAAAACAAGACTGCAAGAATACCTTCAACAAAATGGTATGAATGCACCAAATTACCTATTGGTTTCTACTCAAGGCAAAGACCATTTAATGACTTTTACCATAAAATGCGTGATTGAGGAGTTAAATATAGCTGAAAAAGCAATGCACAGAAGCAGAAAAAAAGCCGAACAAATCGCAGCACAATTAGTGCTAAATAAAATAGAGAAATCATGAAAAACAAATGCGGCTATGTGGCAGTAATCGGGCGTCCAAATGTTGGTAAATCCACCCTTATTAATCGCATTGTTGGCGAGAAAGTGAGTATTGTTACGGCAAAGCCCCAAACAACGCGTCACCAAATTATGGCGATATCAACAAAAGACCAAGGACAGATATTATTTATTGACACACCAGGATTGCATCAAGGTTATAAAAAAGCACTCAACAAGTACATGAATAAAGCAGCTGCATCGGCTGTTTTAGATGTGGATTTAATTTTGTTTTTAGTTGAATCACTGAAGTGGACTATAGATGATGAGCAAGCACTAAAGGCACTCCAATACACAAAAACTCCAGTTATTCTCGTTATAAATAAAGCGGATTTAATTAAAAATAAAGAAAAGCTGTTGCCCTTTGCCAATGAAGTCTTTGAAAAATATGAATTTGCAGAAATATTTTATATATCGGCTTCAAAGGGAAAGGGCACTAAAGGCTTAGAAGAAAAAATTTATCAACTGTTGCCAGAATCTGAAAATTTTTATGCAGAAGATCAATTAACGGATAAATCAACAAAATACCTGATTTCAGAACTTATACGTGAACAGCTAATGCTGCGCTTGCATCAAGAGTTACCTTACAGTTTAACCGTTGAAGTGGAGTCGTATAAAGACAAAGGAGATATTGTGCATATTCATGCCCTTATTTGGGTGGAAAGGGAGCAACAAAAAAACATGCTAATAGGCAAGGGTGGTGACTCGTTAAAGTCGGTTGGTATTAATGCACGAAAAGAAATACAAGACCTTATCGGTAAAAAGGTTCATCTCAAACTGTGGGCAAAAGTAAAGTCGGCTTGGGCAGATAATAATCGATTATTGCAACAACTCGGTTATAAAGATGATTTTTGATGGCTAAATACCAAGAGGCATCGGGTTATATCATTCACATGAGGCCATTTAAGGATAGTTCTCTTATTATTGAATTTTTCAGTCAAGAGTTTGGTTTGTTGCATATTATTGCAAAGGGAATAAAAAAAAATAAACAGCTAAAATCGCAATTGCAATACTTTAATTTTGTATCTATCCAGTTCTATGGAAAATCCAGTTTGAAGAATTTGACTTCGTTAAATGTTGTGAAGAACTACCAACTGACAAAGTTGGTTGACCGAATGTCGGCTTTGTATTTAAATGAGTTGCTGCACTTTAGTTTACAACAAGGAGAAGTGGCAGAATTGCTTTTTAAGTCCTATAAAACAGCATTGCACAGTTTACCCAATATGAAACTATCTCTGGTGCTACGCAAGTTTGAGTTTCAGCTGCTGAAATATGTTGGTTTTGAGTTGTCTGTCAATCAATTTCAAAACCCTAATGACTGGTTAACAATGGATCAAAACCATGGTTTGGTTAAGACCACTCAAGAAAAATTAAAATTGTGTTCCGCATCAGATTTGGCTCGCTTTATTAATGGGGAGAAATTGGCTCGAGATGAATTAAGACGCATTAATAAAATTATGTACGCGGCAATCAACATGAGTTTGTCACATAAAAAGCTATACTCAAGAGACTTGTTGCAATCTTTACTCTCAAAATAGAGGTTTTACGGTTAATTTACGAGCAAGTTAATGAAATAATGCTAAAGATAGGTTAATATTTAACAAAATATTACAAATAAGTTATTGTTTATGGAGAGAAATTCAATACAGCAAAGAACGACTCAAGAAAAATTACTTCTTGTTTTATCCGTTGTTTGTGGTTTAGGAATTACTCCATTTGTGTTCTTTCGCTACATGCAAGGCGATTGGGCAATGGTTGCACTGGATATCATCATTGTCATCGGCATGGTTTTGGTGTTTTTTTATGTTTATCGAACAAAAAAGACCAAATACCCGAGTTTATTATTCCTATTTGTAGCGCAGGTTGGAAGTACCATCTCTTTTTATATTAATGGTGGGCACATGGTTAATTGGATTTATCCAGCGATGCTTTCCACTTTTTTCGTTGCTAAACCTCGCTATGCCCTCTTAATAAACTTTGTTATCCTTTTGGTTTATTCTCCGAAGCTGATTTCTTATTTTAATACCATTGACATTATTATAGTTGTTTTTAGCGTATCGATATCTAACATCATTGCTTTTCGCTTCACCCAAGGTCTCAGAGAGCAAGAAAAAGAATTAAAAAAAATTGCCTCAGAGGATTATTTGACGGAAACAGGTAATAGAAGAGCACTCAAACTTTATCTGGATAAGCTTTGGGTAAAGATTCAAAAAGACAATACCCTAGCAACATTAATTTTACTTGATTTGGATCATTTTAAAAAAATCAATGATGATTATGGTCATTTAGTTGGTGATAAAGCGTTGGTGAATATCTCACAACTTATAAAAGAGACATTGGATGATAATTATCCAATTTTTCGGTATGGCGGCGAAGAGTTTTTGATTGTCTGTCCATGTGCTTCTCAAGACGGTTATGCTCTGGCTGAAAAAATAAGAAAAGAAGTGAAAAAAGCAAACTTAATCGAACAAAGTAAAATGACAATTTCTTTAGGTGTTGCCCAATATAATGACGGGGAAACTTTAAATCAATGGATACATCGGGTGGATGAAGCTCTTTATCAGGCGAAGAACAAAGGAAGAGATTGTGTTATTAAACTTTAAAATAACCCAAAACTAGTCAAAGAGTCGCATTAAAATTATAATAAGCCATTATAATTTAATTCACGATACAAATGACTGCGCAGTATAATCCACAGACTTTAGAAAAAGCCATCCAAAAAACATGGGATAAAAACAAAACTTTTCAGGTAACCGAAGATTCAAGTAAAGAAAAATTTTATTGCTTAAGCATGTTTGCTTACCCTAGTGGTAATTTACACATGGGACATGTTCGCAACTACACCATTGGCGATGTCATTTCACGCTACCAAAGAATGTTAGGAAAAAATGTCATGCAGCCCATGGGTTATGATGCATTTGGTTTGCCTGCTGAAAATGCAGCCATTAATAACAACACGGCTCCTGCCAAATGGACCTATGAGAACATGGATTACATGACCAAGCAATTTAAACAATTGGGGTTGGCTTATGATTGGTCACGAGAATTGGCTACCTGTGATCCCAAATACTATAAATGGGAACAATTAATTTTTACTAAATTACTTGATAAAGGATTGGTTTACCGCAAAGATGCAACGGTCAATTGGGACCCTGTTGATCAAACCGTGTTAGCCAACGAACAAGTCATAGATGGTCGAGGTTGGCGCAGTGGCGCATTGGTTGAAAAGAAAACCATCCCACAATGGTCGATGAAAATCACCGCTTATGCTGAAGAGCTATTATCTGAAATTGATAATTTAACTGGCTGGCCTGATTCGGTTAAAACCATGCAACGAAACTGGATTGGTAAGTCAAAAGGCATAGAGTTAGATTTTGAAGTGGAAGATTATTCGGATAAATTATCGGTTTACACCACACGCCCAGACACTTTATTTGGTGTTAGCTATTTAGCCGTTGCTCCAGAACATCCTTTGGCATTGCGTGCCGTGGAGAAAAATTCAAAATTGCAATCTTTTTTAGATGAATGCAAAAAAGAACAAAGCAACGAAGCCGCCATGGCAACCATGGAGAAAAAAGGCAAGTTCAGTGGTTTTAACGCTATTCATCCATTTACAGGTGAAAAAGTGCCTGTTTGGATTGCTAATTTTGTACTCTTTAGTTATGGAACAGGGGCAGTAATGGCAGTGCCAGCCCATGATTTACGTGATTGGGATTTTGCCCAAAAATACGGTATTACCATTAAACAAGTGATTGAGCCAACCGATGGGTCGAGTATCGATGTAAATCAAGGGGCATATGTTGAAAAAGGGCGTTTAATTCATTCCGAACAATTTAACGGCATGGATTTTGATGAATCATTTGCTGCTATTAAAGCCGATTTGGAAGCCAAGGGTATTGGTAAAGAACAAATCAATTACCGCTTACGTGATTGGGGAGTTTCTCGTCAACGCTATTGGGGTTGTCCGATTCCAATTATTTATTGCGATGAGTGTGGAACAGTGCCTGTACCAGAACAAGACTTGCCTGTGCTATTGCCCGAAGAGGTCGTATTTGATGAAAATGGTGGTTCTCCCATTAAGCAAATGCCTGAGTTTTACAATGTGTCGTGCCCACAATGTGGTAAAGATGCAAAACGTGAAACCGATACTTTTGATACCTTTATGGAGTCATCGTGGTATTTTGCACGATTTGCTAATCCTCATAATGATGAATCTATTTTGGATGAAAAAGCCAATTACTGGTTGCCAGTTGATCAATACGTGGGAGGTATTGAACACGCTATTTTGCATTTGTTGTACGCTCGTTTTTACCATAAATTATTGCGAGATTTAGGTTACGTGACATCCGATGAGCCTTTTAAGAATTTATTAACACAGGGCATGGTGTTAAAAGACGGTGCTAAAATGTCAAAATCCAAAGGCAATACGGTTGATCCCAAAGAGTTAATTGTAAAATTTGGAGCCGATACGGTGCGATTGTTTTCGATGTTTGCCGCTCCTCCAGAACATTCGCTTGAGTGGTCAGATGAAGGTGTTGAAGGTTCTCACCGATATTTAAAAAGAATTTGGCAAAACATATCAGAATTTGCAGCCAAGGATTCTAGCAAAGTTCAAATTATTCAAAATGATTTAACCTCAGAACAAAAAGCACTGCGTTGTAAAACCCATGAAACCATCAAGAAAGTTTCAGAAGATTTTGGTGTGCGCAAAGTCTTCAATACTGCCATTGCGGCTTGCATGGAATTGACCAATGCCTTAATCAAGTTTAAAAATAACTCTGAAAATGGTCTTGCTGTTAGCAAGGAAGGCTGGACTGCGATTGTTAAAATGTTATCACCCATCGTCCCACATATTACCCAATCATTGTGGGAGCAATTAGGCAATCAAGGATTAATAGTGGATGTTTGTTGGCCTGATTTTGACGAATCTGCAATGGTAAAAGATGAAATTCAAATGATGATTCAAGTTAATGGCAAATTACGGGCTAAGATAAATGTGGCAGCAGATGCAACTAAAGATGAAATCCAAACCATGGCATTGGCAGATGAAAATGTTAAGAAGTTTTCCGAAGGAATGCAGGTTCGAAAGGTTATTGTTGTACCCGGAAGATTAGTCAACATAGTGGTGGCTTAGGTGAATTTGATTAAAGCAACATTGTTGATTATTTTGTTTTCAAGCTGTGGTTATCATCTGCGAAATACAAATTTAGGAGAGCAATACCAAAGTGTTGATTTAACCATTGAATCCCGTTCTTTGTTAAAACGTCCGTTATTAAGAGAATTGCTTGCCTCAGGAGTGAAAGTTTCTGAAGATTCTGATGTAAAATTAACGATTAAAAAGGATCGCTTGGTAAAAATCGTACAATCGGTGGGTGTCAATAATCAAGTGCAAGAATATCGGCTGGAATACGATGTGCAATACACAATTGGTGATTCAAAACCTCAAAATGTTCACCTTGAGCGAGACTATTCATTTGATGTGCAAGAAATTGCGGGTGGTCAATCAGAAGAACGCACACTTAGAAATAGATTGGCGCAAGACATGGCTCGAGCGATAATTCGCCAACTTTCAGCGACCATAAAATAAGTGAAAATTTACACAAATCAACTCACTAATTCATTAAATCAAGGCTTGTCCTCATGTTATTTAATTGTTGGGGATGAGCCATTGCAATTAATGGAATCCGTTGATGCGATTCGCAATAAAGCCAAATCCCAAGGTTTCACAGAAAGCGAAGTTTTGCATGTGGATAAATCCTTTAAGTGGGAGTCTTTATATTCAAGCATGGGAACCATGTCTTTGTTCGCTGAAAAAAAGATACTGGAGTTGCATTTGCCAACAGGAAAGCCAGGAACATCAGGTTCTAAAGCACTGGTAAAATTTGTCGAAAATATTCCAAGTGATATTATTTTATTAATTCAATGCCAAGAGTGGACGGCAGCCAACGATAAAACGAAATGGGTAAAGACAATTGAGAAAAATGGTACTTTTATGCGCGTTTATATGCCAAAGCCACAGGAATTTGGTACTTGGCTACAAAATCGTTGCCGACAGATTGGCTTGAATGTCGAAAACCAAGCCATAACAATTTTAACAGTTCGTTTAGAAGGTAATTTACTGGCGGCTGCACAAGAATTGGAAAAGCTCAAAATGCGTTTTGCCGATAAATTGATTTCTGCAAGTGAAATAGCAGGTTTGGTAGCGGACAATGCACGATTTGATGTCTTTCGTTTAACCGATGCCATGCTTGAGAATAATTTAGCTCGCTGCATTAAAATGAGTAGGGCTCTTAAGCAAAATAATACTGCTTTGGTGGTTATTCATTGGGCAATTGAGAGGCAAACTCGTACACTTTTAAGTCTTGCCAGTTTAAGACGAAATGGTCAGCGAATTGGTCCAGGAGATTACCGCAAACACGGAATATGGCAAAACCAGCAAGCAGCAATACAATCGTGTTTAAATCGTTTAACAACGGCTGAACTTGAGCAATTGCTAGCAGAATTAGCCGATTTGGATTTAATCATTAAAGGCCAAGCATCGGGTGATGCTTGGCTAAAGTTGGAACAATGGTTTATTGATTTTTGTTAGCGTACTTTTGTTGCAATATTTTTAAATCTTCAATAACTTCTGCACTGTGAGAACTAGCGCTGACATCTTCATAAAACTTTGCAATAATGCCTTTAGGGTTAATGATGAAGGTTTGTCTTTTGGCGTAATGCATCAGCGGTATTTTCTTTATAACTTTATAATCATTCGCCATTATTTCATCCTTATCGGCTAGTAAGGTGTAAGGTATATTGTATTTTTCTGCAAACTCCTTGTGCGATTCTATGTCATCTAATGAAGCACCCACTACAACTGCCCCTAATTTTTCGATGGCTTTATAACTGCTGGTGAAGTTTTTTGCTTCTGTCGTGCATCCTGGTGTGTCGTCTTTCGGGTAAAAATACAACACTAACCATTTGCCTTTGTATTCTTTGAGGGTATGAAATATACCGTGTTGGTCGGGCAAATCAAAATCAGGTGCCGCTTTGCCTTGCCATTGATTTTTTGCCTGTGAAGTGGTTGCTATCAGTAGCAGTATTGCAATTAATTTATTCATTTTAGATAATTCCATAAGTGAGTGTAAGATAAAGCGAGCCGATGGGCCAACTGTTCATTGGTACTAAAGCCATGGTGACCGCCTTCGGTGTTTTCATAATAGTCTATTTCATTGCCAAAATCGAGCATTTTAGCCGCCATTTTTCTGGCGTGTCCAGGGTGAACGCGATCATCTCTGGTTGAGGTATAGAAAAAGGTGGGCGGATACTTTATGCCTGCCTGTACATTTTGATACGGGGAATAGGTTTTCATATAATTCCACATATCTGGGTCATCTGGATTGCCGTACTCACCCATCCAACTTGCTCCTGCTAATAATTTATTGTAACGTTTCATGTCAATTAATGGCGCACCACAAACAACGGCTCCATATAAATCTGGTCTACGGGTTAAGGCGGCGGTAACTAATAATCCACCGTTGGAACGTCCTTCAATGCCAAGGTGTTGTGGAGAAGTTATTTTTTTACGAATTAAATCTTCGGCAACTGCCTCAAAATCTTCATATGCCTTATGGCGATTCTTTAACAGAGCCGCAGCATGCCAAGCAGGTCCGTATTCCCCACCGCCACGAATATTTGCCAATACGAATACTCCACCACGCTCCAACCAGAGTTTTCCATAAGCGCCAGATAAAGCTTCATAGCTGCCCGAATAAGAAGGGGTTAGTGAGTTTCTAAAACCTCCATAGGAAAAAATATGGGTTGGGTTTTTACCATCAAATAGGGTGTTTTTATTCATCACAACAAAATAAGGTATGCGTGTTCCATCTTTTGAATGGGTAAAGTATTGCTCTACTTTAAATAAGGAAGCATCAAAGCTTGGGGCTTGTTGTTTCATTAATTTTGGGGTTAATGTTTTCGCATCAATATGATATAAACTTGGCGGTGTAATAAAGGACTCGTATTGAACAAAGAAATCTCCTGTTTTGTCATCAATACTGCTTACATTCAACGCACCATTTTCAGGAAAAGGAATTTCTTGAATATTCCAGCTTTCATCCTTTAATTGATTATACAGATATAATTTAGCTTTGACGTCTTCTAAGATTGTTACCAAGAGACCTTTTTTTGAAACATTAATGTTTTCAATAATAGATTTTTCTGTGGGTTTTATAACGCTTTGAATATCACCTTTTCCGGTGGATAAAAAATCTAAATCAGCCAGTAATATTTCACCTTGAACAAAATGCTGATTATTGACTTGCCAATCGTGCTTGAGAGAAATAAGCATTTTATCTTTATAGCTTCCAGAAAAATTGGCCGAATCTGGTATGTGTAGTGGTTTAATTTCATCACCAATGATTTGGTATTTCTTGCTCTCCCAAAAACTTGTGGTTTCGGTAATGATTTCCAGTTCTTTATTTTCTGTTTTGATTTTAAAGGCACTAGCTGACATGGAGTTTTTCTTTCCCTGATAAACCATTTGAGCTTCAGTCAATGGCGTGCCTCTTTTCCATTTTTTGATTAGGCGAGGGTAACCAGAATCGGTCATGGAACCTTTGCCAAAATCTGTGCCAATATAAACCGTATCTTTGTCTATCCAGGAAATTCGTGTTTTTGCCAATGGCACTGAAAATCCATTTTTCTTAAATTTACCTTTCTTCAAGTTAAACTCTCGAACCTCAATAGCATCGCTACCTCCTGGAGATAAGAATACTAAACAGTCATTACCCTTGGGCGGTAAGCACGTCATCCCATGGTAATCGTAATTTTCCCCCTGTCTTTTTGAGTAAGCATCCATATCTAGAACTGTTCGCCATTTTGGTTTGCTTTTTTTAAATTGCTTAAAAGTGGTTTTTCGATAAACGCCTCTTGGGTGCTTGTTGTCTTGCCAAAAATTATAAAGCCATTTGCCTTTTTGTGAGACAACAGGCAATCGACTTTTATTGTTCAATACACTTAGGGCTTGTTGATAGAGTTCTTTGTAAAGCGCGGTACTGGCAAGTTTTTGTTGTGTTACTTCGTTGGTTTTCTTCACCCATTGCATGGATTTTTGCCCATTAATGTTTTCCAACCACTGGTAATTATCATTAGAGTCCAAGGCATGGCTAGGATTTGATACGATGAGTAGATTTAGGATAAAGAATGGAAGAGTTGTTCTCATTTGCATGGATTTACCTTTAAAGTGTTGTTAACAAGAGCTGAGTAAAAGTCTCTATTAATGATTTTTGATGTAATACAGTGTGGCAATAATAGCAGCAAGACCAATAGTCAATGTTAGCCACCATAGATTCTTTTTCAAAAACTGTTCGGGTTTTTTTGTGGCGGTTTCTTCTGTGTGGTATTCTTCAGATAATTGTATGTTTCTTGGGTGCGAAGGGCTGTATTTTGAAAAAGAAGAAGTGCCTGGGGATTCAACACAAAACTTAGCTTGTTCTGTCGTAATATAGTCTCCATTTTCGAGCAATGCATAATTTGCATTGTTGCCATTGATTTTTATATTTTTATCCTTTTGGCACAATAGGGTCAAGCGTTCATTAATATAAGAAACTGAAAAAGGCGTGTCATTTTCATCACTCGGTTTGTAAGTGAAGCTATTTTCATTGCCAATAATATAAAGTTCACCATTGGAATTGGTGTTATAACTCCTTAACCCTGAAACCGATGTGATGAGGTGGTTGGATAAATCTTTAGTCTTATTTAATTTAAAAGCTGAATTGCAGAGTTTGGGTAATTTGTTTTCATCAATAATTTTAAAAACATCGTCACCTATGGAAAATGAATCTCCAGGGTGGAGTATTGCCATTTCTGATATAGGTAAACCATTAATTGAGACATCATAATCACTAAAGATTTCAAGTATGCAAGTGGATTTATCGTGTATTACAGAACACACTTTTTGTTTGTCATCAGAATCAGATGCCAAGACAATATCGCAGTCTTCATCAGTTCCAATAATGACATGACCTAGCAATGGTAAATTGACTGGTTCTTTATTTTGAATTTCAACCTGCATAAACACAAAGAGCCCCTTTAATACTCTTTTATTTTGACTATCAATATTTTATCGAACTTTGGCTTGTTTTTCTATAATAAATCATATCTTTTGGGTTTTAATGCCTTTGCTGCTAGCGACTAATGTCGCATAAGACTTTTGGTGAGCAAATATTCCATTGCAGACAACGCCTGCTATGTTGTTTATTTCACCCTCTAATTTCAAAGGATCAATGATTTTTAAATTATGTACATCAATAATAATATTGCCATTATCCGTTGTAAAACCTTGGCGCAATTCGGGTTGACCGCCAAGTTTTGCTAAAGCACGACCGACATGTGATTGTGCCATTGGGATAACTTCCACAGGTAAAGGGAAGCAACCTAAAATATTAACCATTTTACTCTCATCAACAATGCATATAAATTTATCGCTGGCTGCGGCAATTATTTTTTCGCGCGTTAAAGCACCGCCGCCACCTTTGATAAGTCTGTTATGTGTGTCGCATTCGTCCGCACCATCTATGTATAATGACAAGGGACCAGTTTGATTTAATTCTTTGACAACAAAACCTTTTTCTTTTAGACGTTTTGTCGTCTCTTCAGAACTAGAAACACACGCTTCAATCCGATTTTTAACTTGTGGTAATACGTCAATTAAACAGTTAACTGTCGATCCGGTTCCAATACCGACAACCATATCGTAGTCATCAAAATAATCCAATGCTGCTAAGGCAACCTTGTGTTTTAATTCATCTTGCGTGCTCATGGCTTAATAACCTCTTTATTGGTAATGATTGCATCTAAGGGAATATCCCAACTTTGTGCCTGAATTGTATCACTTTCTTGAAAGTCATAAGCAATTCCTATCAGTTTTGTTGAGATTTTATTGTCTTTGTTGTGTTCAAAGTATCGGTCGTAATACCCACCTCCCATGCCTAATCGTATCCCTTGGCGATTAAAAGCAACCAAAGGAAGCAAACAAACTGCTATTTCCTTAGCTGCGATTATTTGTTGGCTGTTGGGTTCAAAAATGCCGTATTTGTTTTGGACTAACTCTTGCACAGAAGTGTACCGCGAAAACACCATCTTGTGATTGGCTTTTATCACGGGAAGAAAGACATGAGCCAATTCATTAAATAAAGGCGTTAACGTAACTTCATTAAAAGTGGCACTGTAGCAGGCTATGTTGTCAGTTTTTTGTAAAAATGATGTTGACAAAATTTGTCGACAAACATCACGACTTAATTGCTTAACTTTTTGAGCACTTAATCGGTTTCTTTTCGCTAAAAAATGCTTTCTGAGAGTGGATTTATTTATCAAGAGAAGAGTGTTTTGTTAAAAATATCGGTACAAACCACATATGCCGTTATGCTAAAGACGGCCTTGGAACCAAAGGTTCAAGGCGGGTAGCACTCAATTCGTTAGGCTTTCTGTTACATGACAGACCTGCACACAGAGATTGATTAAGATACCCTAAAATAAAAAATTAAGGACCAAGGGAATATGCTTTAGCATTATCGCACACAGTAGTTTGTACCTTAAGACCGATTATAAAACGTTTAGGTGTTGAGAACAAGGAATTACTGATAATAACACAGCTGTATTAACCCTCAATTGCTCTTTGTAAGTCTTCTTGCAATTGATTAATTTTGTTGTGTGCTTGTTTTAATTGCATCATTTCGTGGCTGATATTCAAGGCAGCCATAATAGCCACCTTGTCGGCTGCTAATGTGGAGTTGTTTTGTTTGATGGTTCGCATGGTTGCATCCAGTTGATCAGCTGCGCTTAATAGGGCAGGTCGCTCTTCATCAGATGCTGCAAATTGGTATTCTCTATCCAGAATTCGGACCGTTACTTTATGTTGGTTCATGCGGATTGTTGCTCAAGTAGTTTCAGACGTGAAATCATGGATTCTAAGCGATTTTTAGCTTGGTCGTTTTTTTGCATGAGTTGTGTTTTCTCGTGCGCTAAAGATTCCATTTTATGTTTAAGTGCAGAATTCTCATTCTCATACTTGGTAATTAATGCAATAGCCGAGGTTATTGTCTCTTCAAGAGAGGCAATTTCACTTAAGTATTTGTTTTTGCTTTTGTCCATAGGATAAATAATAAATGCCAAACTCAAAAAGGTCAACCAAGTTATTAAAAAAACCTTTCAAGATTATGAAAAATCAGGGAAAATATGCAATTTAGTAAATAACTAGACAATTCAATGATACCTTACAAGCCATTTGCCAAACATTTAGATGAGAATAATATAATTGCTACGCCCGCAGAATTGCATGGACATGCTTGTGGCATGATCGTTGTTAATCGAGATGTGGATGTCGAGGAATGGGTTGATTTAGTAATCAATGATTACAGTTTTGAGGGTGGTGATAGAACAAAACTCTTGCCCGTTTTAGGGGCATTGTTTGATTACGCAAAGGATAAACTTGCTGCTGATAATTATACTTTCAATCCGCTTATGCCATCGGATGATAATGACTTGTCTTTTCGTTTGGAAGCATTATCAACCTGGTGTTCTTCTTTTTTGACAGGTATGGCATTTGCTGGGTTGAAATCTGATGCCAATATGCACAAAGATGTGCATGAATTTATAGTGGACTTAGAAAAAATATCAACAGTCGAAACGCAAATAGAAGAAACCCAAGGCGAAGAGGCTGATTATGTTGAATTATTAGAATACGTTAAAGCAGGAACAATCTTGCTGTATTCAGAATTTGAAGAATACAATGAAGCAACTTCTGCCGATTTGCATTGATTTCACTATTGTTTTCATGAATAAAGTGAAAACACCAAATCATTTCAAATAATATAAGTAAATAGTTGCATCTGCTTGTTATTTTGCGTAATATTCCCGCTCTTAAATTTGTAAGTGATGTTTTGCTGTGGGCGTAAGCCTTAATTAAACGTCTTTATCTATTTATTAAAACGAGTAATATAAACAAGTACAGAACCAAAGTAACGCCAATAAATCTTAGTTCATGTACGCATACATGCGAAGGAGCATAATTATAATGAAAACTTTTAGTGCAAAAGCTGATGAAATCAAACGCGAATGGTTTGTCATCGACGCTGAAAATGTGATTTTAGGTCGTATGGCGACTGAAATCGCGCGACGTTTACGTGGCAAACATAAGCCAGAATTCACCCCTCATGTTGACACAGGGGATTATATTGTTGTTATCAATGCTGAAAAATTAGCAGTCACAGGTAACAAAATGAAGCAAAAGACTTATTACAAGCATACAGGTTATGTTGGTAACTTAAAGTCGATTACTTTAGAAAAGCAATTAATCAAACACCCTGAAGTTGTTATTGAAACTGCTGTAAAAGGCATGTTACCTAAAAACTCATTAGGACGTACCATGTACCGCAAACTTAAAGTTTATGCTGGTCCAAATCATCCTCATGAAGCGCAACAACCAACAAAATTAGAAATAGGTAGGAAATAATCATGGCAAATAATCAATATTATGGAACAGGCAGACGTAAATCATCTGTGGCTCGTGTATTTTTAACACCTGGTTCTGGTAAAATTTCAATTAACGATAAAACCATTGAAGAATATTTTGGTCGCGATACCTCGCGTATGATTGTAGTGCAACCTTTTGAAAAATTGGACATGAAAGATCAATGGGACGTTAAGTGCACTGTAGTTGGCGGTGGAAACACTGGACAAGCTGGTGCCATTAGACTCGGCATTTCACGCGCTTTATTAGAAAGTGACGAAGAGTTAAGAAAGCCATTACGCGCAGAAGGATTCTTAACCCGTGATGCACGTAAAGTGGAACGTAAGAAAGTTGGTCTGCGTAAAGCACGTAGAGCGGTACAGTTCTCGAAACGTTAATCTTTCCTTTAGATTTTATAAAAAAGCGGATTTTTATCCGCTTTTTTATTGTTCAAAATTTGACCTCAATGCTGATTTAGAAATGAATAAATTTCCCGCAAAGAGAGAGTATTGATTTTGCTAAGTAGCAAGGTGAACGTAGGTTGGTGCTGAGGTACGAAGCCCAACAACAGGCTTTCGGTAAACTCATGGATAAATTTTATGTGGTAAATTATATAAGAGACCTTTGCATAACTATATGGCGAAAGAAAAAATAGAGAAAATTTGCCAGATTGAGTTAAAAATTGAAGGTAATAACCAGTTATTGGCGAGATTTTTAGCGAAAAGCTGGTGAATTTAACCATTTTTTACTCGTCACTATAATTATGCAAAGGTCTCTATAAGATTGATTTGTATTGATAATTGAGTTTAACCTGAAACACGGTTGATGTGTAGGGTGTTTCTTACCAGATAACTGACAGCATATGTTGAATAATAATGCTTCTAAAAATTTAGTGAAGTGTGCAGTTGCTGTCTTTCTTGTATTGGATTGTGCGAAAGCTATTATCAACTAGATTGCAGATAAGTAGTGTGGTCTGTAGGGTTTGACCAACGTGTGTGATAAGTTTGATTGCTTCTGAGGCTTGTAAAATTCCGGCTAACCCAGGAACAACACCGAGGACACCTTGAGTCGAACAATTTTCTGGCTCAAAGCCTTTAGTGTAAGGGAATAAACAGCGTAAACAGGGTGATGATTCCATTCGTAAATCAAAAACACTTATTTGGGCTTCGTATTGATAAACGGCTGCATAGATTAATGGTTTTTTTAGTTTTACGCATATATCATTCACAAGGTAGCGTGTTTTGAGGTTGTCTGTCCCATCAATAATGACATCTGCTTGTGCTATGAGTTGTTGCGCATTCGTTTCAGTTAATTTTTGGGCAATTGCATGGATGGTAATTTCAGGATTAATCGCTTGCATTCGGGATTTGGCAGAATCCACTTTAAGTGCGTCAATTGAAGCGGTTGTGTGAATGATTTGCCTTTGTAAATTGCTGAGTTGCACCACATCATCGTCAATAATACTCAAAGTTCCAACCCCTGCGGCTGCTAAATACAAGGCACAAGAAGAGCTTAAGCCACCGGCGCCAATTAGTAGCACGTGTGCTTTAGTGAGTTTGTCTTGTGCTTCTTTTCCAAAGCCTTGCAACTGATGGTGTCGAGAATAGCGCAAATCATGAGCACAAACTGTTGCTTGTGCAACAGGCAGTTGGCATTCTTGCCAGTGTTCAAAGCCTTTATCAACATTGATGGCATTTGTCATTCCATTAGCTATTAACAAATTGACGGCAGCTAAAGAGCTAACGCCTTTTTGGCATATAATGTAATAAGTGTGGTTTTTTGTAAATGTATCTTTGGCGTAATGCAGTAAATTATCCGCAGCAATCGCTATTGAATTTTTTGGCGTGCCATCTTGTCTTTCTGTTGCGTTTCTTATATCAATTAAGGTGTATTTTTGACTGTCCTGACAGTCTTTGAATGCTTGTTTGACAGTAACCGACGGAGTTTTCATTAGATTAAGTGGGGGTAGAGTAAATCAACAAAGCGTTGAACGTTGACTTTGTCTCCTGCTTTATAGTTTTCATGTGTTTCATTAAAGGCGATAAAGCAATTGGCTTGGGTTACTGAAGTTAATCGCCCTGAACTTTGATTACCTGTGGGGGTGACTTCAAAACCAATGGTTGGGTCATAACTCAATGTAGCACGAACAAATTCACGGCGATAATGGGTTTTATCAAAGTTTCGGGTGAGTTTAGCACGAATAAAACCTGTTTGTTTTATGCTTTCTCCTTCAATTCGACGCAGTGTCGGAATGACAAATTGACAAAAATTATTAAAACTGGATACGGGATTGCCTGGTAGCCCAAAAAATAAGGCTTGTTTGTATTGCCCAAATAAGAGTGGAAAACCCGGTTTAATGTTAACTTTGTGAAAAGCTATGGAGCCATGCTCTTGCATGACCTGCAGAACGTAGTCTTTATCACCAGCTGACACGCCACCATTGCAAATAATTACGGTATTGGCTTGAGCGTATTTATCAAAAGCTTGTTTGATTTGTTCAGGATCGTCACTAAGGCTATCCACATGAATAATTTCGCAATTTTGAGATTGCAATAGTCCCATTAAAGTGGGTCGCACTGAATCGTATATTTTACCAGGAGTTAAATCTTCTCCAACTTGGATGATTTCATCCCCACCTGTAAATAATACCACTTTTGTTTTTTTAAATACGGCAATGTTTTGGCAGCCAACAGAGGAAATTATGCCTATGTCTTGAGCTTTAAGGCGATGATTAGCATTGAGTATATCGCTGTCTTTTTTTATATCAGAGCCGCTTTTTCGGATATGGTTGCCTTTTGAGCCAATGTCTCTTAAATGAACCTTATCCGTTTTTATTTGAGAATTTTCTTTTACAACCACTGTGTCAGCACCTTCGGGAATAGTGGCTCCTGTCATAATTGGAATGGCGCTGTTTTGTGCAAGGGTTGGCAATTTTCCTGCCCCTGCGAAATGGGGTTCTTGCAGCTGTAACCATCCTTGTTTGTCAGGTAAGTCGCTGTGTCGAATGGCATAACCATCCATGGCGCTGTTATCAAATGCGGGAACATTAATCTTGGCTTTAACGTTGCTGGCTAAAACACGATTCAAGCTGCTGTTGATGTTAACGACTTCAGGTGAAGAGTTTAGTGCTTCTTGGGTAACTTTGGCGATTAGTTTTTGCGCTTGAGAAAATGAAATAGAGCTAAGGTAAGCGTTGTCTTTTTTTTGCATAAGGGCTTTTATTGTTTGTAACGAGGAATAACAAAAGTGCTATGTCTGCGGTTTGTTTTGCTGCTGCGATTTTTGACTTTTCTGACCTTGTAAGGGTTGTCACTGTTTTTAAACTGCAAGACAACTGGTGCACCGCGAAGGTTAAAAGCCGCTCTAAATTGTTTTTCTAAGTATTTTTTATAGGCAGCAGATAGCGCTTCGGTTCTTCTTCCATGGATAACAATGCGTTGTGGATTTTGGCCGCCAGCGTGAGCGTATTTTAATTTAGTTAATCGGCCTTGCACCAATGTTGGTTGATGGGCTTGATAGGCTTGTTTTAACACATCTGTTAATTGATTAGTTTCAAGCTCTTTTGTCGCTGATTCGTAAACCAAATCAACACGTTCCATTAAATCTGACAATCCAGAGCCGTGGAGTGCAGAAATATAAACTAATGGAACCCAAGAAAATGCTGCCATTTTGCGTGAGAACTCTGTCTTGACCGTTATTTTATGTTCTTCAGATAAATGATCCCATTTGTTTAAGGCAATAACAATAGCACGTGCATTATTATTGATTAAGCCCAAAAGATGCATGTCTTGGTCAGTAATTCCAATTTGAGCATCCATTAAGAGAACACAAACTTGTGAACGGTCGATGGCTTGTAGAGTTTTTACAATACTGAATTTTTCAATACTTTCTGAAATTTTGGCTCGACGACGAACACCAGCGGTATCAACTAATGTGTAGTCTTTTCCATCCCATTCTAAAGGCAAGGCAATGGAATCACGCGTGGTTCCTGGCATGTCAAATGCGAGTACCCTTTCTTCACCCAGCAATCGATTGACTAATGTGGATTTGCCAACATTTGGACGCCCAATAATAGCAACATTAGGGCCTTTAGTGTCAAGTTGTGATTGGTGCTCGTCATCCACTATGATGAGTTTTTTACACAGCTCTTCAAGGTCTTCGCGTAACTGACCAACGTTGCGTCTGTGTGCCGCGGCAATAGGCATGATTGTTTCTATACCAAGCTGGTAAAAATCTAAAGTGGCAACGTCTTCATCTTGGCCATCAATTTTATTGACCAATAAAATGACTGGTTTGTTGGTATTGCGTAAGCTTGCGTAAATGGTTTTATCGTTTTCCATTAAACCAGCTTTTGCATCAACGATAAAGAGTATAAGGTGTGATTCTTCTAATGCATCGGTTACCTGAGAGTTCATGAGTTCAGATAAGTCACCTTCATCCCCTAATAAACCACCAGTATCAATCAAAATTGCAGTGGACTCTTCAAACTCAAGAACACCATATTGGCGATCGCGGGTTAGTCCAGGGAAATCAGCGACCAAAGCATCACGTGAATGCGTTAAAATATTGAATAAGGTTGATTTACCTACATTGGGGCGACCAACTATTGAGATGACTGGAATCATAAGGCACGAATTATTTAGCGGTTATACTCAAAAGCGGTAACACTGCCATCTTTATTATAAGCAATAACCGTTGAGGCTGATTTGACAGGCGCAGAATAAAAGGCATATTTACCCATTCGTGAGCGAGCTATTGTTTTGCCATCATTGCCATCAATGACATGGATGTAACCTTCTAGGTCTCCTACAATAATATCACCGAGATAAAATACGGGTGTTGTTAAAAGACGGTAGTTATATTCTGTTGTTTTCCATTCATCAGATCCATTGCTTCTGTCCAATGCATGCAGATTTGATTTGTTATCAATAATAAATAAGTTGCTGCGAGAGGCTGTTACGCCCGCAGCAGAACCAATGTCTTTGGACCACATGACCCGTCCTGATTCGGTGGCAACAGCTATGGTTTTACCAACCGCGCTTGAGACATATAAATCGGTTGAGATTAAAGCCATGTCGCCGTCGATGTCAACGATTCGAGCGAGTTCTGTTTTGCCATTAGTTTTGACAACATTTTGTAACCAGATGACATCGCCTGTTTCGAGCTTAATGGCAGCAACTTTGCCATTATCAAAGCCAATATACACACGCCCTGCTTTGACAAGAGGCGTGGAATTGCCACGCAGTGTTAAGTTAGGTATATTGGTGTCAAACAACCATTTGCGTTTACCATCTGTGGTGTCTAATGCATAAACGCGTCCATCTTGTGATCGAATCACAGCAATTTGGTTATCAATTACAGGGGGCGAGAGAATCTCTGATGAGAGTTTAACGTTCCATGCAATCGAACCATCTTTTTTGTTTAAAGCGATAACAGTGCCCTCAGGTGTGCCCACAATAAGGATATCTTCACCAACACCTGGTCCTGCACTGAGCTCTTTATCTAAATTTGCAGACCAAGTTTGAGTGCCTGTTTCAAGGTTAAGCTTGACCACTTGACCTGACTGGCTGGCAATGTAAACGTCTTGATTATCAATGTAAGGAATGAGTTTATAGCCATAAGATTTTTTACTTCCATCCAGCTTATAGGTCCAAAGTTTTTTAAATTGACCTTGTTGAGTAATTTTCGTAATTTTAGCTGGCTCAAATTTCTTTTTCTTGCTTTTTTTGTTGTTTGAGCACGAAACACTAAAGAGTAGAGTGAAGCTTAATAAGAGGAGTAATTTTTGCATGGATTGTATCCCTTGGTCTGTGGTTATTGACAAATGTTAAGCATTTTCTATTTTAATTTCAATATTTCTTTTGCCAGAGTACCCATCACCTTTATCAACGGCACTTTCATAGGCAGAAACTGCTTCTTTAGAATTTCCTTTGGCAAACTGTGCGTCCCCTTGGATTTCTTGTGCAATTGATAACAATGATTCAGTCGTAATGCTTTTTGCTTGAGCTAATGCATCGTCATATCTTTCCATGCCGTTGTACACACGAGCCAGTCGTAGTTTGATAACGTCAGTCATGAGTTGGTCAGGTTTGTCGTCAATAACTTTTTTTAATTCAGCCGCTGCCTTATCAAGTTCGCCCTTGTTTGCAAATTCTTTTGCTAGCAATAAGTGACCTTCGTAAGTGTAAAAGTTTGCCCCTGATTTAGACTCCAGTTCTGCAAGTATCTTTTTTGCTTCATCAAATTCGGACAATTTAAATACTTCAGAAAAAGATTGGTATTGGTTGGCAACCTCATATCGTTGTTGTTGTTTTTGGGCTTTCCAGTAATTCATGCCAAAAACGCCACCGAGTCCAAGAATTAAACCAGTAGCGATAGTTAACCAATTATTTTTTATCCAGTCTTTGACAAGCTTTTCTTGTTCAAAATCATCATATTCTTCAAATGCCATATGTGTTTCCTAAGTATTTATTTGTTCAATTATTAATAGTTGTGAATTCTACACAAAAACGGTCTGATATTTTAGCTTAATTTTGTGTTTTTAGCTTATAAAATGTAGGGTTTTTTATTATTTAACGATTTATTAACCAGTATTTAACACGGTTGTTAGTGCTAAGTTGCTAAATTTCACTCAAAAAAAAAGGTTACAATAAATGCAACCTTTTTCAAAATTTGGCTCCCCGAGACGGACTTGAACCGCCGACCCAGTGATTAACAGTCACTTGCTCTACCAACTGAGCTATCGGGGAAGATAAAATCTTTCATTTAAGAAGACAAGCTTCCTTGAAAGAGCGAGCATTTTAACTTAAATGTTTCATCTGTCAACAACTTTAGAAAATTAAAGTTAAAATTAAATTAAAAATACCCAAATCCCAATATAGAAACGCGAATTAGAGTGCAATCAATTGGTGCGTATAGCAAATCAATAAAATTTGCAGTCACCTTATTGGTGATAAGATATTTTCTTGGTTTGCAAGACGTGCTAAGGGGTTGTGCTATAATCGCGTTTTCTATATCGGGATTTGGGAAATATTAAAATCGCAATTTAAAGTTTTTTATCAAGCTTGGATAAGAAACCTCTTAAGATGTCAATTTCATGCCTTTTAGGGCGGATGCGATTATACATTATTCTGATTTTTGTTTTCAATGATTCGTGACCTTCTTTACGTAAATAAAGTGCTTTTTCCATGACATTAAAATAATGCTGGTAAAAACTTTCCATCACCTCAGCATTCACCATTTCTTCGTTCGAAAATTGCTCAAGCTTTTGTTCTGGTTCATAAGCCATTGCTGCCATACGGCATTCATAAGACAACACTTGAACAGCGGCAGCAAGATTGAGAGATGAAAAGCTTTCTACGGTTGGCAGACGAACCAGGTAATGGCATCGTTCAACCTCTTGGTTGGTCATGCCATAGCGTTCTTTGCCAAAGACTAAAGACACAGGATGTTGTTGGGATTCTTTGACTAAAATTTGGGCCGCCTCTCGGGCATTTATTACAGGAATATCTAAATGGCGCTTTCGAGCTGTGGTTCCTATAACTAACTTGCTCTTTTTAATTGCTTCATCCATGGTATTGCAAATCTCGGCATTAAAGAGTAAATCATCGGCTCCTGATGCGCGTGATGTGGCTTGAGAACTTGGAAAATCTTCAGGGTTAACTAAAGCTAAATCGATGAGTCCCATGGTCTTCATTGCGCGTGCTGCCGCACCTATATTGCCCGAATGTGTCGTGCCAAGTAGCACAAAGCGTATATTGTTTGACATAATCCTATATTAAATGCGAAAGAAAAGCTATCATACGCGATTATTCAAAACATGTATAAATTTTATGCGTCAACCCGAGATAAATATTGCAGAAAAAGCCGCTTTTACTGCCGGTGGTGTTTTATTGCGCTTCCAAAAACAAGTGCATACCTTGCACGTGGTAAAGAAAAAAGAAAATGATTTTGCCAGTATTGCTGACAAAGCAGCAGAACAAGCCATAATTGAAGTCATTGCCAAAGCCCACCCAGAACACGCTGTATTGGGTGAAGAAAATGGATTGGTTGGTAACCCTGATGCGGATCATATTTGGATAGTGGACCCTTTGGATGGCACAACCAATTATCTGCATGGCATCCCTCATTATTGTGTATCGATTGCTTTGGAAGTTAAAGGCGTAATTGAACACGCTTTGATTCATGACCCTGTGCGAGATGAGACCTTTTACGCTTCAAAAGGGCATGGGGCTTACCTCAATGATGCGCGCTTAAGAATTGACCAAAGAGCAACACTAAAGGATGCTGTTATTGCTACTGGATTCCCCTTCAGAAAACGTGAAGTGTTTAACCGATACATGTTGCAGTTTAAATCTATTTTTAAATCCGTTGGAGATATTCGTCGAGCAGGATCTGCGGCATTGGACTTAGCCTATGTGGCAGCAGGACGTGTTGATGGGTTTTGGGAAATGGGTTTGGAAAAATGGGATATGGCAGCTGGTAGTTTGATCGTTTCAGAAGCAGGTGGCGATTGCCGCGATTTTAAATTGGAAAAAAATCACCTGGAAAGTGGAAATATTATCGCTGGCAATTTAACCATATTGGCTGCTTTGCAAAATAAAATAAAATCATCAATGGGTGAGTAATGCCTCCTCAAAATTAGGCAATAAAAAACCCCGCACTTGCGGGATTTTTTATTGGGCTAATGCAACTCTTCTATTTCCTTACTGTGCTTAAATTTTTCATTGGCTAATCGCCCGACTTTGATGGCATTAATTAACCAGATAATACTAAAGATGAAGCCTGATATGGCAAGTATTAATTTAATATTGTAAGTTTGGTTACCTGTTTGTTTGATGAGAAAACCAGAAAACCACACGGCACTATTAACAAAAAATAATTGAGTAAATACATCGCCAGCTCGATAAATCACCGTATCGAGAAAGTTTTTAAACTTGTATTTAATGTTTTTATTAAGGCCTGTAAACAACCAATCAGTTGGGGGTTTCATAATTCCGTATGCACCGCTGCGTTGCATGATGATTCCTCCAAGAACTACATTAAGTACAGGAAAAAAACCGAATAAAGCGAAGGCAAATATCATCATTACTGGATAAATGCCTAAAATTTTATGAATTTTAAATTTTTGCAAGAAAAAAGGCGTGAGAATTAACTGAAAAAACAAAGTAAACATATTAGTAACGGTATTGATATTGGCAAATACTGCGGTTCGTGTGGCTCTCTGAGGGAAATATTCTTTAACAAAATAACCTTGCAAGGTATAAAAGATACCGCCAATTAAGACTGACATCACCGTCATTAAGGCAATTTGTTGCAGAAGTTTGGAGCTGAAAATTAATTTCATTCCTTCAATGGGGCTGCCACCAATAGGGGCTTCTTTGTTTTCAGTAGATTCGTTGGCAAACTCTCTGACTTTATAAACGGCAAATATGCACAATAATAAAAAAGCAAAGGACACCAGTAATAAGTTTATGGTGCCAATTCTATGCACTAACGCGGATGTAATTAAACCACCTGTTATACCTCCAGTGCTGCCGCCAGCAGCTATTACACCAAAGAGCCTTTTGCCTTGTTTTTTATTGTAGACATCGGACATAAAACTCCAAAATACTGAAACCACAAAGACATTATAAACACTAACAAAAACAAAGAAAACACGAGCAAGCATAACATTGTCCGTGCCGAAGTTTTTAAATATAGCCCATAAAGACAATATGCAGATGGCAAAAAAGCCATAAATAAGCGGGATAAATTGTTTGCGTGAATAGGTGGAAACTATCTTCCCATAAATAGGTTGAATAAGCAGCATTACAATAAAAGTGGCTGAAAACAACAGGTCGTAATTTTCAGGACCAGCGGTAACGCCCATCACTTCGCGTATGGGTCGTAATATAAAATAACCAGTAAGTAAAAAGTAAAAGTACAAGAAGGACCAAATCAATGGTTTCCATTCACCTGTTTTGACTTGAGATTTAAAATAGGCGATTATTTTGTTTTCAGACATAGTTATAATGTACGCGAGAGGTTATTTGGCATAATAACACATATGGAATTGTTTGTGCATGACTGGCTACAGTTTCTAAGGGTAATTCTGATTTCTTATCTTGTCCCCAAACCAGTACAGAATCGCCTACTTTTAGGTTTTTAATTGTGCTGACATCAATGGCTAACATATCCATGGATACGCGACCAACTATTTGGGCAGGTATGCCATTAACTTTGACCGAGGCTTTGTCGGTTAAATTCCATGGATAACCGTCACCATACCCAATGCCAATAATGGCAATTTTCATGGGTTTGGTGCTTACATAGGCATGTGAATAACCAATACCTTGATTAACACCAATGTTTTTTATGGCGATAATGTTGGTTTTTAGAGTCATGACAGGCTTTAATCCAAAGTCTTGCGCTTGTTTATTTGCAATGGGTGAAACACCGAAAAGTGCTAACCCAACTCGGCACCATTCATCTTTTAAGTTTTTATGGTTCAGTAGAGCAGAAGTGTTTGATAAAGACTGTTGGTAAGTAGGGTAGGCTTTATCAATTTGTAAAAACATTTCGGTTTGTTTTTGCGTGAGTGTGTTTGTGTTGTCATCAGCTGATGCAAAGTGACTCATTAAAATGATGTCTTGAACATTTGGGTGCTTTTCGAGTATTTTGATAGCACTCTGAAATTGCTCTGTGTTGAAGCCTAAGCGATTCATGCCAGAGTCCAATTTACACCAGATATTCATTGTTTTTGATGAGGCAATGGTTTGCAAGAGTTTTATTTGTTCAATTTGGTGTATAACACAATCAAAGTTGTTTTCAAAAGCCGTTTCAAGCTCGTTTGCATCTAAAAAACCTTCGAGCAATAGAATCTTTACTTCTTGGTTGTAACGGCGAATCAGTAAGGCTTCTTCAATGGTGGCAACCGCGTAACAATCAACTGTTCCTAAAGTTTGAATTACGCGTTTGATGCCATGACCATAGGCATCCGCCTTGATAACCAAAACCAGTTTATTGGGTGCTTGTTTTTTTAAAACCGTGTAATTGTGCTTTAAATGAGCAAGGTTTATTATGGCTGTAGTTCCACGGCTCATGGATTAACCTGTATTAATGCGTTTGGTTAGGGGGTGTTTGCGACTCAATGCCAATATCGTTAAGAAAGTTTTCAAAACGCGTAAATTCACCCAAAAAGGTTAAGGGAACCATGCCTGTAGAGCCATGCCTGTGTTTGCCTAAAATGATTTCAGCTTTGCCTTTGTGCATCGTGTCTTCGTTATAAACTTCGTCGCGATAAATAAATACAATTAAATCGGCATCTTGCTCGATGGCTCCGGATTCACGCAAATCGGACATAACTGGACGTTTGTTTGGGCGTTGTTCTAGTGAACGATTCAACTGTGACAAAGCAATAACAGGCACATCTAATTCTTTGGCAAGCCCTTTGAGCGAACGTGAAATCTCTGAGATTTCATTGACCCGATTTTCAGAACCCTTAATTTGCATTAGTTGCAAGTAATCCAATACGATTAAATCCAAACCGTGTTGGCGTTTGAGTCGGCGACAACGGGCTCGCACTTCCATGGGCGAAAGAGCGGGAGTATCATCAATAAAGATGCGTGATTTAGCCATCAGTTGTTGCGATTGCATGACGCGAGGCCAATCATGATCGCTCAAGTCACCTGTTTTTAACTTGTTTGAATTAATGCGTGAAAGCGAAGAAAGCATGCGCATAACCAATTGTACTGATGACATTTCCATGCTAAAAATAGCCACACTGGCATCGTGTGCAATGGCGGCTTTTTCAACAATATTCATGGCAAATGAGGTTTTTCCCATCGCAGGACGCCCTGCTACAATAATAAGGTCGGATTTTTGTAAACCATTGGTCTTTTTGTCAAAATCGGTAAAGCCTGTTGGGATGCCTGTCATGGAACCATCGGATTCAGCCATTTCCTCAATGCTTTCAATGGCATCACGCAACAAGCCTTTGATGTCTTGAAAGCCACTCTTGGTTTTTAAGGTTTGTTCGCGTATATTAAAAACGTCTTTTTCTGCGTTTTCGAGTAAATCATCGCTGTTTCTGCCCTCGGGATTGAATGCTTGTTCGGTTAGGTTGTTGCCTATTTGTACCAATTGACGAAGCACTGATTTTTCACGGACAATTTCAGCATAGGCTTTTATGTTGGCAGCACCTGGTACATTGCTGGCAATTTCTATCAAATAATCCTCGCCACCAGCATCTTCAATGATTTGATGAGTGGATAACCATTCCCCCACGGTAATGACATCACAAGGTTTGGAATCAATGCTCAAGGCTTTGATGGCTTTAAATATAAGGGCGTGATCATTGCGGTAAAAGTCATCTTCGCTGATTAAATCAGCAATTTTATCCCACGCATCTTTGACCAATAATAAACCACCTAAGACTGAACGCTCCGCATCGTCAGATTGTGGAGGCACTTTAAGGTTGTTGATTTTAGGCGATTTTTTTTTGCTGTATTCATTCATGGCGATATTGTAATTAAAGCGAGCATGAATTGCTATTTAAATTTTAGCCCCAAGTAAGACACCTTGTTTAATGGCGCGTTTGGCATCCAGTTCTCCAGCAAATTCTGCTCCACCAATAATATGTGTGGATTGTTTGTCTTTGAGTTCATCAAAAAGTTTATTAACTGAGACTTGCCCAGCACAGATAATAATATTGTCAACATTGAGTGTGTGCTGTTCTTGGCTGTTGTCTTTCTTCTTAATGCTGATATGTAAACCTTGATCATCAATCTTGTCGTAACTGCATCCAATCATAGTTTTCACGCCGCGTTTTTTAAGAGCTAAACGGTGAATCCATCCAGTTGTTTTTCCTAAACCTTTGCCCGGTTTGCTGGTTTTGCGTTGCAGTAGGTAAATTTCTCTAGGGCTTGGAGCGTGATTGGCTTTTGTTAAGCCTCCTTCACTTTGGATAGTCATGTCGATTCCCCATTCCTCGCAAAAGGCTTTGGGGTCTGTATAAACTGCCTCGTTATCCTCAGATAAAAACTCTGCAATATCAAAGCCTATGCCACCTGCACCAATAATAGCAACGGATTTTCCAGCGACTTGTTTTTTGGTAATTAAATCATTATAGATGATAACTTTATCGTGTTCGATACCCTTAATTTTTGGAACTCGAGGCTGCACACCTGTGGCGATAATGATTTCATCAAAAGCCGATAAATCATTGGCATTAACTTTAGTGTTGAGTTGTACATTCACCTTGTGCTTGGCAAATTGTGTTTTGAAATAACGGATGGTATTAAAGAACTCATCCTTTCCTGGAATATTAGCCGCAAGATTAAACTGCCCTCCAAGTTTGTCACTGGCTTCAAATAAAGTCACGTTGTGACCACGTTGTGCTAGAGTTTTGGCGCATGCCATGCCCGCAGGGCCTCCGCCAATGACTGCACAAGATTTGACCTGTGTTGTTGGTTTGATTTTGTATTCGGTTTCGTAGCAGGCGAGTGGATTGACCAAACAAGTGGCGCGTTTGTTTTTGAAAACATGATCCAAACAAGCCTGATTACAGCCTATACAGGTATTAATTTCGTCTGATTTGTTGTCCATTGTTTTTTGCACAAAATTGGCATCGGCTAAAAATGGACGTGCCATTGAGACCATATCAATTTGATTTCCTGATAAGATTTTTTCTGCCACTTCTGGCGTGTTAATTCGGTTTGTTGTAATCAAAGGAATTTTAACATGTGGTCGCATTTTTTCGGTGACCCATGAAAAGGCACCACGTGGCACGCAGGTGGCAATAGTTGGAATGCGGGCTTCGTGCCAACCGATTCCTGTATTAATGATGGTGACACCCAATTGTTCCAAATCTTTTGCCAGTGATACCACTTCATCCCAGGTACTGCCTTGAGCAACTAAGTCCAACATGGATAAACGGAAAATGATAATAAAGTCAGTGCCCACGGCTTCTCGTGTACGCTGCACTATTTCTTTAGCAAAACGTGTGCGGTTATTAAAATTATCTCCCCATTTGTCCTTGCGGTGATTGGTTCTTTTGGCAATAAATTGATTAATTAAATACCCTTCAGAACCCATTATTTCAACGCCATCATAACCTGCCATTTGAGCCAGTTGCGCCGTGTTGACAAAAGCTTTGATTTGATTTTCAATGTCCTTTGCCGTCATTAATTTGGTTTTAAATGGTGTGATGGGTGATTTTATTCCTGATGGCGACACACTAAAAGGATGGTAGCCGTATCGACCAGTGTGCAAAATTTGCATGCAAATCTTACCATCGGCTTCATGCACTGCATCGGTGACAATTTTGTGGCGTTTGGTTTGAAATTTAAACTTTAAACAACCACTAAAGGGTGCTGTCCAACCACGTAAGTTTGGACTGATGCCTCCTGTTACAATTAATCCCACTTGACCTGCAGCGCGCTGCCTAAAATATTCGGCAAGTTTTGGGTAGTTTTTTGCACGGTCTTCTAACCCTGTGTGCATTGAGCCCATTAGTACACGGTTTTTAATGGTGGTGAATCCTAAGTCCAGTGGTTTAAGAAGGTTAGGGTAGTTGTTCATGGTTTTCACTTAGTTGAGTTATAAATTTCAGCTTGTATTGCCACCATACTCTTGCGTACGGCTTGCCACGTACTATTTTGCCAAAAATCTTTTGATTTTGATAGTGTTGATTTGCCTATTAATTGAGGAAAACGCCTTTTAGCCGTTTTTGTTGGCAGTTTGGTCAGTAATTCTTGTGATAATTCCATTGTACATGCCAGTGCAATATCACAGCCAGAATCAATGCAGGCTTGATAACGTGCATGCACATCACCGACACAATCAGCAGCTTTCATGCCTAAATCATCAGATATTATTACTCCTTCAAAGCCATACTTGTCACGTAAAACATCTTGGCACCAAAATTTTGAATAGCCAGCAGCTTGTTGACACGCCTTGGGATAAATGACATGTGACATCATGATGGCATCAACTAATTTGTTTTTAATTAATGTAATAAAAGGTTGTAAATCGAGCATTTCAATTTCCTCAAAACTTCTGTCGTCAATCGGTAAATCAAAATGTGAATCAGCGACAACTGTTCCGTGACCTGGGAAATGCTTGGCTGTTGTTTTCATACCAGCATCGTGCATAGAGCGACAATAATAATCAGCGAGTTCGGTGACAATATCTGCGTTGTTAGAAAAGGCTCGATCACCAATGACATTGCTGCCATTGTCAATATCTAAAACAGGGGCGAAACTCATGTCTATACTAATCGAAAGCAACTCACTTGCCATTAGCCAAGCGTGAGTGTGTGCAAAAGACTTGGCTAAGTCTTTGTTTTGATTATGGGTGTTGCCGATATCTAATAAGGGTGGTAAACGCGTAAATGGCAAGTCAAAACGACGAACACGTCCTCCTTCTTGGTCGACAGTGACAAGAAAATCATCACCAAAATGACTTTTTATTTCTTGTATTAAAACTTTAAGTTGTGAATAGTTCTCAAAATTACGCTTAAAAAGAATGACGCCACATACTAGTGGGTGTTTGAGTAGTGAAATTTCTTCAGGCAGAAGTTTTGTGCTTTGAATGCCACAGATAATTGCTGTCATTTAGGCTTGTTTTTATGAATAAGGGGTTCTTATCATAACTAAAAATGATTTTCTTAGCAACAACATAAATGAGACCCCAATTTCTTCTTTTACCTAAAAATATAAAAAAATAATACAAATATGTGAAATTTGTCTCAAAATTAAGCGTTTTTACGTGAGAATATGGGCAAATTGATTTTGTCGGGTATTTTCTTGACAAATATTGTCGGTGAATAAATAATAAAAAGCGCAACGATAATTATAAAAAAATCTGTTGCTAATCATTAACTTTGTAAATTATTACAAAACCACTTGGTAATACACTGTGATTTAATAACCATTTAGAATTTTAGAGACCTTTGCATAACTATATGGCGAAAGAAAAAATAGAGAAAATTTGCCAGATTGAGTTAAAAATTGAAGGTAATAACCAGTTATTGGCGAGATTTTTAGCGAAAAGCTGGTGAATTTAATCATTTTTTACTCGTCACTATAGTTATGCAAAGGTCTCTTATATATTAAATGGGGAAGAATTTTGTGTTGCCTATTTTTTTTAAACAAGAGAGAGAACTATATGAGAAAGTTGAGAAACATTGTACTGCCAGCAGTCGGTTTGTTAGCATTAACAAGCCTGTCAGTTAATGCGCAATCATCATTAGATGCCAATTCGGCAAGAAATGGTGTGCAAGCAAATCCCCTGAATCCTGGAATTATAATCAAATATAAAAATAACAATTCAAGAATCAGTGTTGATTCTGTTACTCACGCTAGTCAATTAAGTACCCAATTAGGTGTTAATTTAGAATTCAAACGCGCTATGTCTGGAGGGGCTGAAGTCCTAACCTTAAAGCCAAGTGAAAATAGATCTGGAAGGCAATCTGCTGTTGATTTAAATCAAATTGTTGACCAATTAAATAAACGCTCAGATGTAGAATACGCTGAAATAGATGCTTGGATAGTGCCTTATGCAACGCCTAATGATACGGCTTATAACACGCAATGGCATTATTTTGAAGCCACAGGAGGAATGAATTTACCTACTGCTTGGGATACATCAACAGGATCAGGTGTGACCGTTGCTGTTATTGATACAGGTTATCGCCCTCATGCGGATTTAGCAGCAAATATTGTTGGTGGTTACGATATGATTACTTCAACATCTGTTTCAGGTGATGGTGATGGTCGTGATGCAAATGCACAAGATCCAGGTGATTTTACCACAGCTGGACAATGTGGAACGGGATCTGCTGCCAGTAACAGTTCATGGCATGGTACTCACGTTGCTGGTACTGTTGCGGCGGTAACAAATAATAACAGTGATGTGGCTGGTGTTGCTTATAATGCAAAAATTGTTCCAGTTCGTGTGCTTGGACGATGCGGAGGTTCTTTATCAGATATTGCTGATGGTATTCGTTGGGCAGCAGGCTTAAGTGTTTCAGGCGTACCAACTAACCAAAACCCCGCCGATGTAATCAATATGTCGCTCGGTTCAGGTTCTCCTGCAGCTTGTACTTCTACTTATCAAAATGCCATTAATGCAGCCGTTAATGCTGGAACAACGGTTGTTGTTGCAGCGGGTAATGATAACAGTTCATCAGGTTATCCACCAGCAAACTGTAATAATGTGATTTCTGTTGCTTCGACTAATCGCCTCGGTGGAAGGGCTTATTATTCCAACTATGGAACCGCGGTTGATGTCGCTGCTCCTGGTGGAGATGGTTGTCAACCAACAGCAGAAGCAATGCCAACTTCGGTAGCCGATTGTCAAGGTGGTGTATGGAGTACTGCCAATATGATTCAATCAACTTATAATGCTGGAACAACGACTCCAGGTGCAGATAGCATAGGAGCGTTACAAGGCACATCAATGGCAGCCCCTCATGTGGCAGGTCTCGCTGCTCTAATGTACGCAGCAAAACCAACGGCTACGCCAGCAGAAATTGAAAGTACCATGAAATCTACAGCAAGAGCTTTCCCAACAGTGAGTTCTCATCAATGTACCACTGCAAATTGTGGTGCAGGAATTGTTGACTCTAATGCAGCCGTTTTAGCCATGGGTGGAACAACTCCTCCTCCAACAGGAAATACCATCTTAACCAATGGAGTGGCAAAAACAGGTCTTTCGGGTGCAACAGGTACAGGAACTAATTATACAATGGCAGTGCCTTCAGGCGCTACCAATCTTAAGTTTGCCATGAGTGGTGGAACGGGAGATGCTGATTTATATGTTAAATTTGGATCCGCACCAACAACTTCATCTTATGATTGCCGTTCGTGGGCATCTGGTAATACTGAAACGTGTAATATAGCCAGTGCACAAGCAGGAACGTATCATGTGTTAATTCAGGCTTATGCCGCTTACAGTGGTGCAAGTTTAACGGGCAGTTACACAGCGGCGGCGGCCAATGTTGCTCCCACTGCATCATTTACCAGTAGTTGTACTGACTTAAGCTGTAGTTTCGATGGTTCTGCGAGTTCAGACAGTGATGGCACTATTTCAAGTTATTCTTGGTCATTTGGCGCAAGTGGTTCAACTGCTTCAAAAACCTACAGCAGTGCAGGAACTTATGCCGTGACATTAACGGTAACAGACAATGGCGGTTTAACTAACTCTGTGACTCATAATGTAACGGTTACAGCGCCTCCTGTAAATGTTGCACCTACGGCTTCATTTACCAGTAGTTGTACTGACTTAAGCTGTAGCTTCGATGGTTCTGCGAGTTCTGACAGTGATGGCACTATTTCTAGCTATTCGTGGTCATTTGGTGGAACTGGAGTAACAGCAAGCAATACATTTGCTAGTGCGGGTACTTATTCAGTAACATTAACAGTGACTGATAATAATGGTGCGACTGGTACTTCAACTCAAAATGTTACGGTTACAGCGCCACCTCCTCCAACAGGAAATGTCTTAACTAATGGTGTTGCTAAAACTGGTCTATCGGGTTCTACAGGAACACAATTGAATTATACGATGGTTGTTCCCGCTGGTGCATCAGCATTAAAATTTGTTATGAGTGGTGGAACTGGTGATGCAGATTTATACGTGAGATTCGGTGCGGCACCAACGACTTCAAACTATGATTGCCGTTCGTGGGCGAGTGGTAATAATGAGACATGTAATATTACAACTGCACAAGCAGGCACTTATTATGTCATGATTAATGCTTATTCAACATTCTCTGGTGCGAGCTTAACAGGCAGTTACACCACTGGAGGCGGTGGATCGCAACAGTCTGTATTTTCAAATACAACGAATGTTAATATTCCTGACAATAATCCAACGGGTGCAACTTCAAGTATTAGTGTTAACCGCACTGGCGCATCAAACAGTGTTAAAATCACTTACAATATCGTTCATACTTATATTGGTGATTTAACAGTGCAATTGATTGATCCAACAGGAGTCGTATCTACACTAAGAAGTAATACTGGTGGAAGTGCCAACAATATCAATGAATCAAAAACTGTGAACAAAGGCAGTACAAGTGCTACAGGCACATGGAAATTAAAAGTTATTGATAGTGCAGGAGCTGATACGGGTTATATCAACTCATGGAGTATTGAGTTCTTATAAGGGATTAAGAATAAAGTATAATGTATAAAAAAACCCCGATTTATTCGGGGTTTTTTTATAAGCTAATTTCGTTCAATAAAAACGAAATAATTAATCAAACATTGCTTACTTTAAGCTAGCAAAATAAGCCGCTAAATTAGCCATGTCTTCATCTGATAAAGGAGCAGCCATTGGCGCCATTGTTGGGTCTTTTCTCGTGCCATCTTTAAAAGCCTTTAATTGTTTAACAAGATAAGCTTCTTTTTGTCCTGCAAGATTTGGCCACATTCCAGTAGCAGAAATCCCAGCCGCACCATGACAACCTGCACAAACTGCCGCTTTTGCTTTACCTGCAGCAGCATCGCCTGCAGCCATAGCGTTTGAAGAAACTAAACCAGCAGTTATAACTGCAACAGTTAATAATATTTTTTTCATGTAAGATACCTGTTTATATTAGAAAGCCCTAATATAACACCTATGGGCTCTAAAAAAAAGGATGAAATGTAAAATAATGTGGCTTTTTGACTTGATTATGAGATATATCAAGATTTAAAAGTGAAAATTCAAGCCTGCAAACACACCCGATGCATTAAAGTCTAAATCGGTTCCATTAAATTGAGTTAACTTTATATTTTGTTTGCGTAATCCTGCTTCAACAGTAAATCCCAATGAAAGTTTGTACTCAATGGCTAATTCAATATCACTCACATTTGCATTCGAAGCCGATCCAATATTAACCGTTAAGCTGGTACTTAAATCAGTAATTGGCATTTCAAATAAGGCTTTTCCATAAACAGCAGGCACGAGTTTAGCGTAATTAACATCAGAATCTAAACCAGTATCAAAGTCAATATTACCACCAAAATATGAGGCGCTAATTCCTAAATCTAGATTAACCCAATTATCCAATAACTCATAATAAAGGGTTAAATCAGTATGACCTAAATTCAGTGATGTCTCTGGAAAGCATCTATTAGGGAAGTCAAGCGTGCAAACTAAGTCTAAATTGACAAAGTTATCCACTTGCAAGTTGGTGCGGCGTAGTTTGATGTTTGGAAGCAAAGGGATGCCATGTTCAAGAGCAATAAAAAATGAACTACTGTTTATTGAATTTTTATCAATTTTACTAAAAGCTTGATTGTAATTTGAATTAGTCGCTCTTAAGTCCCCAGAACCATTGTAAAGTCCTGCTTGTACCCCAGCATAAAGGCCTAAAAGGGTATCTGCACAACTGAGATGGTTGATTAATAAAAAGGCAATAAGTAGGATTTTTTTCATTGTTAATACTCCGTTTTTTCAGTGTTTTTTTGCCACAATTCAAACGCCTGGATAGCCTCATCACCTAAAAATTGTTGCATTTTTAGTTTACGTTCTTGTAAAGGCAAGTCTAGTTCATCATAAATAAACTGGTCATCAAAGTCAATTTTAGCGGCATCTGCTTTAGTGTTGCCATAATAAACGGCTTTGGGTCGTGCCCAGTAAATTGCGCCGAGACACATGGGGCAAGGTTCGCAAGAAGTGTAAATTTCACAACCATCTAATTGGAATGAATTCAGTTCTTTGCACGCATTTCTAATCGCAGTGACTTCTGCATGGGCTGTTGGATCATTGTGGCTTGTGACGCAATTAGCGCCGGTTGCAATAATATGCCCATCTTTAACAACCACTGCACCAAAGGGACCTCCAAGATTATTTTTTACATTGTCGATTGAAAGCGCTATGGCTTTACGCATAAATTCTTTTTTCATTAGTGTTTTAAAATTTGAGTTGTTTATAAAAATTGAGTGGATAACTCATCTAATAAGGCTTTGTCATTTTCTGTAAGAAAAGGAGCAACCATACGTATCACATGAAATATTCCATGCGATAACTTTTTCTCTTCGTCATAATCGTCATCGTAAATAGCAATGGAATAGTTGAGCCAAAAAGTGGCGGTCAAAGCTATTTGGTCAGCTAAAGAAGCAATGGTTTGCTGGTCGGCATTTAATAAGCCGTCCTCAGCCAGGCGCGACATTATAGATAAGGCTCTTTGAGATTTCAAAGATAAAATGTGCCTAAAGTGTCTTTTTAAGAACTCTATGCGCCTCATTAACCCAATGAGGTTTCGGTAAAGGAAGCGGTATTCAGAGATGACATCAAAAACAGCATGAAGGTAATTCCACATGTCTTGCATGGAGGCATAATTTAAGTCTTTTTGCTCCAATACTAAACGAATTTTCTTTTCATAATTAAGGAAGATTTGCCAAATAATATCGTCTTTAGAGCGGTAATGATAATATAAATTACCTGGCGAAATATCCATTTCGTCGGCAATGTGATTGGTGGTCACATTGGATTCGCCTTCTTCATTAAAAAGCATTAATGCCGTTTGGATGATTCTATCCTTGGTTTTCATGAGTTAGACTTCAGCCGAGTAAGTCATTAACTTTATCAATGTATTTTTGCATGGCGTCATCTTGACTCATGCCCTTAAGTTTCTCGCGAGCATCAAATTTAGCACCACCAACGAAATCAAAAAAACCAGGGCGTTCGCCAGTTACATCGCCTTGAGAACCTTGTTTGTAAAGAGAGTAGAGCTCTAACATGGTGTCATCATCGGGTTTTTTACTTAAGGTTTTAATACTCTCTTGCGCTTGGGCAAATAATTTAGATAAATCACTCATAAAGTTTTTCCAAAATTGTTATTTTTAAATTGTGTCTTTTATTATACAATACAAGGAAATAACATCAACATAAAAATAAAGGGTATTGAATATGGCGTATTTTGTCACAGGTGCAACGGGTTTTATTGGCTCAAATCTTCTTCCAAAACTGTTTAAACGTAAAGGTAAGATATATGTTTTGGTGCGGTCAGGTTCGAAAAAGAAACTCAATAGTTTATTAGAAAAACTCAATGCACCCAAAAATCGCGTGGTTGCCATTACTGGGGACTTAACTAAAAACAACCTTGGTGTCAGCAAAAAGAATCGCGATGAACTCAAAGGGAAAATCAATCACATGTTTCATTTGGCAGCCATTTATGACATGAAAGCCTCATTCGAAGAACAAGAAGCAGCCAATGTGGGTGGCTCTCGAAGTGCTATTGGTTTTGCCGAACAAGTAAATGCCAAATGTTTTCATCATGTTTCTTCTATCGCCGCTGCGGGTCTTTATAACGGAGTTTTCCGTGAAGACATGTTTGACGAAGCCGAAGGATTGGATAATCCCTATTTCAAAACGAAACACGAATCCGAAGGCGTGGTGCGCAGAGAATGTAAAGTCCCCTTTCAAATTTATCGGCCAGCGATGGTGCTTGGACACTCTAAAACAGGTGAAATTGATAAAATTGATGGGCCTTATTATTTTTTCAAGCTTATTCAGAAGATGCGTAAAATGTTGCCTTCATGGATGCCAACACTGGGTTTAGAAGGCGGTCGATTAAACATGGTTCCAGTTGATTACGTGGTCGATGCCATGGATCACATTGCTCACACCAAAGGGCAACACGGTAAATGTTTTCACCTAACTGATCCAAAGCCACGTAAAATTGGTGAAGTGCTCAATATATTTGCCAAAGCAGGTCACGCACCGCAAATGACGATGCGCATAGATGCACGAATCTTTAACTTTATACCAAATACCTTAAAGCAAGGCTTGATGATGCTATCGCCAGTGCGTCGCATTCGTTCGCAAGTGATGAATGAATTAGGCATTCCTTCAGGCGTGCTAAGTTTTATTAATTACCCAACTCGATTTGATAACCGTGAAACAGCAAAGTTGCTTAAAGGCACCGACATAAAAGTACCGGATTTGAAAAAATATGCGTGGCGTTTGTGGGATTATTGGGAGCGACACTTGGATCCTGATTTGTTTATTGATCACAGTCTAAGAGGTCGTGTTGGAGGCAAAAAAGTCTTAGTCACGGGAGCATCCTCTGGTATTGGACAAGCCACAGCCATCATGCTAGGAAGGGCTGGTGCGCATGTGATACTTGTTGCACGTGGCATGGAAAAACTATTAGAAACACAAAAAGTGATGAAAAAAGAAGGCTCAAAAACTTCGCTTTACACTTGTGATTTATCCGACATGAAATCGGCAGATAAGTTGATAAAAGACGTCACTAATGATTTGGGTTCAATTGATATACTGGTCAATAATGCCGGTCGCTCCATACGCCGTTCCATCGCCTTAAGTTATGACCGATTTCATGATTTTGAGCGCACCATGCAACTGAACTACTTTGGCTGTTTGCGCTTAATACTTGGGTTTTTACCAGGAATGACCGAAAAACGTTACGGGCAAGTGGTTAATATTTCATCCATAGGTGTGTTAACCAATGCACCACGGTTTTCAGCCTACGTCGCCTCAAAAGCAGCACTCGATGCCTTTTCACGATGCGCAGCAGCCGAATTTAATGATACAAACATAGCCTTTACCACAATCAACATGCCCTTGGTTCGCACACCAATGATAGCCCCAACCAAAATGTACGATAACGTGCCAACCATCTCACCAGAACAAGCAGCCGATATGGTTAAAGATGCAATAATCCGCAGACCACAACGCATAGCCACAAGACTTGGTATATTCGCCCAAGTCACTCATGCACTGGCTCCAAAATCCATGGAAGTCATTATGAACTCAGCTTTTAATATGTTCCCCGATTCGGCAGCGGCAAAGGGTAAGACCTCGGGTGGGCATCGTTCGTCGCCCGAGCAAGTGGCGTTTGCCTCTCTAATGCGAGGTGTCCACTGGTAAATAACTCACATATTGGCTTATAAATCCTCCATTTCTGCGTTAAAAATGCTCATTGACACTTGTCAAATCACATTTTAAGCCTTGAGATGAAGAATTTATAAGCCAATCTGAAGAGTTATTACATTTTGGGTGATAATGAATATCTTTTACCACCTAAGGGTCGTATTTCCGTACTCGGATGATTGCGAATGTCCTATACGCGCACATCCTGCGCGCGGAAATCCAACCATTAGGAGGCAAAATCTAAACATTCTAACCCAAAATTAAGTGTTGTTTTACAGTTCGAGAGGTTAGTTAAAAATCCTCATTGGCACTTGTCAAAATATATTTGATGTTCTTTACATCAATAAATTAACGTAACGTTTAAATTATGATTTTTAAAATACTCTTACTTCTATTTACAGTTTCAATCTGTCACAGTAAAGAAAAAACAAACCTAATAGTTCATAAAAGCACTCCAACAATATATCTATCAAAGGATGAAATTAACGATTTAGGTGAAATGAAAGTAGGAGATTTATTGTTTTTAATTGAGCACAATATACCCATATCTCCTAGAAGTAAAAAATATAAAAATATACTTAAAAAGGTTAAAAGATCTAAAAACACTCAAATAATTCTTAGTGAGGATATGATAATAGTTGAAATTTTTAGTAAAGATCAAAAGACAGGTGAAAGAATCAAAGTAATGGATGTCTATTATGTATTTAGCAATAAAAAATTAATAAAAGGCCCTGTTGTCAAAAGAAGTAGTGCTATTAAATTTGAATATAAAAAATAAATAACTCGTAAGGTGGGCTTGCCCACCATTTTTATTTTGAGTGATTAAATGGTCAGGTGTATCCTTACGTTGATATTCTCTGAGGGATTGTCTTTATTGCGATAAATAAGAGTGATGCAACAGTTTTGGATTTTAAGATAATTTTCATACTTAGGGATTGATTTATTTATACCTTGACCTAATATACACATTCTTCTCTTTTATAAAATCTACTTATGACGATAGCGTTAAAAGTCTCTAACTTAAAAAAGACCTATAAAAATGGTACAGTAGCTCTTAAAGGTCTCGATTTAGAAGTTCAATCTGGCGAAATATTTGCCTTGCTTGGGCCCAATGGAGCGGGTAAATCCACTTTAATTGGTATTATTTCATCCCTTGTGAATGCGACCTCTGGTGAAGTTGAAGTTTTTGGTGACAGCCTAAACAAAGACCGCAATAAAGTTAAATCACATATTGGTTTAGTGCCACAAGAGTTTAATTTTAACATGTTTGAAAAGCCGATGGATGTTTTGGTTAATCAAGCAGGATATTACGGTGTACCACGAAAAATCGCCTTAAAACGTGCTGAAAAGTACCTCAAACAATTGCAATTATGGGATAAAAGAAATGGCATGTCGCGCATGCTTTCTGGAGGCATGAAGCGACGATTAATGATTGCCCGTGCCATGATGAATGAACCTAAATTATTGATACTGGATGAGCCAACAGCGGGAGTTGATATTGAAATTAGGCGTTCTATGTGGGAATTTGTAGAACAAATTGCCAAAGATGGCACAACCATTATTTTGACTACGCATTATTTGGAAGAAGCTGAACAACTGTGTAAAAACATTGCTATTATTAACCACGGTGAAATCATTCAAAACACCACGATTAAGCAATTACTAACGACTTTAGATATTGAGACTTTTATATTGGATTTGGACAAAAAACCAACGGATGAATTTTTATCCCAACTTAATGCCAAAATTACTGACGATTATTCCATCCAGTTAGACGTTAAAAAATCTGAAGCATTGAATGATGTTTTTAAAAAAATTGATGCCCAAGGCTATAAAGTCTTATCCATGCGCAATAAAGTCAATCGCTTAGAGGAGTTGTTTTTTAAGATGACACAAAAAGATAACAACAAGGAGAAATCTGCATGAATAGCAAAACTTTAACGGCATTGTTCACCCTTGGACGTAAGGAGATTGTTCGCATTTTGCGTATTTGGTCACAAACAATCTTACCACCTGCTATCACCATGACGCTCTATTTTGTTATATTTGGTAACTTGATTGGCAAAAGAATAGGGCAGATGGGTGGTTTTGACTACATGTCATTTATTGTTCCTGGGCTTGTGATGATGTCAGTGATTACCAATTCGTATGGCAATATAGTCTCATCATTTTTTGGGGCTAAATTTTCCAAACATATTGAAGAAATGCTGGTTTCTCCCATGCCCAATTGGGTTATTTTATTTGGGCATGTACTTGGTGCTTTAGCCCGTGGATTAATGGTGGGTAGTATTGTCACTGTTATTGCCTTATTTTTCACAGAAATACATGTTTACAATATTTGGATAGTGATTTCTACTGTAGTCTTAACCTCAGTTGTATTTGCTTTGGGCGGCTTTATTAATGCCTGTTATGCAACCAAATTTGATGACATTGCGATTATTCCTGCATTTATCCTAACACCGTTGACTTACCTTGGTGGAGTGTTCTATTCGATTTCATTATTGCCGCCTTTTTGGCAGTCTGTTTCGAAGTTTAACCCTGTTTTATACATGGTCAATGCTTTTCGATACGGCTTTTTAGGAGTCAGTGATGTTAATATTTACACGGCATATACGGTAATTATTTCTTTTGTGGTCATCTTGACTATAATATGCCTATACATGCTTAAAAAGGGCATTGGTTTAAGAACATAAGAGGTAAAAATGAACAAACCCGCATTAATTATTATAATTATATTATTAGCAATAATTGCATTTGGAGGGTATAAATTTATCATCCAAGGCAGTACCACAACCAGCGTGGATGGGAGAACTACCATACACTTGACTGATTCAGAAAGGCATTTGATACTTGAAGAAATGCGTGGGTTTTTAGCCGCCACTCAACAAATTATCGCAGCAGTTGCCGCTGATGATTTAGATAAGGTTAGCAGCGCAGCAAAAAAAGTAGGCCGTGCGGCTCAAGCAGAAGTGCCTGGTTCTTTAATGGGTAAATTGCCCATCGCTTTCAAAAAACTCGGTTTTGATACCCATACAAAGTTTGATCAACTGGCATTGGATGCAGAATCACTTGAAGACGGTAATTATGCTTTAGAACAGTTATCTACACTTATGCAAAACTGTGTTGGTTGTCACTCGGCTTATCGATTAGAAGTAGAAAAAAAATAATTTATCTTTTCTAGAAGTCTAAACTTCTAACTTAGTCACGGGTTTTGATAGGGTTTGCCTATCAAAACCTATTTAACATCATGTATAATTCATCAGTTTTACAAGAATACTAAGTAATTGAATTTACCAACCCTGAAAATCGGCCCATACATCATGCCAAACTCGATTGCTTTGGCACCGATGAGTGGCGTCACCGACAGACCGTTTCGACAACTATGTCGTCAATTGGGAGCAGGTTATTTGGTTTCGGAAATGTTAGCGTGCGATTTATCCTTGCTAAAATCAGCCAAGAGCCGTTTTCGTTTAAACCATGAGGGCGAGCCTGGGCCAATTGTTACGCAAATTGCAGGCTCTGATCCTGAAAAACTTGCCATAGCAGCTCAATTTAATGTGCAAAATGGCTCGCAAATTATAGACATCAATATGGGATGCCCTGCAAAAAAAGTCTATAAAAAATCTTGCGGCTCCGCACTGCTTGCTCACCCTGATTTAGTTAAGGATATTTTGCAAGCCACGGTTGAGGCTGTTGATTGCCCCGTGACCTTGAAAATTCGACTTGGTATTGATGATAACAGCATCAATGCATTAGAAATTGCACAAATTGCCCAAGATTGCGGTGTGCAAGCCTTATTTATCCATGGTCGCACACGCGTGCAAAAATACAAAGGCGTTGCCGATTACAAACACATCACTTTAGTTAAGCAGAATATTGATATTCCCGTTATTGCCAATGGAGATATTGATTCACCTCAAAAAGCGCAATATGTCTTTGAACAAACTGGTTGTGATGGCATTATGATTGGACGAGCAGCGCAAGGAAATCCGTGGATTTTCCGCGAAGTCCTGCATTATTTAAAAACAGGGGAACTTTTGCCCCGACCAAGTGATGAAGAAATTATCCAAAGCATGTACCAACATGTGGAAAATCTTCACCAGTTTTATGGTCAATACAAAGGCATGATGATTGCAAGATCACATATTGGTTGGTTCCTCAAGCGAGCGAATCAACAATCTATCGCTCGCGAGTTATACACAATTAATGACGCGGAGAAACAATTGCTGTTTATCGAACAGAATATTATGAGGAAAGTCGCATGAGTATCTTTAACCTATTTAAAAAGCCCAACTGGAAAAACAATGACGAAAGCATCCGAGCAAGTGCTGTTGCTCATGATACATCAGAGGAACTGCTGGCTCAGCTTGGATCAATAGCACAAAATGATTCATCAGAAAAGGTTCGAACAGCTGCCTTAAAACGCTTAAGAGACTATCGGTTAATCGCTAAAATAGCACGCAATGATAAAAGTAAATTAGTCAAAAATGCAGCGTTTAAAATGATGCAAGATTGGTTTGCCAAAAAACAAGACGACACGCAACTAGACTTAATCAAAACCATTGATGATGTAAAAAGCATTGAACTGGCTGCACTTAACTCAAAAAATAAAGAAATTCGCACTTATTGTATCGATAAAATAAGTAAACAGGGTTTACTTGGCGATTTATTGGTGAATGAAACCGATAGAGATTTGCGCCAAATTATTGTAGCAAAAATTGACAAACCAGCAACGCTTAAGCGCGTGTTGAAATTGGTTAAAAATAAGGATAAAGTCATCATTAAGGTTATCCAAGCCAAATTGGAAAATGACGGAGATATTAAAAAAATCAATGCTAAAAAAGCATTGGACTTATGCGAAGCAATGGAAAAGCTTATCCACAACCCAAGCACATCCAGCAAAGCCGATGTTGATGGCATTAAAGCCAAGTGGGACGAACTAAATTCAAAAAGTAAAATGGATGATTTCAAACAACGTTTTGAAGGAGCGTATCGCACAGCCAGTCTTACCTTTGATCCCAAACAGCGCGATGAGTTTTTAAATCAGCAAAGACAACAACGCATTAACAGTAAGATTGAAGAGCTAAAAAAGTCCATAGAAAACGCTCAAAATTCTACTTGGGAGCACATTCAAACCCAAATCAGCAAATATTCAGGTTTTGACTTAAGCCATGCAGATGGTAAACAAAAAGACAACTTTGAAAACGTGCTAGCAGAACTTAAAGCACTGCGAGACACCGAAACCAAAGAACAAGAATTGCCAGAAAAACTAATGCAAGTGGCAGATAAACTCGATGCCGCATTAAAACACAAATACAATCAACCCAGCCAAATAAAAGAATTCCGTCAAATGTGGGATGAGCAAGCAAAAAGAGCAAAAAACAATGCCGCTTTTGCCACCTTGAAAAATCGCTTCGATAATGCCATGCTAAAATTGGCAGAACGCATTGAAAATTCGGCAGCTTTGCGTGACGAAGCCGCAAAAAATGCAGTCCAAGGAATTAGCAAAGCCCAAAAACTTATTAAAGATGGGCAACTAGCCAACGCCAAAATTGCCATAAATAAAATTGCAACAAATAAAAAGATTGCAGGTTTTCACCCCTTAATTAAAGATAATAAATTTGCCTTTGACAGCCTCTGGAATGAACTCAAAGAATTGCGAAAATGGCAAACATGGAGTAATGACAAGATTCGCATTCGTATTATTGAAGAACTCAAAGACTTGATTGGCAAGGGTGTTCATCCTGATGCTTTATTGAAGAAAATGAAGGAAGCCAATAAGCGGTGGAAGGACATGGAAGACCACGAAAAGTTAGAAGGCGATCGTTATCCAGTTCGCAATCAAGAGCTTTACACGCAGTTTCGAGAAGTGCAACAAGCCCTGTTTGAACCAGCACAAAAGTTCTTTGAAGCCCGTTCGGAAATATGGGGCAAAGAGCTCGAACAAGTTCAAGCCAAAGTGCAAGCATTACATGAAGTGGATTTACAAGAAACTGAAGATCGGGATTTAGCACGTATGGTACGTGAAGCAATAAAACAGTTGCGTAACTTGGATGCCATTCCTCCCAAAGCGCGTGGTAAAATTGCCGCACAAATACGTTCAGGCACAGCACGAATTGATGCACATTTGCAAGAGTCTTATAAAGTGGCGGTACGTCGCAAAGAGAAGCTTATCGAACAAGCTCAAGCATTAGTTGATGTAGAAGAATTAGATGAAGCGATAGAAGCCGCTAAAAAATTGCAAAATGACTGGAAACACGCGGGAATAGTGGCACAAAATCAAGAACGAAAACTGTGGAAAATATTTCGAAAGGCCAACGATGCTGTGTTTAATCGCATCAAGCAACAACGCGATGCCCAAAACCAAGAAAATAAAGAATTAATGAATACCGCCGCCGATTTAATCAAAATTTGCGAAAAAGCCATTAAATCAGAAAAAACAGCACAGGGAATCCACAGTTTGATTGAGCGATTTAAAGACGATTACAACGTCTTAGATGTCCGCAACAAATCATTGCAAACAAAGGCAATGAACTTAATAGAAGCAGCGGAAAAAAAGGTCGCTTCATTAGCCAATAACGAAATTATTGACGCCTTAACAAACGCACAAAAATACGCTGCTATTTGTCAAAACTTAGAACTTGGCACACTCGATTTAGACAAAGCTCAAGAAAACAGGGATAAGCTTAAGCAATTGGATGATAAAAAACTGGCAAAACAATTAAGTCAACGTTTTGCTCAAGCGCAATCACCCAATGCAGATTATAGCCAAAAAGCAGGTCTTATTTTGATAGCGGCCGAATACCTAACAGGGCAGGCTACCCCAGATGAATACAAAGAGCAGCGATTAGCCTATCAAGTCGATGAACTGGCAAAACGCATGGGTGGAGCCGAAAGCCAAAACGAAACAGACCAAGCCGTGGCATTATTAACTCAATGGTTTACGTTACAAGGAGCGGATGCCAACTTTATCAAAACCAACGACAAACGCAGTAAAAAAGTAATAAAAAGCTTGTTTGATTTATTGAAGGGATAATAGCTTGAGATTTATTTTTAGAACATTTAGATGAATAAATTTAAGTCTAAAATAGAATTTAGACTAAAAATAAAAGTAGGTTATAATACCAGTGCAAGGCCGAGGAAATTATGAATTTAAACATTAAGGGTACTGACCCCTTTAGCTTTAAATTGAAAAATGTATTGAATGCAGACTATTAACGAATACTTTAAAGGTATAAAATGCTTAAACTAACTAAAAGTGATGTTGTAATGATTTATGTGATTTCTGATTTTTATGAATTATTTCCGATTTTAGGTATTTCAGTTCCTAATTTTTGTCATAGATTCAATGTGCCCTCAAATGACTCATCTTCATTTAAGTTGTTAAAAATATCAATAAAGCATTTATTAAAAAGAAAAATAATTTTTTGTAAAAATGAAAACAAAATCTTAAATTTTTTAACTAATGATGATTTTAAACTTCCCAGTACTTTTGTTGGTTTAACAAAGTATGGAGGAAAAATATGGGAATCCATTTTTAACGTTAACTGGAATAATTGTTGGATGAATAAAAGTTTTGACTTACATTATGAGAATAATAGTGTAATTTTAATAAACATTTATTTTAATATTGATCACCTTAACCACTTTAAAAAATTTGTCATCGATACAAATTATTCAGAATTAATCACTTTAAGTGAAGATGAAAAAAATATATTTCCTCTTTGGGATAATCAAAAATCAAAAGAAGCTTATTTATGTGGAGCAAAAATCGATAGACTCGATCAACATAGAGAATTTTATAAAGCAATGCCTAAGCTAAACTGGAAAAAAAACATTAATGATGTATTAAATGAGTGGGGTCAAATCAACGAATTCAAAGTTTAAGGGGGGTGTACAACAGTTTAAGGAGTTTAAGGGGTGTGCGGCTGAGCCAGGTCGTTCATTCAAATGGGTGGAGTTTAAGGGGGTCAGTACCCTTTAAAGAAATATTTTAGAATATTTTAGGGACACCCATTAAGTATTTTAGGGACACCCATAGTATTTTAGGGATAGTATTTTAGGGACACCCATTGTATTTTACATAAAATCCATTATGCGCTATAATGCTGGAAACTAAGTTAACTTGTTAAAAAGGAGAGGAACATGACAACAGCTCGAAGAAATTTAATATCTTTATCAGACACGTCCTATTACCACTGCTATGTGCGTTGTGTTCG